>NZ_CP061080.1:5810000-6109263 GCF_014495845.1 Aquibium microcysteis
TCTCGGCCCGGCTCGAGACGGCGATCCTGCAGAACCTGCTGGGCATCGGAACGTCGCAGCACGCCGTCGACATACGGAGGCATGGCCTCGCACCGGCGATCCTCGCGGCGCCGGAACTCGCCGCGACCTTCGATGGCCTGCCGGAACCGCAGGAGGCCCGGTTGCGCGCCGACCGCATCGCCGAAGCGATCGCGGAGTACAGCGGGACCCGTTCGGCTGTCGCGGAACTGACGACGGCCCTGCTCACGCTGATCGCCGGCGCGGCGCTGTTCCATGCGCTGACGCCCGGCATGATCTCGATCGCGCCCGGCGTCGCGGAGGCGCTGGCGCGCAGCACCGCCGTCGCCGCCTTCCCGCTCGGCGAGATGCTCGGCGGCCTGTGGTACGGCGTCTTCCCAGCCAGGACGGACCCCTGGCTGGTCGCGGCAAGCCTGGCCTGCCTGATGTCGCTCGGGGCCCTGGTCACCACCTTCGCCGGCCTGCTGGCCGATCCGCTCCAGGCCCTGCTCGGCATTCATCGCCGCCGCCTGCTGCGCCTGATCGACACCGTGGAGGCGGAACTGTGCGGTGCGGGTGGCAGGCCTTTCGTCGCCCGGGAGCACTTCATGGCGCGCGTCTTCGACCTGTGGGATGCCGCCCTGTCGCTGGTGAAGGCGCTCAAGGGCTGACTCCGTCACGGCCCGGCTCCGGCAGGTCTTCCGCCGCACGCCGGACGTTGCCCGCCGGGCGCGGATCGCCTAAGAGCAGGCGCGAGGGCGCCGGCCGGAACGGCCGGCGGAGAGGGACTGGTCCGTCCGCGACACGGCCGGGACGCGCCCGCCCGCCGCCTCGTCCTGCGGACGTCGCGGCGTTGCCCCGACGAACACGGACGGAGACCGTCGATGAAGTCCATGGAACTGCTCGTCGAGCGGCTGATCCTCTCGGCCCGCTGGATCCTCGTCGTCTTCTACGTGGGGCTGGCGGTGGCGCTCGGCATCTATGCCGTGTCGTTCCTCTACAAGCTCTCGAAGGTGGCATTGGAGGTCTTCGTCCTCGACGAGGCGGAGATGATCCTCGCGATGCTCGGACTGATCGATGCGGCGCTGGTGGCGAGCCTGATCGTCATGGTCATGATCTCGGGCTACGAAAACTTCGTCAGCCGTTTCGACGGCGCCGAGAACGGGGAGATCTCGTGGCTGGGCAAGCTGGACGCGGGCAGCCTCAAGATCAAGGTGGCCTCCTCGATCGTCGCGATCTCCTCGATCCACCTGCTCCAGATATTCCTCAACACCCAGCAGTACACGACGGCGCAGCTGATGTGGGCGACCCTGATGCACCTCGCCTTCGTGGCGTCCGCCCTGCTGCTCGGGTTCCTCGAGCAGATCATGAACAGGCTGAAGGGCTGAGCGCGAGGAGAGCGGCGGCAGTGCCGCCGTCGCCCTGCCGTCCGGCGTCGGCCGTCCGCGCCCGCCCTCTGCAGAGCGCAACGCCGTCGCAGGAGACCGACCCGCCGTGCCACGCCTGACCTCCGATTTCTTCGTCTCGGCGCTGACGCGCCGTGTGTTCAATGCCGGCGGGTTCGCGGCGGTGATGCGCAAGGGCGCGGCGGAGGCGGGGGCGGTGTTCCTGGTGTTTCGCGGGCGCGACGGGACGTCCCGGCTGGTCGGGCCGGCGCCGCAGACGGACTACGCAGAGGAGGGCGGCTCGGGCAGGCGATTCTCGGTCGTGGCCGAAGGCCTCGACGACGAGGCGCTGGCGGGGCGCATCGAGCGCGAGGCGCGGTTCGACGGCGACGTCTGGTTCGTGGAACTGGACACCGCGACGCCGGCGGGGGAACTGGTGGAGCTGGTGGCGGACTGAGCGCGGCCCCTGGGCCGGGGCCGAGCAACCGTGCCCGGAACAGACGCGATGCATGCCCCGGCGCGCACCTGGAGAACTCCCGGCACGACGATCCCGTCCCTGCGCTTGCCCTGATCCTCCCGCCGCTGCGCGGCGGCAGGCAGCACCCTCACCGTCACGATTCGCCTGCCGTTCTTCGGACCCCCTGCCCGGGGAAGAGGGTGGGCGCGGAGATCGCGGACGGGCCTAGGATGCCCGGACGTCGCCGCGGGGCGGCAGCGGGTGGACGGAGGCCTGGCCGCCGGCGCGGACCGGAGTGGAGCGGGGCGACAGACGGTCGGTGCGCCAGGCGAGCACGATGCCGGTGGCCGCAGCCGCCGGGAAGGCGCGGTAGCGTTCGAGGAAGAGGCGGATCGCGCTGGTGCGCGAGAAGCGTTCCGGGCAGGCCGCGCAGACGAGCAGGAAGGCCTCCTCCTCCGACAGGTCGATGTGGCGGAAGGCGGCGATCAGGTCGTCATAGCTGCGCGAGGCGGCGATCGACCGCGCCGTTTCGGCGCCGATGCCGAGTGCCTGCGCCAGAGCGTCGCGAAAGGCCAGCGCGCTGCCCGAGAGCAGCGTCGCCTTCAGCCGCTGGTAGTCGTCCTCGTGCGCCAGCCTCTCGGCGGAGCGGGGCGTCGACGTCCGGCGCGGCCGCTGGCCGGCCATGATCGCGCGCAGCTCGCGTCGCACCGCCTCCGCCGCGTCGCGGACGGCCTCCGGCAGCAGGCTCGCGGCCGAACCCGGAGCGGATCCGGTCCCCGCCTGATCGAGCAGGCCAAGGACAGGGGATTCCCCGGCGGAGGCTGCGACGGACGCCGCGGGCGCTGCCGCGGCGGCGGGCATCGCGGGAGGGGCGGCCGGAGTTGCGGGACGGGCGACGGTGGCGGCCGGGGCGGCCTGCCCCCGGGCGGCAGCCGGGGCCGCGGGCACCGCGGCGGGGGGCATGGCCGGGCGGGCGGGACGCACGGCGGCAGGCGTGCCGGGTGCCGCGGGGGAGGGGGGTGCGACGGATTCGTTGCGTGCGGCCTCGTCCTGCCCGGCGGCGCGCACCAGCGCATGGACCAGAGCGGCGATCGCCGGATGCAGGTCGCCGCGGCGGGCGATCACGCGGGCATGCGCGGCGCCCCTGGTCCCGATGATCCGCACGAGATCGGCATTGGACAGGAGCGGCGACCGGATCAGGAGCGGCGCGCAGATCTCCACCGGCTCCTCGCACAGGCGATGGACGAGATCGGCGGGCGCGTGGCGCGAGTCCGACAGGACCGCGCAGGCGAAGCGGCGCGCTTCGATGGAGGTGCGGTCGATGAGCGGCAAAGTGAGCTGGGCGAGCTGCGCGATCTCGCGCCGCGACGGCCGCGTGAGCGACGTGAAGGCCGAAACCGCGGCGCGGAACAGCCGGTCCGACTTGCCGCTCTCGGTGCGAATCGCGATCTCCCGGAAAACCGATGACACAGCTACGCCTGACGCCTGACACGAACGCTGCGCCGGCCGTCGGGCAAGGCGGCATGCCGCCCCATCCCCTCCGGCGCTTCCAACCGACAGCATTAGCGGCAATGTGTTAGCGAGCTGTTAACCCTGTGGGCGGCAGTGTGACGGCGCATCGTTCGTAAGCGTACCCGCGTTCATCGACCAGGGATCGCCGGAGCCATGACCAACATCCTGACCTTCATGCCGGCCAGCGCGTCATCGCGCGGCACGCGCCCGCGGCCGCAGGGACCGGCCGCCATCGTCATCTTCCCGGGCGTTCGCTACGAGCGCGTGGCGCCGCTGCCACCCGCGCGCGGCGCGCGGCAGGACGGCCGTGCGGCAGCACGCAAGGGGACGGGCGAGCCGGGCTGAACGCGCCTCGTCGGCGAAACGGTCAGTCCTCGTCCTCGTCGTCGGTGCGGGTGCGCTTCAGCGAGGTGAGCTTGGCGAAGACGGCGCTCGCGTCGAGTTCCTTCTCGCCCTCCGGCTCGGCGGGCCGCCGCACCTCGAGCGTCTCGGTCATCGAGGCAGGCAGCAGCGTGTCGCCCGCCGGCGCCTGCGGCGGAAGCCCGCGCGAGGCGCGCTGCACTTCGAGGTCGAGGTCGATCTGCGAGCAGAGGCCGAGCGTCACCGGATCCATCGGCGCGAGGTTGGCCGAGTTCCAGTGCTTGCGCTCGCGGATCTGCTCGATGGTCGACTTGGTGGTGCCGACGAGGCGCGAGATCTGCGCGTCCTTCAGTTCGGGATGGTTGCGGACCAGCCACAGAATGGCGTTCGGCCGGTCTTGGCGCTTCGACAGCGGCGTGTAGCGCGGGCCCTTCCGCTTCGATTCGGGGATGCGGACCTTCGGCTCCGACAGCCGCGGCCGGTAGTTCGGATCGGCCTCCGCCTTGGCGATCTCCTCGCGCGTCAGCTGTCCGGTCATCACCGGATCCTGACCCTTGATGCCCTGCGCGGACTCGCCGTCGGCGATGGCCCGAACCTCCAGCGGATGGAGGTGGCAGAAGAAGGCGATCTGGTCGAAGGACATGGCTGTGTTGTCGACGAGCCAGACGGCGGTCGCCTTGGGCATCAAGAGCTGGTTGGCCATGATGAAGATACTCCTCTTCGTTCGCCCGCGTCCCTGCGCGGGCGGTGGGACTAAGCCACCGATAATGGGAAATCGCGCCGTCTATACAGCGTCCTGTGCCGTTTCGCAACGAAAGACGGTTTATCGTCCGTCACACTGCTTCACAGGCGATCGATCCGAGGAACTTCTCCACCACCGTCTCGAAGGTGGGATCGGGCCGGAAAGCGCGCACCACGACGATCCCCTGCGGATTGTCCACCTCCACGAAGATCGAGCGCGCCAGCGCTTCGGGAAGCTCGCGGCGCAGTTCCGTCAGCTGCGCGGAGGTGGCGATGGCCAGATCGAGACGTCCGCCCGCCGCCGTCCGGTCGTTGAAGGAGTAGAGATTGTAGCCGCGCCGGTCGTAGACCGACACCGACCAGAACGGGGCGCCGGCGCCGGCGGTGACATGCAGGACGCCGTGCTGGTGCAGGTCGAAGCGGCAGCCTCCGCCGAGGAAGAACGGATCGGCGAGCGGCACCGGGGAGCCCTCGACGGGCGATTCCAGCCGGACGGGCTGGCGCAGGTCGCCCTGCGTGGCCAGCCGCGCCCAGGCGTCGCGCCCTGACAGCACCGGCAGCAGGAGGAGGATGGCGATGTGGACGATGGCCGCCCCGACGACGCCGAGGATCAGGATGTGGAAGGCCCGCGTCATTCGCAGCCGGTCCGGTAGATCAGGGGCAGTTCAACCTCCGCGGCATCCGGATTACCGAGCGCGGGTGCATCGTAAAGCGTGAGCACGAGGTTCATCGTGCCGTCGCCGCCGGTGGCGAGCCAGTTGCCCGGATGCGGAGCGGGGCTCGCCACGATCTCGAAGGTATTGTCGGCCCGCCGCAGGACCTGCATCGAATGAAGCCCCGGCCACCGCAGCTTCCGGGCCGGCAGCGGCCCGGCTTCCGCATCCGACGGATAGAGCGTCCAGAACCGCGCCGCGGGAAGCCTGCCCTCGATCCGGTAGCTGCAGGCGCGCCGCAGCGGCTCTCCCGCCGAATCGGCGGAGGCCACGAAGGCGAGGCCCTCGGCCTTGCCGAGCGGCAGCTCCGCATTGCGCGAGAAGCGGGCCTTGGAATAGGGATCCGCATCCGGCGTGCCCCGGCTCGGGAAGGCGGTCCATGGACCGACCGCCAGCCCGTCGAAGCCGGCCAGCCGGTCGAGCGCGACATGCACCGAGGCGGCGCCGCCACCGATCGCCAGAAGGAAGACGAGGCCGACGGAGGCGACGAACCGAATCATCGGTCGGACCATCCGGCGGGCGTGCTGCGCATCGACGGGCCGCCGGTCAAAGCGAGGAGAGGGTTTCGCCGCCGCCGGCCGCCGACAGTTTCGGCGAATCGCGGAAGAGGTCCGACATGGAGCGCAGCAGCGCGGCGGTCCGCTCCGACAGGACGGGCGGACGCTCGCCGGCCTCGTCTGCATCGGGCGTCGCGGCCGCGACGACGGGAGCCTCGGTCTGGTTTCCCTTCTCGTCGAGGAACGGCTTCTCGATGTAGGGGATGGGCTTCAGCTCGACGTTCTGGTGGGCATAGGTCATCAGCCGCTGCCAGGTCTTGGCCGGCAGCGAGCCGCCGGTCATGTTGCGGGTGGGCGTGAACTCGTCGTTTCCGAGCCAGACGGCGGCGGTGTAGTTGCCCGTGAAACCGACGTACCAGGCATCCTTGTAGGCCTGGGTCGTGCCGGTCTTGCCGGCGCTGCGGATGCCCTGGAGCGCGGCGCGGCGGGCCGTGCCGATCTCGGGAATCTGGACGAGGATCTCGTTCATGGACCGCACCGCCTGCTCCGACAGCACGCGCCTGGGCGGCGGCGCGTCGCGGCGCCAGTCCCACACGACCTCGCCGGAATGGGTGGCGAGCTGCACGATGCCGTGCCGCGTGCCGGCAAAGCCGCCATTGGCGAAGACGGCATAGCCCGTCGCCTGGTCCATGACGGTCATGCCCGAGGTGCCCAGCACCATCGTCTTGTCGGAGAAGACCGGGCTTTCCACCCCCATCTCCTCGGCGAGCTTCTTGATCGGCGGGATCGTCAGGTGCTCCTTGGCGAGCCGGACCGGCACCGTGTTGATCGACTTGATCAACGCGGTCGAGAGCGTCATGCGGCCGGAATAGCCGCGCGTGTAGTTCTTGGGCGACCAGGCACCCCAGGTGATGGGCGCGTCGGAGATGACGCTGTCGGGCGTGAACCCCTTTTCCATCGCGGCGGCATAGACGTAGGGCTTGAAGGAGGAGCCGGTCTGGCGCTGCGCCGAGGTGGCGCGGTTGAACTGCGACAGCCCGTAGTCGCGCCCGCCCACCAGCGCCCGCACCGATCCGTCGTGGTCGAGGACGACGATGGCGCCCTGCCTGACGCCGTATTCCTTGCCGTGCTGGCGCAGGTGGAATTCGAGCGCCTCCTCCGCCGCCGCCTGGATGCCGAGATCGAGCGTCGTGCGCGCGACGAGCGAGTGGCCGGGCATGCGCTGGGCGATGCGCTTGACCTCCTCGAAGGCCCAGTCGAGGAAATAGTCGGGATTCTTGGCGCCGTCGCGGTCCACCACGGCGGCCGGCTGCCGGCGTGCGGCCAGGACCTGCCCCTCGGTGAGGAAGCCGGCTTCCACCATGTTGGTCAGCACCTGGTTGGCGCGGGCGCGCGCCGCCGGCAGATCGATGTGCGGCGCGTAGCGGGCCGGTGCCTTGAACAGGCCCGCGAGCATGGCCGCCTCCGCCAGCGTCACGTCCTTGATGCCCTTGCCGAAGTAGAAGTCGGTCGCGGCCGTGATGCCGAAGGTGCCGCCGCCCATGTAGGCGCGGTCGAGATAGAGCTGCAGGATCTCCTTCTTGGAGAGGTTCATCTCCAGCCAGACCGCCAGGAACGCCTCCTTGACCTTGCGCTCCAGCGTGCGCTCGTTGGTCAGGAACAGGTTCTTGGCCAGCTGCTGGGTGATGGTGGACCCGCCCTGCACGACGGAATTCGCCCGCACGTTCTCGGTCATGGCGCGCGCGAGGCCGAGGAAGTCGATGCCCCAGTGCGCGAAGAAGCGCCGGTCCTCGGTGGCCAGCACCGCCTTGACCACCACGTCGGGCATCTCGTCCACCGGCACGGAGTCGCGCTGGATCAGCCCGCGCTGGCCGATCTCGGCGCCGTTGCGGTCGAGGAAGGTGACGGCGAAATCGGCCTGGGCGCGCCAGTTGCCGGCCGTCTCCTCGAAGGCCGGGATGGCGAGCGCCAGCAGCACCACCGAGCCGGCGGCTCCGAGCGTCAGCCCTTCCGAGGCCACTTCCACCACCGCCCGCTGCAGGCCGTAGACGCGGAAGCGCCGGAAGAACACGGTGATGCGCTCCCAGCGGTCGCGCAGGAAGAAGCCGGCGTCATAGAGGGTGGAATCGAGCCAGGCGTCGATCTCGAGCAGCCTGGCGGCACGCGGCGTCCGCGGATCTTTCGGTTCGAACGGGTTTTCCATGGCCTGTGGCGGTTCGACGTCCCTGGAAACGGGTTCTGTGCCGGGATGCGGGCGGATTTCGGGCGGCCGCCATTCATGCACCGGACGGCAGGACGGGGCAAGAGGGGGGATGGAACGTCAGACTACAACGCCGGATCAACGAGACGCCGGACTGGTCCGGCCGGGGCGTTCGTCTCAGGAAAGCTGGACGCGCACGTTCACTTTACCACGATGCTCCTCGAGGGAGACGCGATGGACTGTCCGCCGCCGCTGTCGCGCCAGCCGCTCCGCGGCCTTCTCGATGCGGGTCCGGGCGGCAGCGATCAGCAGGCCGCTGCGCGGATTGGCGGGTCCGGGCGCCACGTCCTTGAACAGGAAGGTGTTCGCGCCGGACGCCATTCCCTCGACCGCGCGCAGCAGCGCCGCGATCAACACCTCGTCTCCGAGCTTGCCGGGATTGAAATCGGAAACGACCACTTCGTCCCGAACGGGAAGCTCGATCCGGACCCAGAATACACCGTCCGAGGGAGACGAGGCCTTTACGGCGTAGTCGTCGCTGCGGACGTCGACTTGCGCGGAGACGTCGTCCCTGTGGACGATCGGGAGCCGGATGATTTCTGCCATGACGCGCTTCCCGACTGATTCCGAAGGCCGACTCAGACACGGTTAACGCGCTCTTAACGATTTATCAACGACCGGCGGCGACGTCGCCCCGCCGTCCGTACAACGGCGCGCGCGGGCGACCGTCGTCCGCGGCGGGGCAATGCAGGCTCAGAGGGCTCGTCGCCGCGCCTTCGTCATCCCCGCTCGGGGCGTTCGTCGGGAAACCGGGCGTGGTGACGCTCCGCCGAGCGATCGTTCTCCACGGGACGGGCGCGATTGAACCGGTCGAGATAGGACTGGTCGGGCAGCGACCTCAGGAAGGCGACGGTTTCGATCGTCCGTTCCAGCCGGACGCCCTTCATGGCGACGAGAGTGCCACCTTCGGACAGGGTTTTCGGCCCGCCGCCCGCCGTCCGCTCGGGAAAGGGAAAGAGTATGGCCATCGTGGCGCCTCGTTGCGCCCCGAGCTTCTCAGGCCATGGTTAACGAAGGGTTCACGCGGCACTTCGGCACCGGCGCAGGTCCGGCCGGCGGGGGCCTCTCGCCCGGCCCCCGCGGCCTGCACCGCCCCTGCATCCACCTCCCGTTGCAATCTGCTCCCATGGCGGCGCTTCGGGAGGATCATGAGCCAGCTGCGCGTCCAGACGCGTGACGCGTGAGCGTGAGACGGTGGCGGTGATGGACGCGATGAGGAGGGCGCGGGGGTGAACCCCTGCCGCGTCAGGCTTCCGCCCGCGGCGTCGGCATGGGAACTCCGGGGCGGCCGCGGGCATTATGCGATGGATCGGGACCGGCGCGCCGGTTCCGCGTGAACCGATCCCGCATCCCGCACGGAGCAGCCTCATCGCGCCGTCCAAACACATGCCGAACCCCGATGTTCCCGCTACGAAGCCCGATGTTCCCGACACGATGAATACTCGCGACCCGCGCATCTCCACCGGCACCGAAGGTCTGGACGTCGTCCTCGGCGGCGGCCTGACGCCTGCCAGGGTCTATCTCGTCGAAGGCACGCCCGGCTCGGGCAAGACCACGCTGGCGCTGCAGTTCCTGTTCGAGGGCGCGGCGCGCGGCGAGCGGTGCCTGTATATCACCCTGTCGGAAACCCGCGACGAACTGTCGGCGATCGCCCTGTCGCATGGCTGGAACCTCGACAGCATCGAGCTGTTCGAGCTTTCGGCGGTGCAGGACATTCTGGGCGACGGGCGGGAGCAGACGATCCTGCACCCGTGGGAGGTGGAACTGTCGGCCACCGTCGACCTGATCATGGCGCGGGTGGAGGCCGTGCGGCCGACGCGGCTGGTCTTCGACAGCCTGTCGGAGCTGCGGCTGCTGGCGCAGGATTCGCTGCGCTACCGGCGCCAGGTGCTGGGCCTGAAGCAGTACTTCTCCGGCAAGGCCATCACCGTGCTGCTGGTCGACGACATGACCACGACCGGCGGCGGGCGCGACAACCACCTGCACTCGATCGCCCACGGCGTGGTCACGCTGGAGCGCGACACGCTGGACTTCGGCGCGGCGCGGCGCCGCTGCCAGGTGCAGAAGATGCGCGGCATCCGCTTCTCGGCCGGCTATCACGACATGACCATCGAGACCGGCGAGCTGCGGGTGTATCCGAGCCTGATCGCCGCGCAGCACGGCAAGCCTTTCGCCGGCGAACCGGTCAGCAGCGGCAACGCCGCGCTGGACGGACTGATGGAGGGCGGGCCGCTGCGCGGGACGAGCGTTCTCCTGACCGGCCCTGCCGGCAGCGGCAAGACGACCGTGGCCTTCAGCTACGCGCTCGCCGCCTGCGCCCGCGGCGAGCCGGCGACGGTCTACGAGTTCGACGAGCGCGTCGGCACGCTGATCGCGCGCGCCAGGGCGATGAGCCAGGACCCGCAGCCCTACCTGGAGAACGGGCTGCTGAAGATCGTGCAGGTGGACCCGGCCGACATCACGCCGGGCCATTTCGCCTGGATGGTCCGGCGGGAGGTGCAGGAGCGCGGCGTGCGCGTGATCGTGCTCGACAGCATGAACGGCTACCTGACCTCCATGCCGCAGGAGAAGCAGCTGCTGCTGCAACTGCACGAGCTGCTGTCCTATCTGAGCCAGGAGGGGGTGCTGACGCTGCTGATCAACCCGCAGGCGGGGCTGGTGGGCTCGATGACGAGCAGCCACGTCAACATCTCCTACATCGCCGACGTGGTGGTGCTGTTCCGCTTCTTCGAGGCCAAGGGGCGCATCCGCAAGGCGATGTCGGTCCTGAAGAACCGCGGCGGCGCGCACGAGGACGTCATCCGCGAACTGCTCATCGACCGCGGCGGCATCCGGGTCGGCAACGGGCTGACCGAGTTCAGCGGCGTCCTCACCGGCACGCCGCAATTCGTGGGCGACGAGGACAGGCTGATGGAACACCGGTCGGATGCAGCCGCTGAGTGAGACGGTGCACATCCTGGCGCCATCGGGCAGGGATGCCGAGAACATCCGCGCCACGCTGGCGGCGCACGGGTTGACGGGCCGCCCCATCGCCTCGCTCGCGGCCCTGGCGGAGACGCTGGGCGACGAGACCGGCGCGATCCTGATGACCGAGGATGCCGCCGCGCGCGGCGACTGGGGCGGCCTCGTCACCGCCATCGAGGCGCAGCCTGCCTGGTCGGCCTATCCTTTCATCTTCATCGTCAGCCGGCGGCAGTCGATGTCGGAGCAGATGCAACTGCGGCGCCTCGTGCCGGTCGAGATCGTCAACATGATCACGCTGGAACGGCCGATGAGCTCCCAGAGCCTCGTCAGCGCGGTGCGCTGGGCGCTCAACGGGCG
The DNA here is from genome assembly GCF_014495845.1 of Aquibium microcysteis. Taxonomy (NCBI): domain Bacteria; kingdom Pseudomonadati; phylum Pseudomonadota; class Alphaproteobacteria; order Hyphomicrobiales; family Phyllobacteriaceae; genus Aquibium; species Aquibium microcysteis. The sequence continues at coordinate 5,821,244 of NZ_CP061080.1, forward strand.
GCGCCGGCAGTACCAGGTGCGCGATCATCTCCTGGAACTGGAGGCGGCCGCGCAGCGCCAGCGCCTGATGACGCGCGAACTCGCCCACCGCGTGAAGAACACGATCGCGGTGCTGCAGTCGATCGCCTCGCAGACGTTGCGCCGCGCCGGCGGGCTGGAAGACGTGGAGCGGCTCCTGGTGGAGCGCTTCGCGGCGCTGGCCCGCGCACACGACCTGCTGCTGTCGACCGACTTCCAGCGCTCCGACTTCCGCCTGCTGCTCGACGCGACGCTCTCCGTCCACATGGTGGAGGAGGGCCGCCTGCGCCTCCACGGACCGGACGTCGACTTCTCGCCGCAGGCGGCGCTGACCTTCGCGCTGGTGGTGCACGAACTGGCGACGAATGCGATGAAATACGGTGCGCTCAGCCGTTCGTCCGGCGCGATCGACATCGTCTGGGCCGTGGAAGGCGATGGCGGCGAGCCGCTGTTCGACTTCCGCTGGGCAGAGATCAACGACCAGCCGCCGCCGCGCGCCGGCAGCGCGGGCTTCGGCACGCGGCTGATCAGGGCGAGCCTCGGGGCGATCGGCGAAGTGTCGAGCACCTATGCGGAGAAGGGGTTGGTGCTGACGTTCTCGGCACCGCTGCGCGCGCTGACGCATGGCGTGGCCGGCTGAAGCGGGCGTTGGAACGCCGAACGCCGACGGACCCGGTTTCCTCCGACCAGCTGTCCCCATAGCCCGCTCATACATGAACTAGGAAAAAAGTCCTTGACGGCGTCACGGTGATCCTGTAGGTATTCGTCATCGTCGAAGAATTGCGCCTGAAGAGCGCCGCCCGGGCTGCAAGGCGGGGTGGTTCGGGCCGCTGTCGGCGGGCAGATATCGGGACATGTCGGGAGAGGTCATGACACGCGGAACGGTGCCGCAGTGGATGGCGGCACGCGCGCTCTGCGAGGGCGCGCCCTTGACGGTGAGCCTGGTGGCAGCGGCGATGGACGTCGATGGCGATGTCGTCCGCGCGCGGGCGGTGGCCGAGAACTGGCAGTGCATCGACGGGAGCCCGTCGCGGGGGAAGGCGCTGCCGGACCAGATCATCGCCGCGAGCGCTGCCGAAGGTGAATGGCAGGAGCGGGCTGCCGCGTCCTCCGGGGCGGAGCCGGCGGCGGGCGCCGCGGAGACGGACCGGGCCGGCGGAGCCCGCGGACATCGCGTCATCCCCCTGCCGGGTCGTGGCCCGGGCGGCGCCGCCGCCGCGACGCCGGCAATGCGAGCCGACGTGCCGGCGCTGCCGCCGCCCGCCACGCAAGACGCAGCCTCGGTGATCGCCGGTGCGAGCGCCTTCGTGATCGGCCAACTGGCGGCGCTGGTCGAACGCGCCGAGCGCAGCGGGGCAGGGCTGGACAAGAAGGAGATCGACGGCCTTTCGGCCTTCGCCGGCATGATCGAACGCTGGGAAGCGCGCGCACGAGAACGCGAGCAGGAAGAAGAGACCACCAGTGACGAAGACCTCGCCCGATACGTCCGCGACGTCAATGAACGCATCGTCGACCTGGCTGCGCTCGAAGCTCGCCGGCTCCTCGCCGCCGGCTTTCGTCCGCAGGACGACGCCTAGGCGTTACCTGGAGAGCTGGGCGGGACAGGCCAGGCACGAGCAATATCCGCTGTGGCGGCTTTCTGCGAATGCGCGCGCCGGCTGGATCGTGATCGGCGGCCGCGGCGCCGGCAAGACGCGGCTCGGCGCCGAATGGGTTCAGGGCGTGGCCCGCGGCCTGTCGCCCTATGCGCTCGAGCGTTACGCGTCGCTGGCCCTGGTGGGCGAGACGCTGACGGACGTGCGCGAGGTGATGATCGAGGGTCCCTCCGGCATCCGCACCATCGCGCGAGAGGACCGGCCGCGCTTCGAGCCGTCGCGGCGGAGGCTGGTCTGGGACCGCTCCGGCGCGGTGGCGCAGATCTTCTCGGCCGAGGATCCCGACAGCCTGCGCGGGCCGCAGTTCGCGGCGGCCTGGTGCGACGAGCTGGCCAAATGGAAGAACATGGACGCGACCTTCGACATGCTGCAGTTCGGCCTGCGTCTCGGACGGCTGCCGCTGCAGCTCGTCACCACCACGCCCCGGCCGGCCAAGCTGGTGCGCCGGCTGATGGCCGACCCGAGCTTCGAACTGACCCGCATGACGACGCGCGACAACGCCCGCAACCTCGCCGCCGGCTTCCTGGCCGCCGTCGAGGCCCGCTACGGCGGCACCGTCCTCGGCCGCCAGGAACTGGAGGGCGAGGTGATCGCCGACCGCCCCGACGCCCTCTGGGTGCGGGCGCAGGTGGAGGCGGCGCTGGCGCCGGAGCTTGCCCGCCGCCCGCTGTCGCGGATCGTCGTGGCGGTGGACCCGCCGGCCGGCTCGCGGCGCAGCTCGGACGCCTGCGGCATCGTGGCCGCGGGAATGGTCGCCCCGGGCGTGGCACTGGTTCTGGCCGATGCCACGGTGCAGGGGCTGACGCCGCAGGGCTGGGCCGCGCGTGCGGTGGCGCTCTACCGCGAACTCGAGGCGGACTGTCTGGTGGCGGAGGTGAACCAGGGCGGAGACATGGTGGCGGCGGTGATCCGCGGCGTCGATGCGACCGTGCCGGTGCGCAGCGTCCGCGCCAGCCGCGGCAAGTGGATGCGCGCCGAACCGGTGGCCGCACTCTACGAGCAGGGGCGCGTTCGCCACGCCGCGCGCTTTCCGGCGCTGGAGGACGAGATGTGCGATTTCGCAGCAGACGGGCTGTCGTCGGGCCGATCGCCCGACCGGCTCGACGCGCTGGTGTGGGCGATCACCGAGCTGATGCTGCACGGCAGCGAGCCTCGCGTGAGAACGCTCTAGCCGAGCCTGCAACCCTTCCGGACCCTCGCGCCCCGCAGCCCTGCCGGCGACGGAGCCCGCGATCCCGGCGACCAATCCAACGACGAGCGGAGACCACCATGCGACTGACCTGGCCGTGGGCACGCCCGCGGACGACCGCGCGTGCAGGCGCCCCGGAGCACAAGCAGACGGCCGGCTTCGTGGCGCTGCACGTGGCCGGAGAGGCGCGCTGGACGCGACGCGACTATGCCGGCCTCGCCCGCGAGGGCTACATGAGCAATCCGGTCGCCCACCGGGCCGTCAAACTCGTGGCGGAGGCCGTGGCCGGGCTGCAGCTGCTGGCCTACGAAGACGGACGCGAGCGCGCCGACCATCCGGCGCTCGCGCTGATGGCGCGGCCGAATGCGCGCCAGTCGGGAGCCGAATTCCTCGAAGCCCTGCACGGCCATCTGCTGATCGCCGGCAATGCCTTTGTCGAGTTGAGCTCCGGGCTGCACGGATCGACGGAGATGCATCTCCTGCGGCCGGACCAGGTGACCCTGGCCTGCGACGGCGCCGGCTGGCCGCAGGCGCTGGAGTACCAGGCGGCCGGCAGCCGCCGCCGCATCGCGCTCGGCCCCGACGGCACCGCACTGCATCTGGCGCTGTTCCATCCGCTCGACGAGCACCGCGGCTTCCCGCCGCTGGAGGCGGCGATGGCCGCCCTCGATACCCACAACGCCGCCGCCGGCTGGAACAAGGCGCTGCTCGACAATTCGGCCCGGCCGTCCGGCGCGCTGATCTATGCGCCGAAGGATGGCGGCAGCCTCACCGACGAGCAGTTCGACCGGCTGAAGGCGGAGCTGGACGCTCATACGGGCGCTACCCGCGCCGGCCGGCCGCTGCTGCTCGACGGCGGGCTGGACTGGAAGGCGATGGGGCTGACCCCGCGCGACATGGACTTCACCGAAGCCCGCAACGGCGCGGCCCGGGACATCGCGCTGGCGCTCGGCGTGCCGCCCATGCTGCTCGGCATTCCGGGGGACGCGACCTATGCCAACTACGCGGAAGCCAACCGCTCCTTCTTCCGCCTGACCGTGCTGCCGATGGCCGGCCGCACGCTGGCCGCCCTGTCGCGTCTGCTCGACCGGTCGGGACGGCTGAAGCTCTGGTACGACGCCGACGCGATCGGCGCGCTCGCTCCCGAACGCGAAGCGCTGTGGCAGCGCGTCACCGCGGCCGGCTTCCTCAGCGACGACGAGAAGCGCGAGGCGGTCGGGTATGGCGGCGCAAGCAGGAGCGGGGCGTGGCGAGGGGTGGAGGCGGAGCTGCGAATGGCGACGGGCGACCGGCGCGCGGCGGACGCGGCCGAGGAGCCGAGCCGTCAGGGTACGGCGGAACCATGTCCATGACCGGACTTTCGGAGACCGCCTGGATCTGGGCGGCGAAGGGCGCCGGCGCCGTCGCCGGGTCGGCGATCTCGCTGGCCTACATCCTGCCGCGCGGGCGGCGCGACGCGGCGGTCCGCTTTGCCGTCGGCACGGCCTGCGGGCTGGTGTTCGGCGGCGCGGCGGGGCTGAAGATCGTGGACGAACTGGGAATCGCGGGGGCGATCGGTCCGGCCGAGACCATGCTGCTCGGCGCGGCGTCGGCGAGCCTCACCGCCTGGTGGGCGCTGGGTTTCGTGATGCGGGCGTTCAGGCGCGGCGGCCGGTGGCCGGAAGACCGCTGAGGCAGCGCGCGGGCAGATCGTCGGCGGCATGCCGACGACATCACCCGGCGGCAGTGCCATTCAGGGCCTCGATGCGGCCTTGCCGACGGGCGCAGCCGGCGCCGGCTCACCAGATCCAGACGACGAGACCGATCAGCAGAATCCATATCAGCAGGCTGACGCCGATGGCGGCGATGCGGACATGGGCCGGACGGACCTGTCCGGTATCGAGACGCAGCCGCCTGACCATGACGCCCGTCCCCACGAGTGCGGCGCCGCACATGCGCGAGTGACGCCATCCGGCGGACCAGTCACGGTAGCTCATGCGACCTTGCCTTCTCGCCCCGGTTGCCGAGGCCGCTGATACACCCCCGATCGATATCATATCGTTTCCTTGCCAACAATGCTGTGCAAGTGGGGGAATCGCCGCCCTCCATGCGACTTTCGCAGGGATCCCTGCGGTGCGCGGAGCGTGCAGGGCGAAAGGGCGGCGGACAGGGCCGGGCGCGCCGGGTGCCGCCCTCGCCAACGCGCTGCACGACCGTTCCGCGAAGGTCCGAGGAAATCCCCTCCGGCCGACCAGTTCCAGGGAGCAGGACCGATGACCACACAGGCGATGGCCATCGCGCGCAAGCGCGTGTCTGCACACGAGCCGGCGACGGCGGCGCATCCGGCGACGACCTTCCCGGCGGGAGGAAGCCTGCGGATCGCCGGGTATGCGAGCCTGTTCGGCGTGGCCGATCTGTCGCGCGACGTGGTGGAGGCGGGCGCCTTCGCTGCGGCGCTCTCGAAGCGCGGTGCCGGCGGCATCCGCATGCTGTTCCAGCACGACCCGGCGCGGCCGGTAGGGGTGTGGACCAGCCTGCGCGAGGACGCCCGCGGCCTCGCCGTCCAGGGCCGCCTGACGGATGGCGCGGCAGGCGCGCTCGCCGCGCTGATCCTCGACGGAGCGGTCGACGGGCTGTCGATCGGCTTTCGCACCGTCCGAGCACGGACCGACCCGCATACGCGGCTGAGGCATATCCTGGAGGCGGACCTCTGGGAGATCTCCATCGTCACCTTCCCGATGCTGACGGGCGCGCGCCTTTCCCCGTTGCGGGGACCAGGGGCCACGCCCGCAGCGATGGAAGCGATCACCCGCGCCGCGGCCTTCGCCGCGTCGCGCAACTGAAACCCAACGATAGAGAGACATTCACATGGTTGAATGGAACGAAGGACTGGAAAACAAGGCCGTGTCCGGCAGCGGCGCGCTGAACGCCGCCTTCTCGGAGGTCTGGACGGCTTTCGAGGCCTTCAAGGAGGCGAACGACCAGCGGCTCGCGGAGGTGGAACGCAAGGCCGCCCCCGACGTCGTGACCGCCGAGAAGGTGGACCGCATCGCGCGTTCGCTGGACGAGCACAAGCGCGCCATGGACCAGGCGATCCTGCGCCTCAACCGGCCGATCCTCGGCCGGCCGGACGGGCTGACCATGAAATCCGACCATGCGTCGGCCTTCGAGGCTTATGTCCGCTCCGGCGACGACCGCCATCTGCGCGGGCTGGAATCCAAGGCGATGTCCTATGGTTCCGGCCAGGACGGCGGCTACCTGGTGCCCGACGAGCTCGAGGCGGCGATCGGCAGGCGGCTAGCGCAGATCTCGCCGATCCGCGGCATCGCGTCGGTGCGGCCGGTGTCGGGCGCGGTGCTGAAGAAGCCGTACTCGCTGACCGGGCCGGCGACCGGCTGGGTCGCCGAGACGGCGGCGCGCCCGCAGACGGCGTCGGCGACGCTGGCGGAACTGCAGTTCCCGACCGCCGAGCTCTATGCCATGCCGGCGGCGACCGCCTCGCTGCTGGAGGACGCCGCCGTCGACCTCGACCTTTGGATCTCGGCCGAGATCGAGACCGCCTTCGCCGAGCAGGAGGGTGCCGCCTTCGTCAACGGCGACGGTACCAACAAGCCACAGGGCTTCCTGAACTATCCCCGCGTGGCCGAGAGCGCCTGGGAATGGGGCAAGATCGGCACCATCGCGACCGGCGTGTCCGGCGCGCTGCCGGCATCCGATCCGTCCGACGTCCTGATCGACCTGGTCTATGCGCTCAAGGCCGCCTACCGCCAGAACGCGGCCTTCGTGATGAACCGCCGCACGCAGGCGACGATCCGCAAGCTGAAGGACGCCGACGGCAACTACCTCTGGCAGCCGCCGGCCCAGCCGGGCGGCAGGGCGATGCTGATGGGCTTTCCGCTCGTCGAGGCGGAGGACATGCCCGACATCGCCGCCAACGCTGCGCCGATCGCCTTCGGCGACTTCGCGCGCGGCTATCTGGTGGTCGACCGCACCGGCGTGCGCGTGCTGCGCGATCCCTATTCGGTCAAGCCCTACGTGCTGTTCTACACGACCAAGCGCGTCGGCGGCGGCGTGCAGGACTTCAACGCGATCAAGCTCCTGACCTTCGGCGCAGCCTGAGGACCGCGGCGTCGAAGGGCGCCCGGGGCGACATGCACCGCCCCGGGTGCGCCGGCTTCGGGACGTCTGCGAGGCGCGAAGGGCAACCCTGTCGTCCTGCCTCCCGGATATCGCCGAGGCTCCCTGGTCCTCCCGACGGCGGAGGCGACTCGCGGCGGCGCGGGTCGCCTTCGTTCCATCAGGCGATCGCGGCCCGCAAGACGCTGCGGCGCCGTCCGCTTCTGCCACGAACCCAGCCGGAGATGGCCGCCATGGCGCTCATTCGAACCGTTCCGCCCGGCGCGGAGCCGCTGACGCTCGCCGACTGCAAGGCGCATCTGCGCCTCGCAGCCGACGACGAGGACGAGCTGCTCGCCGGCCTGATCCGCGCCGCCCGCGAGGAGGTGGAGACGCAGACCGGCGTCGCCATGATCGACCAGGACTGGCGGCTCGTACTCGACGCCTGGCCGGCCGGAGGCATCGTGCCGCTGACGCGCCATCCGGTGAAGCAGGTTCTTTCGGTGACCCTTCGCGGCGCCGACGGCGAGGCGACCGTGATGGATCCGGCCGGCTACCGGCTCGACGGACTGTCGCGGCCGGCACGGCTGTGGGTGGAGACGAGGCCGGCGCCCGGTGCGCCCCTCAATGGCGTCGAGATCGATTTCCGGGCCGGCTTCGGCGAGGCGGGTCCCGACGTGCCGGACGTGCTGAAGCGCGCCATGCTGCTCCTGGTGGCGCACTGGTACGAGTTCCGCGCCGCATGGGGCACGGATGACCGGCCGGTGTCCATTCCCGAAGGGTTCCGCCGCCTGACCGACGGCTGGCGGAGACGGCGGCTGTGATGCCCGTCCGGCGGATCGATCCCGGCCGGCTGCGTCGGCTTCTGACGCTGGAGGCGATGACGCCCGTGCCCGACGGCGCAGGCGGCTTCACCCAAAGCTGGACGGCCCTCGCCACGGTCCACGCGGCGCTGGAGCCGGTGGCGGCGGCGCCGCGCTTCGGAGCCGACCAGTCGCTGCCGATCGTAACGCACGTCGTGACGCTGCGCGCCCGCGCCGACATGCGCAGCGGCATGCGTTTCGCAGCCGGCGACCGCCGGTTCTCGATCGAAACGGTGCATGATCCGGACGAAACGGGGCGATTCCTGATCTGCCGCGTGCGGGAGGAGGGACGATGAAGATCGCGTTGCGGGTGACGATGAACGGGCTTTCGCGTACGCTGATGGCGCTGGCGCACGACCGTCTGGAGGCGTTCGATCCGGGCCTGCAGCAGCCGCGCGATCGCAACGCGGCGGTCCGGCGGCTGGTGGCGCGCAGGCGCCGCCGTCGCCGCAAGGGAGGGAGCGATGGGCGGCTCGGGGCTTGAACTGCAGAAGGCGATCTTCGCCGCGCTGTCGCAGGATGCGCAATTGTCGGCGCTGACGGGCGGAGCGCGCATCTTCGACCGGGTGCCGGCCAGTACGCCGTTTCCCTACGTCACCTTCGGCCGCACCAGCCTCTACGACTGGAGCACCGGCACCGAGAGCGGCGTCGAGCAGCTGTTCTCGCTGCACGTCTGGTCGAAGGCGCAGGGCAAGGCAGAGACGCTCGCGATCCTGGAGCGCATCAAAGCCCTTCTCGACGACCGTCCGCTGCCGCTCGATGGTGCAGCGCTGGTGTCGATGCGGCTCGAGTTCTCCGAGGTTCGCTACGACGAGGATCTGGCGGTGCACCACGGGCTGGCGCGGTTCCGGGCGCTGGTGGAGGTGCTGTAAGGGGCACGGGCAGGCCCGGTCATCCCCGTGATCCGTCCTGGCGCCTCCGGATCGAACCGGAGATTTCGCCGAGTCGTGCCCGCGTTGAGCATAGCGTCATCCTGTGGCAGGTCTTCGTCGGGTGCAGCATCGTGCCCGGCCAAGGAGAGCAGCCATGCCGGAGCTTCTTCCCAACGCCGTCCTGATCGGCATCGTCACGGCGCTGTCGGTCGTCGTGCTGCGCCAGCAGGCCAGGAAGCCGCGTCTGTCGATCGTAATGCTCGTGCTGATCGGCGCGGCCGGGGCCTATGTCGCGACACCCGCACTGTACGCTCTCGCCGATGCATGGCGTGCGACCGCCTGGCTGCCGGCTCTTCCTGTCGTGACGTCGGGCCAGCTGTTCCTGGGGGCCTGGGCCGGTTTCGCCGTGCTGTTCGTCGCCAACAGCAAGGCCAGGCCGACGCGTGTGCCGCTCTGGGCGGGGCTGCTGATCGGCGGCGCGGTGGCCGTGCTGGTGCCGCCGCTGCTCTACGCGGTGACGGGCGTCCACCAGCGCCCGTCTCTGCGCGACGACGTGAATCATTGCACGCGCGGCATGAAGGGTCAGGTGCAGCCGCGCGAGGCGACGAACGTCTGCGACGAGCCGATCACCGTGGGGCTGTGCATGCCGGGCGAAGTGAACCCCGCCCCCTGCGCGCAGAGCTTCACCATCGGCCCCGGCGAGACCGCCCGCTTCGATCCGGGCGATGCCGCGCTGTCGTCGCTGCCCGGCAATCCCGGCGGCCTGACCGTCGTCGCCTGCCGCCCGCCGGCCCGTCCGTCGAGGATGGGTACGGCCATCGGGCGGGGGTATGAGGGGGTCTGCATTCCGGGTGCATGAGGGTGCAGGTCCGGCAGCAGGGCTGCGCCGTGTAATTGTCGGAACGCTCCGGTATTTTGAAGTATCTTGCGCACCTCAGGGTTGTCTGATATGTTTTTCGCGTGTGAGGGGACGCACGCGATGAAGGTCTACGGCGGGAGATACTTGCAGAGGGAAGATCTCGTCGATCTCGGGGTTCGGTCCGTCGGCGCAAACGTTCGCGTTCACGAAAAGGCCATTCTCGTCGACGTCGAGAGGATGGAATTCGGCTCGAACGTGCGCATCGACGCTTTCTGCGTGCTGAGTGCCGCGGGTGGAAGCCTCAGGATCGGCAGCTATGTCCACATCGCGTCCCATGCCGACATCTATGCCGGCGCAGGCGTCGTGCTGGAAGACTTTTCCGGTCTGTCCCAGGCCGTGCGGTTGTACTCGGTCTCCGACGATTATTCCGGCGAATGTCTGACGAACCCGACCGTGCCGCATGCCCTGCTCGTCCCCAAGGCCGGTTGCATCCGCATCGGCCGCCACGTGATCGTCGGCTCGGGATCCGTGGTGCTGCCGGGTTGCAGCATCGGCGACGGCAGCGCGGTCGGCGCTCTGTCGCTGGTGAACCGCAGCCTCGATCCCTGGGGCATCTATGCCGGTGCGCCGGCGCGAAGGATCAAGGAACGGTCCAGGAAGCTCCTGGCCGCTGAAAAGTCCCTGACGGTGGCGCGGGAGCCGGCGCTGACGTAGCCGTGCCGGCCGGGGCGGTCGCGGCCCCCCGGGCAGGACGATGCCGGGCAGTCGCCCGATTTCCGGCTGCCCGCGCGTCGGCGGCCTGCGGTACATGCGCTGTCAGCGGCTTTCGCCTGAGGCCAGCGCCCCCATGCAAGGCGTCGGGTATATCGGCCGCCACCCCCACCCCTGACCCCTCCCCGCAAGGGGGAGGGGAATGCGCGCGCCTTCGATGACCGTGCCGCGGATCGCCGTCCGGCGCTTCGCTACGACGATCTCCCCTCCCATCCATCACCACGAAAGGAGTGCGCGCATGGTTGCGCAGAAGGGCAAGGACCTGTTGCTGAAGCTCGATACGACGGGCGCGGGCGGGTTCGTCACCGTGGCGGGGCTGCGGTCGAAGCGGCTCGCCTTCAATGCCGAGACGGCGGACGTGACCGACGCGGACTCGGCCGGTCGGTGGCGCGAGCTGCTGGCAGGCTCGGGGGTGCAGCGGGCGTCGGTCAGCGGCGCCGGCATCTTCAAGGACGCGGCCTCCGATGCGGCGATCCGCACGCGCTTCTTCGGCGGCGAGATCGCGGCCTGGCAGGTCGTGATCCCGGATTTCGGGACCGTGGAAGGGCCGTTCCAGATCACGGCGCTCGAATATTCCGGCAACCACGACGGCGAGGTGACGTTCGAGATCGCGCTGGAATCGGCCGGACCGCTGGGGTTCGCGGCATGACCCACGCCAATGCGAGACGCGGCGAGATCGTCGCCGAACTGGACGGCAGGCGCATGCGGCTCTGCCTGACGCTGGGCGCGCTGGCCGAGCTCGAAGGCGCCTTCGCGGCCGAGGACCTGTCGGCGCTGGTGGCGCGCTTTTCGTCCGGCCGGCTGTCGGCGCGCGACATCGCCCGGGTGATCGGGGCCGGCCTGCGCGGGGGCGGTGCGGCCGTGGCCGACGAGGACGTCATGGCGATGACGACCGAGGGCGGCGCGGCGGGCTTCGCGGCGATCGTCGCCGACCTGCTCGCCGCAACCTTCGGGGCGGCGAAGCCGGCCGCTGCCGACGAAGGCGCGCCGGGCACCGCCGGTCGCGATGCCCTCGGCGGAGACGCCGGCGCAAACCCTCGCTAGCCGCATCGCGCACGGCGATCCCGGCGCCCGAGCCCTTCCCCTGGGAGGCGGCGATGGCGGCGGGGCTCGGCGCGATGCGGCTTTCGCCGCAGGCCTTCTGGGCGATGACGCCGCGCGAACTGGCGGCGGCGCTCGGACCCGGAGCGAGCACGCATGGCGCACCGCGGCGCGACGACCTCGCTGCGCTGATGCGGCGCTTTCCGGATGGGCCGGAGCGGGCCTGATGGGGTCCCGACCCGGAGGCCGCCCGCCCCCGTTCATCCCGCCGCCATCGACGATTTCCCCACCCTTTCCGACCATCGCGAGGACCGACCATGACCGAGGGACCGGAGATCTCGTTCGAGATCGATACCAGTGCCGTCGACAGGGCCCTGTCGAACCTGACCGCGCTGTCCGACAGCTTCGGACGCCAGCTGACGCAGGGGTTCGCCAGCGCTGTGGTGCAGGGCAAGGCGCTGGAGGACGTGCTGCGCCGGATCGGGCTCAACCTCGCCGGCATGGCGCTGAGCCAGGGCCTGCAACCGCTGAGCAACCTCGCGGGCTCGGCCGTCTCGTCGATCTTCGGCGGGCTGGCCGGTCTGCTGCCCTTCGAGAAAGGCGGCGTGCCGGGGCGTATGACGCCCTTCGCCGACGGCGGCATCGTGTCCGCGCCGACCTACTTTCCCGCCGGCCGCAACATCGGGCTGATGGGGGAGGCGGGTGCCGAGGCGATCATGCCGCTGTCGCGCGGACCGGACGGGCGGCTCGGAGTCTCGGCGGGCGGCGGCGCCGCGCCGGTGAGCGTCGTCTTCAACGTCTCGACGCCGGACGCGCCGTCCTTCCGCAAGTCGGAGGCGCAGATCACCGGGATGATCGCGCGGGCCGTGGCGCGCGGGGCGCGGACGCTGTGAGCCGGGACGGTGCCGGCGCCATGAAAGCGGGGAGCAGCCGATGAGTGGATTCGAAGCCTTTCACGAGGTGCTGTTCCCGGTCGCCGTCTCCTTCGGCGCGACCGGCGGGCCGGCGCGGCGCAACGAGATCGTGCTCCTGACCTCCGGGCACGAGCGGCGCAACGCCCGCTTTGCCGATTCGCGGCGAAGCTACGATGCCGGGACCGGTCTGCGATCGCTCGAAGACGTGCACGACGTCGTCGCCTTCTTCGAGGCGCGGCGCGGCTCGCTGCACGGCTTCCGCTTCCGCGACCCGTTCGACATGAAGTCGTGCCGGCCGCACGAGACGCCGGCGGCGACCGACCAGCCGATCGGCACCGGGGACGGAACGTCTGCGGTCTTCCAGCTGTCGAAGACCTACGGGGACGGTGCCGACGCCTATCGAAGGCCCGTGGCCAAGCCGGTGGCCGGCAGCGTGCGGGTCGCGGTCGAGGGGATCGAGCAGCTGGCCGGGACGCAGTTCGGCGTCGACCACACGACCGGCGGCGTGACCTTTGTGGCCGGCCATGTGCCGGTCGGCGGAGCGGCGGTGACGGCGGGCTTTGCCTTCGACGTGCCCGTGCGCTTCGATGCCGAGCGGCTGACGGTGAGCCTCGCAGGCTTCCGCGCCGGCCAGATCCCAACGATTCCGCTGATCGAGATCCTGCCATGAGCGACATCCCCGAAACGCTCGCAGCGCATCTGGCGCGGGAGGTGACGAGCCTGAGCCACTGCTGGCGGGTGACGCGGCGCGACGGCACCGTCAGCGGGTTCACCGACCACGACCGGCCGCTGACGGTGGCGGGCACGTCCTTCGAGCCGCAGAGCGGCTTCACCGCGAGCGAGGCGCGCGAGACGCTGGGGCTTGCTGCCGACACGGTGGAGATCGAGGGCGCGATCAGCGCGGCGACGATCACCGCCGACGACATCGCCGCCGGCCGCTGGGACGGTGCGACGGTGGAGACGCTGCTGGTCAACTGGCGCGCGCCGGACCAGGCCGGGACGATCCGCACCCAGACGGTGGGGCGCATCACGCGGGCCGACAACCGCTTCGTGGCCGAACTGGACGGACCGGAAGCGGCGCTCGACCGGATCGGCGGACGCTGGTTCCGCCGCGCCTGCGACGCGGAGCTGGGCGACGAGCGCTGCGGTGTCGACCTCGACGATCCGGCCTTCAGCGCCGACGGAACCGTCGCGGCGCTCGTTTCGGCCGATACGATCCGGGTGGACGGCCTCGACGCGTTTCCTTCCGGCTGGTTCGCGGAAGGGCGGCTGACGGCGACGAGCGGGGCGTCGACCGGGGCGACGGTGCGGGTGCTGTCGCATCGTGTCTCGGGCGAGGGGACCGACCTCGTGCTATGGCGCGACGACGCCGGCCTGCCGGTGCCGGGCGACGGTTTCACGGTCGTGGCGGGCTGCGACAAGCGCTTTGCCACCTGCAAGGCGAAATTCGCCAACCACCTGAACTTCCGCGGCTTTCCGCACCTGCCCGGCAACGACGCGGCCTATGGCTACGCGACCGAGGGCCAGGTGTTCGACGGCGCGCCGCTGGTGCCGTGAGGCTGCCATGACCCGACCGATCGACGAGGCGATCGTTGCCGAGGCGCTCGCCTGGACGGGCACGCCCTACCGCCACCAGGGCACGCGCAGGGGCGTCGGCTGCGACTGCCTGGGCCTCGTGCGCGGCGTGTGGCGGGCGGTCTATGCCGCCGAACCGGAGGATCCCGGAGTCTATGCGCGCGACTGGAGCGAGGCGGGCAAGGGCGATCCGCTGATCGAGGCGGCGCGGCGGCACTGCGCCGAGAAGCCGCTGGCCGCGATGGTGCCCGGCGATCTGCTCGTGTTCCGCTGGAAGCCGCACTACGCGGCCAAGCACGCCGGAATCCTGGTCGCGCCGGACCGGTTCGTCCACGCCTACGAAGGCCATGCGGTGACGGTGTCGCCGCTTGTGCCGCAATGGCGCCGCCGCATCGCCGGCGTCTTCGCCTTTCCCGAAAGACCGGAGGAATGAGACGTGGCCACCATCATCCTGCAGGCGGCCGGCGCCGCTCTGGGCGGCCTGCTCGGCGCGACCGGTGCCGCGATCGGCACGGCGGCGGGCGCGATCGGCGGCTATCTGATCGACCGGGCGCTGATCGACTCGACGCGGCGCATCGAGGGGCCGCGGCTCGGCTCCGCGCAGGTGCTGACGGCCGAGGACGGTGCGCCGATGCCGAGGCTCTACGGCACGGCGCGGCTGGGCGCGACGCTGATCTGGGCGACGCGCTTCGAGGAGGCGAGGGAGACCAGCCGCCAGGGCTCGAAGGGCGGGCCGAAGGTGACGAGCTATTCCTATTTCGCCAATGCCGCCTTCGGGCTGTGCGAGGGACCGGTAGCGGCCATCCGCCGGGTCTGGGCCGACGGCCGGGAACTCGACCTCGACGCGGTGACGCTGCGGCTGCATCGGGGTACGGAAGACCAGCTGCCCGATCCGCTGATCGAGGCGAAGCAGGGCATCGGCAACGCGCCGGCCTATCGCGGCACCGCCTATGTCGTGTTCGAGCGGCTGCCGCTCGACGCGTTTGGCAACCGGCTGCCGCAGCTGCAGTTCGAGGTGATCCGGCCCATGGGCGGGCTCGGCGACAAAGTATCGGCGATGGTGCTGATCCCCGGCTCGACCGAATTCGGCTACGCGCCGCAAGCGGTCCGCCACAAGCGCCGCAAGGGTGAGGACACGATCGTCAACCGGCACGTGCTGCATGCGGCGACGGACTTTTCCGCCTCGCTCGACGAGTTGCAGGCGCTATGCCCGAACCTGAAGCACATCGCCCTGGTGGTGGCCTGGTTCGGCGACGATCTGCGCGCGGGCGCCTGCCGCATCCGTCCGGCGGTGACGGATCGGGACGCGCCGGCCGTCGCGGCCCGGTGGCGGGTCGGCGACGTGACGGGCGATGCGGCGCCGGTGGTCTCGCAGGCCGGCGGGCGCGCGGCCTATGGCGGTTCGCCGTCGGACGACTCGATCGTGGCGGCGATCGGGGAACTGAAGGCGCGGGGCCTTGCCGTCACGCTCTATCCCTTCGTGATGATGGACGTGCCGGCCGGCAACGGCCTGCCCGACCCGCATGGCGCGGCCGAACAGGCGGCCTATCCCTGGCGCGGCCGCATCACCTGCCATCCGGCGGCCGGCCGGCCGGGCAGCGTCGATGGGACGGCTACGGCGCGCGCGCAGGTGGACGCCTTCTTCGGCACGGCGACGCCAGGGCAGTTCTCGCTTGCCGGCGGGCACGTGCACTTTTCCGGCGGCGGAGCCGACTGGGGCTATCGCCGCTTCGTGCTGCACCAGGCGAAGCTGGCCGCGCTGGCCGGCGGCGTCGACGCCTTCCTGATCGGCTCGGAACTGCGCGGGCTGACGACGGTGCGCGGCGCGGCCGACAGCTACCCGGCGGTCGAGGCGCTGTGCGACCTCGCGGCGGACGTGCGGGCGATGCTGGGGGCGGGAACGAAGCTCACCTACGGCGCGGACTGGAGCGAGTATTTCGGGCACCAGCCGCAGGACGGCTCCGGCAGCGTCTTCTTTCACCTCGACCCGCTGTGGGCGCACGGGGCGATCGACGCGGTCGGCATCGACGCCTACATGCCGCTCGCCGACTGGCGCGACGGCGACCATGACGGCTCGAACCCGGACGGTGCCGCAGGTCCGAGCGATCCGGCCGCACTGCGGGCGGCGCTCAGCGGCGGCGAGGGCTACGATTGGTTCTACGCCGACGACGCAGACCGCCGTGCACGCATCCGCACCCCGATCGCGGACGGCGCCCATGGCAATGCCTGGGTGTTCCGCTTCAAGGACCTCTGGAACTGGTGGGCGAACCCGCATTTCGACCGGCCCGGAGGCGTGGAGGCGGCAGGCCCGACCGCCTGGACGCCGGGCGGCAAGCCGATCTGGCTGACGGAACTCGGCTGTCCGGCGATCGACAAGGGACCGAACCAGCCGAACGTCTTTTCCGATCCGAAGTCGAGCGAGAGCGGCCTGCCGCATTTCTCCCATGGCGGGCGCGACGACCTCGCGCAGCGCCGTTTCATCGAGGCGCACCTCTCCTTCTGGAATCCCGCGGCGCCGGGTTTCGCCCCGGAGGCGAACCCGCTCTCGCCCGTCTATGGCAGCCGCATGGTCGACCCGCAGCGGATCTACCTCTGGGCCTGGGACGCGCGGCCCTTCCCGGCCTTTCCGCTGGCTTCCGACGTCTGGGGCGACGGCGGCAACTGGCTCGCCGGCCACTGGCTGAACGGAAGGCTGGGCAACCCGTCGTCCGGCGACCTCGTCGCGGCGATCCTGGCGGACCACGGCCTGGACGCGGGCGAGACGGACGGCGCGAGCGCCTGGGCGAGCGGCTACGTCATATCCGAACCGACCTCGCCGCGCGCGGCGATCGAGCCCATCGCCGACCTGTTCGGGCTGTCGCTGCGCTTCGAGGACGGCCGCGTGTCGGCACGGCGGCGAGGAGCGGCGTCGGGTCCCGCGCTGGCGCTCGAGGCGCTGGTGCAGCCGGACGAGGGCGCCACGGTGACGGCAGTGCGCGCGCCCGACCACGCGCTGCCCGGCGAGGTGATCGTCGCCTTCCGCGACCCCTTGAGCGACCACGAGGCCGGTTCGGCGCGGCGCCGGCGCGACGGCGCGGCCGATCCCGGACAGGAGCGGCTGGGATTTGCCGGCTGCCTGGAGCCGCCGGTGGCGGAGGCGCTGGCGGCCGACTGGCTGAAGCGGCGCTGGCGCGAGCGCGAGGAGATCGCGTTTTCGCTTCCGGCGGGCGAGCGGCGGGTGCGTCCGGGCGCGCTGGTGCGGCTGCCGGCCGCCTTCGGCGCGGACGATCTGGTGGTGACGGAGATCGACGAAGGGCTGGTGCGGCAGGTGAAGGCCGTGCGGGTGGACCGGCTCGCGCCCGCCCGCATCGCCCCCACGCTCGGCGATGCCGCCCACGAGACCGCCCCGCCGCTCGCCGCGCCGGCGCTGCACCTGATCGACCTGCCGCTGACGTCTGGCATCGACGAGCCCTGGCGGGAACTGCGCATCGCCGCCTGGGCGAGACCGTGGCGCAGCCAGATCGTGCAGGTGTCCCCCGAAGACAGCGGCTTCGAGCAGCGGACGACGCTGCCGGACGCGGCCCGGCTCGGCGAACTGACCGGGCCGCTGGGACCCGGCGTGGCCGGACGGTTCGACCGGGGTACGACGATCGACGTTTCCCTCTCCGGTGGCGCGCTGCAGAGCATATCGGCGCTGCAGCAGCTCAATGGCGGCAACGCGGCGGCGATCCTGTCGCAGAGCGGGGCCTGGGAGGTGGTGCAGTTCGCGACGGCCGAGGAGGTCGCGCCGGAAGAGTGGCGGCTCCGCGGCCTGCTGCGCGGGCAGCTGGGAACCGAGGACGCGATGCGTTCGGGTGCCGCGGAAGGCGCGCCCTTCGTGCTGCTGGATGGCGCGGTGCCGTCAGCGGGGCTGAAGCCCGCGGAAGCCGGGCTGTCCCTCAACTGGCGGGTCGGGCCGGCGGGCGCGGAGCTGGAGAGCGACGTGTTCGCGGTCGAGACGGCCACCGGCGGATTGCGGGCGGCGCAGCCGCTGTCTCCGGTGCACCTGCGCGCGACCTGGACCGTCGGCGGCGACCTCGCGCTGACCTGGATCCGCCGCGGCCGGATCGGTGCCGACGGCTGGGACGCCGACGAGATCCCGCTGGGCGAGGAGGCGGAGGCCTATCTCGTCGAGGTGCGGACGTCGGGCGGCACGATGAAGCGGTCGGCCGAAACGACCGCGCCGGCCTGGACATGGGACTCAGCAGCGATCACCGCGGATTTTCCCGGCGGCGGACCGGCGGTCGTGACCGTGCGCCAGAGGAAGCGGCCGGGCGGCCTTGCGGGACTGCCCGCGACGCTCACGGTCGGACTGCCATGAGACCTTTCGCGAGAACGATGCGCCGCCTGCTGCGATGGCGCCTCCGGACGCTCCCGATTTCCAGCCAGAACAGGAGACGTGCAATGACCGAACAGAAACCCTGGTATCTCTCGCGTACCGTCTGGGCCTCGATCGTCACGATCGCGACCACGTTGGGCGGCGTGCTGGGCCTGCCGATCGCCGGCCTCGACAATTCGGCCGCGACGGATACGATACTGCAGGTCGCGGCCGCCATTTCGGGCGTCGTCGCGCTGTGGGGTCGGATCGTCGCGACGAGCAGGATCGGTCAGCCGCGGGCAGGCGGCGCAAGCGGGAGGTGATGATGTCGCCGAAACGAACCACGGGACCGGGCCATTCATGCCCCGTTCAGAGGCGACGGACTATCAAGGCGGCATGAAACATCACCTTGCTCCCTTGCGGCGCCTCGTGCCCGCGCTCATGCTTCTGGCGGTGGCGACGCCCGGACACGCGCAGCTGCCGCTGGCTCCGCTCGCCGCCCCGTCCCTGCTGCAGACGGCCGCCGCGGACTGCGGCGCGATCGGTCGGTCGGTTGCCGCCAGCGAAGGCGGCACGGTGCGCAGCGCCGTGGCGGAAGATCGCGGCGGGCGCACGGTCTGCGTCATCGTCTACACGGTGCCGGCCAATGGCGGGCAGCCTCCCCGCGTGGTGCGCAAGCAGGTGCCTGCGAATTAATTCACTGTGAAGAGGGCGGCGATCGTGCACAGGAGGCGCGTACCGATCGCGGGGCAGAGGAATCATGCGCATACTGGTTGTCGAGGACGACAAGAACCTGAACCGCCAGATCGTCGAGGCGCTGACGGAGGCGGGCTACGTCGTCGACCGCGCCTTCGACGGCGAGGAAGGCCACTTCCTGGGCGATACCGAACCCTATGACGCGGTGGTGCTGGACATCGGCCTGCCGGAGATGGACGGCATCACGGTCGTCGAGAAATGGCGCCAGGCGGGCCGCAAGATGCCCGTGCTGATGCTGACGGCGCGCGACCGCTGGAGCGACAAGGTGGCGGGCATCGACGCCGGCGCGGACGACTATGTGGCCAAGCCCTTCCACATCGAGGAGGTGCTCGCCCGCCTGCGGGCGCTGATCCGTCGCGCCGCCGGCCATGCCTCGTCCGAACTGGTCTGCGGACCGCTCCGGCTCGATACCAAGGCCTCGCGGGCGGAAGTGGACGGACAGACCCTGAAACTGACGTCGCACGAGTTCCGTCTGCTCGCCTATCTGATGCACCACATGGGCGAGGTGGTGTCGCGCACCGAACTGGTGGAGCACCTCTACGACCAGGATTTCGACCGCGATTCCAACACGGTGGAAGTCTTCGTCGGGCGGCTGCGCAAGAAGATGGGCGTCGACCTGATCGAGACCGTGCGCGGCATGGGCTATCGCATCCGCGAGCAGCAGGGTTGACGCGGACCCGCGCAACGGCCGTGGGAGAGATCGGGTGAAGTTCGGCCTGAGATCGCTGTCCTTTCGCGTCGTGACCTTCTCGACGCTGTGGGCGGTCGCTGCCCTCGTGGTGATCGCCACGCTGATCTCCGCCCTCTACCGCGATGCGGCCGAACGCGGCTTCCACGATCTCCTGACCGCGCATCTCTACAGCCTGGTGACGACGGTGGGGATCTCGCCGGATGGGGCGCTGGACGGCGCGCCCGATCTGTACGACCTGAAGTTCGCGCAGCCCGGCTCCGGCTGGTACTGGGCCGTCGAGCCTGTGTCGGCCGGCGTGACGGGGGTGATCCGGTCGCCGTCGATGACGGGTGGAATCGCGGCGCCCAGCGTGGCCGAGGTTCCCTTCGACAGCCAGTTCCAGCGGCTCTACCAGGCGCAGGGCCTGAGGGGAGAGCAGGTCGACGTCCTGGAGAACGACTTCATCCTGGACGCGAATAACCGGATCGCCCGCTTTCGCGTGATGGGCAACCGCAGCGAACTCGAGTTCCAGATCTCCGACTTCGAGACGCAGCTCTATTCCTACCTCTCGGTCTTCGGCGTCTCGATGATCGCCGTCAACGCACTGGTGATCCTGTTCGGTCTGCGGCCGCTGGACAAGGTGCGCACCGCGCTCTCGCAGGTGCGCGAGGGAACGGCGAGCCGGCTCGACGGCAAGTTCCCGTCCGAGATCGAACCTCTGGCCAACGAGACGAACGCGCTGATCGAGAACAACCGGCGGATCGTCGAGCGTTCGCGCACGCAGGTGGGCAACCTCGCGCATTCGCTGAAGACGCCGGTGGCGGTGCTGCTGAACGAAGGCCGCGCCATGGGCGGGGCCAAGGGCGCACTGATCGTCGAGCAGGCCTCGGCCATGCAACAGCAGGTGGAGCACTACCTCCAGCGCGCGCGCATCGCCGCGCAGCGCGACAGCGTCGTCTACCGCACGCCCACCCGCGAGGCGCTGCAGCGTCTCGTGCGCGTGTTCCGCAAGGTCGACGCGACGATCGAACTCGCTTTCGACGAGCCCGGCCGCGAGGTGATCTTCGCCGGGGAGCGCGAGGATTTCGAGGAGATCACCGGCAACCTGCTCGAGAATGCGATGAAATGGGCCAGGAGCCGCGCCCGCGTAAGTCTCGGCGAAAAGGCGGGCGCGGTGCTCCTGACCATCGAGGACGACGGCCCGGGCATCCCCGAGGACAAGGCGCGCGAGGCGTTGCGGCGCGGCAGGCGGCTCGACGAGAGCAAGCCCGGAACCGGCCTCGGCCTGTCGATCGTCAACGACCTCGTGCGCGAGTATGGCGGCGAGCTCAGACTGCTGCGGTCGGACCTCGGCGGGCTGAAGGCGGAGGTGCGGCTGCCGGGCCCGGGGTGAGGCCCCGAAGCCAAGTCCGGTCCGGCGGCGATCGAATGACGAAGCCGGCGCAGTGTGGCGGCTCGTGCGCCATCCGGCGGTTGACCTCCATCGACACGGTCGCCGCGCGTGGAGCGAAGATGCCGTCGTCATGGGCGTGGCCATAGCGAACGCGGAGCAGCTCCTCTTCATGCGCCGGCATATCCGGAACCGGACGGAACGGTCGCCGTTCACACCCTGCAGGAAGAGCATGTCCCCGGTGCCCGTGCGGCCTTTCGCCCGGGCCAAAATTCCGACATACATGAACCCTATCGGGCCGGTTCGGCCGGCGGATGAGACAGGAGAGCGGATGCGCAGGACGACTGGACGGCTCGTGGCTGCGCTTGCCATCATGGGCCTCGGCGGCTGCACGACGATGTCGATCACCGGCTCGGAGGCGACGCGGCCCGCGACGGCCGATTCGATCATCGCGGCAATGAAGGGCGGGCTGATCGGGGGTCCTCTCGGCGCCAGCCTCAGCTCCCGCGACCGCCGCAGGGCGCTCGAAGCCGAGTATCGCGCGCTCGAATACACCGCGCCGGGAACGCCGGTGGCCTGGCGCAGCGAGGACGGGCGCATCAGCGGTCGCGTCGTCGCCGCCCAGCCCTATCGCGTCGGTTCGCAGGACTGCCGCCAGTACAGCCATTCCGTCGGGGCGGGCGCGGAGGAGAACGACGCGCGCGGTACCGCCTGCCGCAGTCCGAACGGCAGCTGGACACCGCTCACCTGACGTCGCGGATGCCGCGTGAGGCATCCGGAGCGGAATTTCCATGCGGGCGCCGCCAAATAGCCGCATGGGGAGACGATTGGAATGCGGTCCAACCCCCGCTATGTGAGACCGCATGGTGTTCTGGATCGTCCTCGGGCTGCTCACGGTCATCGCGAGCCTCGCCATCATCCTTCCGCTCGCCGGCTCGCGCCGCGAGGTGGCGGGCGCGCGCGAGCATGACCTCGAAGTCTATCGCGACCAGCTGGCCGAAATCGAGCGCGACGCCGAACGCGGGCTGATCGGCGTGGACGAGGCGGCCCAGGCGCGCGCCGAGATCGGCCGCCGTATCCTGAAGCTCGACGCGTCTGGCGAGGGCGAGGGGCATACGGCGCGCGCGAACACGCTGGTGCGCGGGCTCGCGATGGCGGCGGTCGTCGCGGTACCGGTGACGAGCTGGGGCCTCTACTCCGCGATCGGATCGCCGGATATGGCCGGCCAGCCGCTCGCCGAAAGGCTCGCCAAGGATCCCGCGTCGTCCACGATCGACGAACTCGTCGCCCGTGCCGAAGCCCATCTGCGCGCGAATCCCGAGGATGGCCGCGGCTGGGACGTGGTGGCGCCGATCTATCTCAGGCTCGAGCGGGCGGGCGAAGCGGCGACCGCCTTCCGAAACGCGATCCGGCTGCAGGGCGACAGCGCGCAGCGCTGGACGGGCCTCGGCGAAGCGTTGATGGCGGGTGCCGGCGGCGTGGTCACGGCCGATGCGGCCGCGGCCTTCGAACGGGCGGCCGTGCTCGATCCCGCCGACCCGCGGCCGCGGTTCTTCCTTGCGACGGCAAAGGCCCAGGAGGGTGACCTCGCCGGGGCGGCCGACGACCTCGGCGCGCTCCTGTCGACGCTCGAGGCGGACTCGCCCTGGCGGCCGGTCGTGGAACAGACGCTGGCGCAGGCCACCGCAGAGGCGCAGCGCCGCGCAGCGGCGGCCCCCGGTCCGTCGAGCGAGGACGTGGAGGCGGCCGCGGCACTTTCCGATGCGGAGCGTGCGGACATGATCCAGGTCATGGTCGAGCGGCTCGACGAGCGGCTAAGGCAGAACCCGCAGGACGCCGAAGGGTGGCAGCGCCTCGTCCGTTCCTACCTCGTGCTCGACCGCAGGACGGATGCACGCGATGCACTGGCCCGCGGCGTCACGGCGCTCGGCGCCGACACGCAACAGGCCCGCGACCTGACGGCCTTCGCCGCCGGGCTCGGGCTCGGGGATGAGCAACAATGATGAAACGAAAGCGAAAACGCCTGACCATCATCGCCGGCGGGCTGACCTTCCTCGGTGCGGCTGCCGGCCTGACCTTCTATGCCCTGGGCGAGAAGTCGTCCTATTTCTACATGCCTGCGGACCTCGCTGGAGCCAGCATCGCGCCCGGCCAACGCATCCGGCTCGGCGGGCTGGTCGAGGAGGGTTCGGTCGAGCGCGGCGGCGGCACCCGCGTCGCCTTCGGCGTCGAGGATGGCGCCGGCAAGGTCAAGGTGGTGTATGACGGTATCCTGCCGGATCTGTTCCGCGAGGGGCAGGGCGTGGTGACGGAAGGCGCGCTCGGTACCGACGGCGTCTTCGTCGCCGACAGCGTGCTGGCCAAGCACGACGAGACCTACATGCCGAAGGAAGTGGCCGACAGCCTCAAGGCGCAGGGCGTCTGGCAGCCGGAATAGCGCGGAAGGGGAGGACTGCGGACCATGGTCGAGACCGGACATTTCGCGCTCGTGCTGGCCTTCGTGCTGTCGCTGGTGCAGTTCGTGCTGCCGCTGATCGGCGCGCGGACCGGCGACGCCCGGCTGATGGCGACGGCGGGGCCGGTGGCGGTGACCGGCTTCGCGATGACGGCGATCTCGTTCGCCGCTCTGACGATCGCCTACATCCTGTCCGACTTCTCGGTCCTGAACGTGGTCCAGAACTCGCACTCGCAGAAGCCGATGCTCTACAAGATCACCGGCACCTGGGGCAACCACGAGGGCTCGATGCTGCTGTGGGTGCTGATCCTGACCTTCTTCGGAGCGCTGGTGGCGTCCTTCGGGCGCAACCTGCCGGCGACGCTGCGCGCCAACGTGCTGGCGATCCAGGGTCTCATCGGCGCCGCCTTCTTCCTGTTCATCATCGCCACGTCGAACCCGTTCATCCGGGTGGACCCGGCACCGGTCGAGGGGCAGGACCTCAATCCGATCCTGCAGGACGTGGGCCTGGCGATCCATCCGCCGCTTCTCTACCTGGGCTATGTCGGCTTCTCTGTCTGCTTTTCCTTCGCCATCGCGGCACTGATCGAGGGCCGGATCGACGCGGCCTGGGCGCGCTGGGTGCGGCCATGGACGCTGGCCGCCTGGATCTTCCTGACCGGCGGCATCGCCATGGGTTCATACTGGGCCTATTACGAACTCGGCTGGGGCGGCTTCTGGTTCTGGGATCCGGTCGAGAACGCCTCCTTCATGCCATGGCTCGCCGGGACCGCGCTGCTGCATTCGGCGATCGTGATGGAACGGCGCTCGGCGCTGAAGATCTGGACGCTGCTGCTCGCCATCATGGCCTTCTCGCTGTCGCTGCTCGGCACCTTCCTGGTGCGCTCGGGTGTGCTGACCTCCGTCCATGCCTTCGCGACCGACCCCGCCCGCGGCGTCTTCATCCTGATGATCCTCGTCTTCTTCATCGGCGGAGCGCTGATGCTGTTCGCATGGCGGGCGCAGACGCTGACGCCCGGCGGCATCTTCGCGCCGATCTCGCGCGAGGGTTCGCTGGTGCTCAACAACCTGTTCCTGTCGACGGCGGTGACGACGGTGCTGGTCGGCACGCTCTATCCGCTGGTGCTGGAATCGATCACCGGCGAGAAGATTTCCGTCGGCGAGCCCTTCTTCAACCTGACCTTCGGTCCGCTGATGGTGCCGCTGCTGCTGGCCGTCCCCTTCGGCCCGCTGCTCGCCTGGAAGCGCGCCGATCTGTGGGCCGCTTCGCAGCGTCTGTTCTTCGCCTTCGGCGGTGCGGTGCTGGTCATGCTGGTGACATACGCCTTCGTCGACCGGGCGTCGGTGCTGGCGGCCTTCGGCATCGGGCTCGGCACCTGGCTGGTTCTCGGTGCCCTGACCGATCTCGCCGCAAAGTCCGGCATCGGCAGCGTTCCGCCTCGCGTCGCCTTCCGCCGTTTCACGGGACTGCCCCGTTCGGCGCATGGCACCGCGCTCGCCCATCTCGGCGTTGGGCTGACGACGCTCGGCGTCGTGGCCGTCATGTCGCTGCAGACCGAGCACATCCTGACCATGAAGCCGGGCGAGAGCGTCAGGGTTGCCGGATACGATCTGCGCTTCGAGGGGCTGCAGCCCTATCGCGGCCCGAACTACACCGAGGATCAGGGTCGCTTCCTGCTGCTCGATTCCGACGGCCGGACGCTGACGGAGATCGTCTCGTCGAAGCGCATCTATCCGGCGCGGCAGATGCCGACGACCGAAGCCGGCATCGCCACCCGAGGCGTCAGCCAGGTCTATGTGGCGCTGGGCGACGCCGTCGACGACGGCGGCATCGTCGTGCGCATCTGGTGGAAACCCCTGGTGACGCTGATCTGGCTCGGCTGCGTGGTGATGATGGTGGGCGGCACGCTCTCGCTGCTCGACCGGCGTCTGCGCGTCGGGGCGCCGGCGAAGCGCCGGAAGCGGCTCGCCGCGGCGGAGACCGCGGCATGACGGGCCTTCTGCGCCCGCTGCTGGCGGCCTTGCTCGTGGCCCTGGCGGTCGCCATGTCGGCCGGGGCGGCCCGCGCGGTGCTGCCAGACGAGGTGCTCGACGATCCGGCGCTGGAGGCGCGGGCGCGCGAACTCTCGACGCATCTGCGCTGCCTCGTCTGCCAGAACCAGTCGATCGACGATTCGAACGCCGAACTGGCGCGCGACCTGCGCGTCCTGGTGCGCGAGCGGCTGGTGGCGGGAGACAGCGACGACGAGGTGATCGATTTCGTCGTCGCGCGCTACGGCGAATTCGTGCTGCTGAAGCCGCGCATGAACCTGCGCAATCTCGCGCTGTGGGCGACGCCCGTGGTGGTGATCGGCGCCGGCGCCGTCTTCCTGGTGACGCGCCGTCGGCGCAGAGCGGGACCCGGCGACCGGCTGTCGGCCGACGAGGAGGCGCGTCTCGGCAAGATTCTGGAAGAGACCGACAGAGCCGGCTGATAGGCTTGGCCTCCGGATCGAACGGGAGGACGCCCCATGCAGCCGATGACCAGCCGCGCGAGCTTTTCGGGCCATTCCGGCGCGAGCCTTGCCGCACGCCTCGACATGCCGGACGGGCGGGTGCGGGCCTTCGCGCTGTTCGCCCACTGCTTCACCTGCTCGAAGGACCTCCTTGCCGTCCGCCGCATCGCGGCCGACCTCGCCCGCGCCGGCATCGCCGTTCTTCGTTTCGATTTCACCGGCCTCGGCTCGAGCGAAGGCGAATTCGCCTCGACCAACTTCTCGTCCAACGTCGCCGACCTGCTGGCGGCGGCCGACTGGCTGCGGGAGAACCACGCCGCACCCGCGCTCCTGATCGGCCATTCCCTGGGCGGCGCGGCCATGCTGGCGGTGGCGGCCGACATTCCGGAAGCGCGCGCCGTGGTGACCATCGGCGCGCCGGCCGACGCCGACCACGTGCTGGCGAATTTCGGTGCGGACCTCGAGACGATCGAGCGCGAGGGACAGGCCCTTGTGACGCTGGCGGGGCGCGGCTTCCGCATCGCCCGGCAATTCGTCGAGGACGTGCGCGGCGTGCGCCTCGCCGAGCGCATCCGGGCGATGCGCAAGCCGCTGCTGATCCTGCATTCGCCGCTCGACGAGACGGTGGGCATCGACAACGCGACGGCGATCTTCATCGCCGCGCGTCATCCCAAGAGCTTCGTATCGCTCGACCGGGCCGACCATCTGCTGACCCGCGCCGAGGACGCGGCCTTCGCCGCCTCCGTCATCGCCGGCTGGGCGTCTCGCTACCTGGATGCTGACACGCCTCAGGGCGAAGCACCGGTCGAGCACGTCCGCGTGACGGAGACGGGCGAGGGCAAGTTCCAGAACGCCGTCCAGGCGGGCCGGCACCGGCTCTTCGCGGACGAGCCGGTCTCGGCCGGC
The DNA here is from genome assembly GCF_014495845.1 of Aquibium microcysteis. Classification (NCBI taxonomy): domain Bacteria; kingdom Pseudomonadati; phylum Pseudomonadota; class Alphaproteobacteria; order Hyphomicrobiales; family Phyllobacteriaceae; genus Aquibium; species Aquibium microcysteis. The sequence continues at coordinate 5,848,104 of NZ_CP061080.1, forward strand.
GGGCTCGACACCGGTCCGTCGCCTTACGATTTCCTGTCGATCGCACTCGGCGCCTGCACGTCGATGACGCTGCGCATGTATGCGGACTTCAAGAAGCTCCCGCTCGGCCGCGTCAGCGTCGACGTCAGCCATGCCAAGGTCCACTCCAGGGACTGCGAGGACTGCACCGACGAGGAACGCGGCTCGGGCAGGCGCATCGACCGCTTCGAACGCGTGATCTCGATCGAGGGCGAGCTGCCGGCGGAACTTGCAGACAAGATCGAGGAGATCGCGGGGAAGTGCCCGGTGCACAGGACGCTCGAGGGTCACTCGAAGGTGAGGACAGTGGTTCGGGCACGATAGCGCCTGCGCCCGCTGCCCACCCCGACCGGCGCTGCGACGGGATGCCGTCCCTGCTCCGATCCGCCGTATCGGCTTTGCCCGCGGCGGAGTATCCGGGAACCTTACCAACATTTCATGCGCCGGAAATGGCGCCGTAATGTGCGGTTGCCTAAATCCCTGTCCGAGGATGTCACACACATCCGAACCCGAAAGGACAGGACACGATGAACTCTCCATTCTCCCCCAAGTCGACCGCCGGCAAGCGCTTTGCAGCCGCCGCCGCATCGGTCGCGATCGCATCGGCGATCGGCCTCGGCGCCGTGACGAGCGGAACCGTCCCCGTGTTCGCGCAGGCCGTCCGCGTCGAGACGCAGCAGCAGCCGGGCTTCGCCGACGTCGTCGAGAAGGTCTCGCCGGCCGTCGTTTCCGTGCGCGTGAAGGCCAAGATGCAGCCGGCGGCGGCCGGCCCCGAGGGCATGTTCGGCCAGGGCTTCGAGAACCTGCCGGACGATCATCCGATGAAGCGCTTCTTCCGCGAGTTCCGCGGCTTCGAGAACGGGCCGCGCGCAGAGCGCAACCGCCCGGAGCGCGCACGCCCGGTGTCGCAGGGGTCAGGCTTCTTCATCTCCGAGGACGGCTACCTCGTGACCAACAACCACGTCATCGACGGCGGCTCGGAATTCACGGTCGTGATGGATGACGGCACCGAGATCGGCGCGACGCTGGTCGGCTCCGACCCGCGGACCGATCTCGCTCTCCTGAAGGTCGACGAGGAACGCACCTTCACCTACGTGACCTTCGCCGACGATTCCAAGGTCCGTGTCGGTGACTGGGTGGTGGCGGTCGGCAATCCCTTCGGCCTCGGCGGCACCGTCACCGCCGGCATCATCTCGGCGCGTGGCCGCGACATAGGTGCCGGTCCCTATGACGACTTCATCCAGATCGATGCGGCGGTGAACCGCGGCAACTCGGGCGGACCGGCCTTCAACCTCAATGGCGAGGTCGTCGGCATCAACACCGCGATCTTCTCCCCCTCCGGCGGCAATGTCGGCATCGCCTTCGCGATCCCGGCGTCGACCGCGAGGGACGTGATCGCCTCGCTTCGGACGAGCGGAACGGTGGAGCGCGCCTGGCTCGGCGTCCAGATCCAGCCGGTGACCGAAGAGATCGCCGAATCGCTCGGGATCAAGGGGACGGATGGCGCGCTGGTCTCGCAGCCGCAGGCCGACAGCCCAGCGATGAAGGCCGGCGTCGAGCCGGGCGACATCATCGTCAAGGTCGACGGCAAGGCCATCAAGTCGCCACGCGAACTCGCCCGGACCATCGGCAACATGCAGCCCGGCGTCTCGGCGGAACTCACGGTCCTGCGCGACGGTACCGAGCAGACCGTCACGGTGAAGCTCGGCGAGATGCCCGGCATGGAGCAGCAGGCTTCGCTCGACCAGAGCGAAGAGCAGGGCAGCGTCCTGGAGGGCTTCGGCCTCACCGTGACGCCGTCCGAGGACGGCGCGGGCGTGGTCGTGACCGACGTGCTGGCGGGCAGCGACGCCGCCGATCGCGGTATCCAGGCCGGCGACGTGATCACCTCCGTCAACTCCCAGTCCGTGACCAGCGCAGCGGCCGTCGAGAAGGCGGTCAGCGATGCGTCGAAGGCGGGCCGCAAGGCGGTGCTGTTCCAGATCAAGCGGGACGACACCAACCGCTTCGTCGCGCTGCCGGTTCAGCAGGGCTGATCGCAGGGCGCGTTTCGTCCGCGTGATCGAGGGCGGCGGGCTCTGCCCGCCATGAACGACGGCAGCGGGGCAACCCGCTGCCGCTTTTCCACAGGGGCGTGAAGTGGACATTGCTGCAGTTCAGAAGCCCGAAATCACGTATAGGTCGGGCATGAAGATTCTCGTCATCGAAGACGACCGGGAGGCTGCGGACTATCTGCAGAAGGCGCTGGCCGAGGCCGGCCATACCGCCCATGTCGCTGCCGACGGCGATTCCGGCTTCACGCTGGCCGACGAGGGCGACTACGACGTGCTGGTCGTCGATCGCATGCTGCCGCGCCGCGACGGGCTGTCGCTGATCGCCGGCCTGCGGGCACGCGGCTCGGAAACGCCGGTGCTGATCCTCTCGGCGCTTGGCGAGGTGGACGACCGGGTGACCGGGCTCAGGGCCGGCGGGGACGACTACCTGACCAAGCCCTATGCCTTCAGCGAGCTGCTTGCCCGCGTCGAGGTGCTGAAGCGGCGCTCCGGCGGCAAGGACGTCGAGACGATGTACCGGGCCGGCGACCTGGAACTCGACCGGCTGTCGCACACCGTGCGCCGCGCCGGCCGCGACATCCCGCTGCAGCCGCGCGAGTTCAAGCTGCTCGAATACCTGATGCGGCATGCCGGGCGGGTGGTGACGCGCACGATGCTGCTGGAAAACGTCTGGGACTATCATTTCGACCCGCAGACCAACGTCATCGACGTGCACGTGTCGCGCCTTCGCGGCAAGATCGAGAAGGGCTTCGACAAGCCGCTGCTGCACACCATCCGTGGCGCCGGCTATATGCTGAAGGCCGACTGAACTTGGCTGTCGGTGCGGTCTTCCGCGGCGCGGCCGCCCGGCTCTCCGCGCTGATGAGGACGACGGCCGCCCGGCTGTCCGCACTCTATCTGCTGCTCTTCGGCGTCTGCGCCATCGGCCTGGTGGTCTACATGACCTCGGTCTCGGTGCGGATCCTCGTCACCCAGACGCAGGAGACGATCAACGAGGAATCGATGAGCCTCGTGCGCGCCTACGAGCGCGGCGGCCTGCCGTTCCTCGTGCGCGTGGTCGAGCAGCGCGCGCGCCAGCCGGGCGCCAACCTCTATCTCATCGCCGATCCGAATGGCCGCATCCTGTCGGGCAACGTCGAGAGCCTCGAACCGGGCGTGCTGGAGACCGTCGGCTGGACCACGCGTCCCTTCTTCTACAAGCGCTACGGCGAGCGCGGTCCGCTGCAGCCGCCTCCCGAAGACGCAAATGCACCCGCGCCCGGAGCGCAGCCGCCGCACGCGGCCATGGCGCTGGTGCTGCGCCTGCCGAACCAGCTGATCATGCTCGTGGGTCGCGACCTCGGCGAGCCCGAACGCTTCCGCAGCGTCGTGCAGCGCGCCCTGATCCTGGCGCTCGGCACGATGGGCCTCGGCGCGTTCCTGATCTGGTACTTCGTCGGACGCACCGCACTGCGGCGGATCGACAGCGTGTCCGAGGCGAGCAGGCGCATCATGGGCGGCGACCTGACGGGTCGCCTGCCGGTGACCGGCGCCGGCGACGAATTCGACCGCCTCTCGGAGAACCTGAACGCCATGCTGGCGCGGATAGCCGTGCTCAACGAGGGCTTGAAGCAGGTCTCGGACAACATCGCCCACGACCTCAAGACGCCCCTGACCCGCCTGCGCAGCCGCGCCGAGACGACGCTGTCGAGCGCCCGGGGCGAGGGGGAGTATCGCGCGGCGCTCGAAGCGACGATCGCCGAGTCCGACCAGCTGATCCGCACCTTCAACGCCATCCTGATGATCTCGCGCCTGGAGGCGGGCTACTCGGCCGAGCAGACCGAGACGCTCGACCTGACGCAGGTCGTGGCCGACGTCGTCGAACTCTATGAGCCGCTGGCGGAGGAAAGCGGCGTGGCGCTGGAGACCAGCATCGACGGATATCTCGCCGTGGACGGCAACCGGGAACTCCTGGCGCAGGCCTTGTCAAACGTGGTCGACAACGCCATCAAGTACTGCGCCGGGCATGCCGAGGCACCGCTCGTACGCGTGACGGCGACCCGCGCGGGAGGAGACGTGCGTATCGAGATTTCCGACAATGGCCCCGGCATCGCGCCGGAGGATCGCGGCCGGGCCACGGAGCGCTTCGTGCGCCTGGAACAGAGCCGTTCGCAGCCGGGGTCGGGCCTGGGACTGAGCCTGGCCAAGGCCGTGATGAGCTTCCATCAGGGTGCGCTTGCGCTCGGCGATGCCGCGCCCGGTCTGAAGGTGATCATGACGGTTCCGGTCCGGCGGGGTGCGGCGTGACCGGTCGCCGGACCGCCGACTGGTTCGCCGGCACGCCGCGACCCCTCGAGCCGACGGATCCCGACCGGGCGGCAGCCGAGTTTGAGGACATTCTCGCCCTGGCGGCCGACGCCGGCTGTACGAGGCTTGCCGACCTGCCGAGGACGCATCCGCAGATCGCCGGTTTCCTGACGGGCGCGGTCGCGCTCTCGACCTATGTCCGCGACACGCTGCGCCGCCGCCCGCAGATGCTCGAGCCGCTGTTCGACGTGCCATGGGATGTCCGGGTCGAGTCCGTCATCGAGGAGATCCGCGGCGCCTGGGCGATCGACGCCGTTACCGAAAAGTCGCTGATGGCGGATCTGCGCCGGCTGAAGACCGAGGCGCATGTGCTGATCGCGCTGGCGGACCTCGCCGGCGTCGCCGATGCGGCTGCGAGCGTGCGGCGGCTGAGCGCGATGGCCGACGCGGCGGTGGGTTCGGCGATCGACTTCCTGCTGCGCGAGGCGCATGACCAGGGAAAGCTCGCGCTGCCCGACCGCGACCGGCCGGGAGAGGGCTCCGGCTTCATCGTGCTCGGCATGGGCAAGCTCGGTGCTTGCGAACTCAACTACTCTTCGGACATCGACCTGATCCTGTTCTTCGACGCCGAGGCTCCGGCGATCCGCGATCCGCTGGACGCCACGGACCTGTTCTCGCGGCTGGCGCGGCGGCTGATCCGCATCCTGTCGGACCGGACGGAGCACGGCTACGTCTTCCGCACCGACCTGCGCCTGCGGCCGGACCCCGGCTCGACGCCGCTGGCGATCCCGGTCGAGGCGGCGCTGAATTACTACGAGGGCCGCGGCCAGAACTGGGAACGCGCCGCGATGATCAAGGCGCGGCCGGTGGCGGGCGACTTCGAGGCCGGCATGGCGGTGCTGAAGGAACTGCAGCCCTTCGTCTGGCGCAAGTACATGGACTATGCCGCCATCGCCGACGTCCATTCGATCAAGCGCCAGATCCATGCCCACAAGGGGCATGGCGAGATCGCCGTGCGCGGCCACAACGTCAAGCTCGGCCGCGGCGGCATCCGCGAGATCGAGTTCTTCGTCCAGACGCAGCAGCTGATCGCGGGCGGGCGCTTTCCCGAACTGCGCGGCCGCGAGACCGTGGCGATGCTGGAGCGGCTGACGGAACGCGGCTGGATCGATACGGATGCCTGCGCCTCGCTGACGCGCCAGTACTGGTTCCTGCGCGACGTCGAGCACGCCATCCAGATGGTGGCCGACGAGCAGGCGCATGACCTGCCCGAGGACGACGAGGGACTGGAGCGGATCGCCCGCATGCGCGGCTTTGCTTCGGCCGATGCTTTCGCCGACGCCTTCCGGGCGTCGCTCAAGGAGGTGGAGAGCCATTACGCGGCGTTGTTCGAGACAGCGCCGCAGCTGTCGGCCGGCGTCGGCAACCTCGTCTTCACCGGCGACGTCGACGACCCGGACACGCTGCAGACGCTGTCCGGCCTCGGCTTCGAGCGGCCGAGCGACATCTGCCGCGTCATCCGCACCTGGCATTTCGGCCGCTACCGCGCGACGCGCTCGGCGGAGGCGCGGGAGCGGCTGACCGAACTGACGCCGGCTCTGCTGGCCGCCTTCGGCCGCACGCGCCGCGCCGACGAGGCGATCATCCGCTTCGACGAGTTCCTGGCGGGCCTGCCGGCCGGTATCCAGCTGTTCTCGCTGCTGCAGTCCAATCCCGGCCTGCTGCAGCTCATGGCCAACATCATGGGCGCGGCGCCCCGGCTCGCGGCCATCATCACGCGCCGGCCGCACGTCTTCGACGGGTTGCTCGACCCGCTGCTGATGTCGGAACTGCCCAACAAGGCCTATCTGGCGGCACGGCTCGACAGTTTCCTCGGCGGTGCGGCGATCTATGAGGAACGGCTCGACCGGCTGCGGATCTTCGCCGCCGAGCAGAAGTTCCTGATCGGCATCCGGCTCCTGACGGGCGCCATCGACGCCGCGCGCGCCGGCAAGGCTTTCTCCGATCTCGCGGATCTGACAATCGGCGCGGCCTTCGACGCCGTACTGGCCGAATTCGCCCGGCGCCACGGCCACGTGCCCGGCGGCCGCGCGGTCATCCTCGGCATGGGCAAACTCGGCAGCCGCGAGCTGACGGCGGGCTCCGACGTCGACGTCATCCTGCTCTACGATCATGCCGCCGACGCCGAGGAGAGCGACGGCGACAAGCCGCTGGCACCCTCGCAATATTATGCCCGGCTGACGCAGCGCCTGATCGCCGCCGTCTCGGCCCCGACGGCGGAGGGCGTGCTCTACGAGATCGACCTCAGGCTGCGGCCGTCCGGCAACAAGGGGCCGGTGGCGACGCATGTCGACGCCTTCCGCAAGTACCAGCAGACGGAGGCCTGGAGCTGGGAACACATGGCGCTGACGCGCGCCCGCGTGGTGGCGGGCGACGAAGGGCTTGCCGCGTCGGTGGCCGAAGAGGTTGCCGCCATCCTGGCCGCGCCGCGCGACCGGACGAAGCTCCTGAAGGATGCCTGCGAGATGCGCGGCATCATCGAGACCGAGAAGCCGCCGCGCGACGGCTGGGACCTGAAGCTGATGCCGGGCGGCCTGATCGACCTGGAGTTCATCGCCCAGACGGCGGGCCTTCTCGGCGAACTGGAGGGGGAGGCGCGCACGACATCCACTGCCGAGGCGCTGGCCAGGCTTTCGCCCGCCTTCTGCGAGCCGCAGGCGCGCGACGACCTCGTGTCCGCCTACCGGCTGTTCATGGGGCTGACGCAGGTGGCGCGGCTGTGCCTGACCGGCGACATCGACCGCAAGGACATGCCCCCCGGCCTCGCCGACCTGCTGCTCGCCAACACCGACCTGCCGGAGATTTCCGTGCTGGAAGCGCATATCCGCGAGACGGCGAAACGGGTGAGGGCGGTTTTCGACACAGTCGTGTGCGGGCGATAGTCCCGACGAATCCTTGCCGGCGGTCGATCGCAGGGACGGCTGATCCAGGACGGGGGGAGGGCGGTCGAACCGGGCCGGCCGGCGGCCCCGTCCGGCAGTGTGGCGCTGCGCCGCCTACGCCGCAGCCTTCATCTGGCTGACGGGGATGCGCACCGAGACGATAGTGCCCTTGCCTTCCTCGGACTTGATCTTGAGCACGCCGCCATGCATCTCGGTCAGCGAGCGCGAGATGGCGAGGCCGAGGCCCGAGCCGGTGTGGTTCTTGGAGAACTGGTTCTGCACCTGCTCGAAGGGCCGGCCGAGCTTCTTGAGCGCATCCTTCGGGATGCCGCAGCCATCGTCCTCGATCGACAGCACCAGCGCGCCCGACACCTTGCGGGCATGGACGACGATGTGGCCGTTCTGCCCGGTGAACTTCACCGCATTGGACAGCAGGTTGATGACGATCTGCTTGATGGCGCGGCGGTCGGCGTGGAGCACGGTGCTGGCCGCGATGCGCGTCTCGACGGTGATCGACTTGGCGTCGGCCTGCACGGTGACGACGCGGATCGCCTCGGCCATCAGCGCGTCGAGGTCGATCGCCTCGCGCTGCAGCGCGAACTGGCCCGCCTCGATCTTCGACATGTCGAGGATGTCGTTGATGACGCCGAGCAGGTAGGTGCCGGCCGAGTGGATGTCGCGGGCATATTCCTCGTAGCGATCCGAGCCGAGCTTCCCGAACAGCCCCGACTGCATCAGCTCCGAGAAGCCGATGATGGCGTTGAGCGGCGTGCGCAGCTCGTGCGACATGTTGGCGAGGAACTCGGACTTGGCGCGGCTGGCGGCTTCGGCGCGTTCCGTCTCGCGCATGTACTTGCGGTTCAGTTCCGACAGCTCCAGCGCGCGCTCCTCTTCGGCGCGGCGCGCCAGGCTGAGGTCGTGGATCGTCGCCATGAGGCGGCGCTCGCTGTCGACCAGCTTCTCCTGGTTCTGCTTGAGCAGCGTGATGTCGGCGCCGACCGAGACGGTGCCGCCGTCGCGCGTCTTCGACTGGTTGACCTGCAGCCAGCGGCCATCGGCCAGCTGCCGCTCGAAGGTCGCGCCGCCGTCGCGGCCGTTCGGATTGGCGAGCTTGCGCTCCAGCGCGAAGGGCTTCATGCGCTGCTGCAGGTCGTCGCGCTTCAGGCCGGGCGCGACGTCGCCTTCGGCGAGGCCCATCTGCTCCTGGAACTTGGTGTTGCACATCACCAGCCGGTCCTCGGCGTCCCAGAGAACGAAGGATTCCGAGATGTTCTCGATGGCCGTGCGCAGCCGCATGTCGGCCATCTCGGATTCACGCGCCAGCTTGCGCTGTTCGGTGATGTCGACGGCGATGCCGATGAGGTGGATCTCGGCCGCTTCCGGATCGACCACCTGCGCGCGGGCCCGCATCCAGACCCAGTGCCCCTGCGCATGCCGCATGCGGAACACCTGGTCGATGTGGTCGATCTTGCGCGCGACGATCTGGTTGGCCAGTTCGAAGAGGTCGTCGTCGTCAGGGTGGATGATCGCGGCCACGTCGCCGAAGGACAGCATGTCGTCCACGGTCTCGTAGCCGAGCAGGTCGTACATCGAGCGCGACCAGTACATCTTGCCGCGGCCCATGTCCCAGTCCCACAGGCCGCAGCGCCCGCGCACGAGCGCGAGATCGACCCGCTGGTGCGCCTGCTCGTAGATGCGGTCGGCCGTCTGGGCGCGGGACGCCTGGCTGAAATAGGCATAGAGGATGATGATCAGCACGCCCGACGTGATCACGAACAGCGTCACGTTGAGCGAGACCATGCGACGCCATTCGGCGAAGACCGCGTCCCTGGAGACCAGCGCGGCGGCCATTCCCGCTCCCGACGGAAGCGCGCTCGTGGCCGCAAACCATTCCGTGCCGTCGATGGTGACGCTGATCACGCCCGCACGCGACCCGAACAGGAAGAGCGGCTGGCCGCCGACGATGAGATGGTCGAGCGCGCGATTGCTCCAGCCGGCGGCGGAGGACGAAACGGCGACGATCCTCATGTCGGCGTCGGTGACCGCCAGCACGTGGCGCGGGCCGAGCGGCCCGATCGAGGCGGCATGGTCGACGTGGCGCTGCAGCACCGCCGGATCGCCCTCGATGGTGGGGGAATGCAGCGATGCGGCGAGTTGCGCGGCATTGAGCGCGAGAATCGTCTGCGCGGTGCGGTCGATGTCGTCGCGCCAGGCGATCAGCGAGACCGTGCGCGCGGCCGCGACGACGATGAGGAAGACGATGATCAGCGTCGGGATCGAGCGGCGCAGGAACGGCTCGGCCGCGATCAGCCGGTGATAGGCCGGGGCGGCGAGGATCCGTGCGTTGCCCGACAGCCCGGGGGGCATGCGCCGGCCGTTCGGCCGTGCAAAACTCCCCGTCTCGGGCGCGCGCCGCGCGTCCGCCTCAGCCATCAGGTGGCTCCGATCCTGTCTGGTGTCCCCGTGCGATTCGAAACGCCGCACATCCGAATCGGTGCTAAAGAATCAAAGCCGATTCCCCTTGTCCAGTGGAGATGACGCGGGCGGGACAAAAAGATCGAAGGGCGCGCGGCAGGCGCCGCATTCGCTCAGTCGTTGGCCCTTCGAAATCGATGTCGCCGCCCATGTCCGGACCCTCTTCGATCTGACGGCCGTGTCGAATCGCCGGGACAGGGATGGCATCGCAGGACATGTCCTCGTCGATGACGTCGTCTGCGACGATGATGCGCCGCGCGCCGGGGAACTGCAGGCGTGCCTCGTGCTCAGCCCGCCGTACCCCGCCTCACGCCAGCGTGCGCTCGACGATGTCGCGCAGGTCCGGCGACAGGTTTTCGGCCGTCGCGATCTTCTGCAGCGCCTCGCGGGCGAGCGCCTTGCGGCGCGGTTCCAGCGACCGCCAGGAACGCAGGCCGGTGGCGAGGCGAGCGGCGACCTGCGGGTTGCGCTGCTCGACCTCGAGCACGATGCCGGCGAAGAAGCGATAGCCTTCGCCGTCGGCGCGGTGGAAGCCGGTCTGGTTGGCGCTGGAGAAGGTGCCGATCAGCGCGCGCACGCGGTTCGGGTTGGCGATCGAGAAGCCCGGGTGGTTCGTCAGCGCCCTGACGGTCGCCAGCGCGCCGGTTCCCGGGGCAGCGGCCTGGATCTGGAACCACTTGTCCATCACCAGCGCGTCCGACCCGAACCGGGCTTCGAAATCGGCCAGCGCGGCCTTCGTTTCGGCCGCATCCGCATGACGCATGACGAGCACGGCGAGAGCGGCTGAACGGTCGGTCATGTTGCCGGCGTCGCCATACTGCGCGGCCGCGCGCCCGGGCGCGCGGGAGCCCGCCGCCAGATAGTCGAGCAGCACGTTGCGCAGCGCGCGCCGGCCGGCGCTCGCGGCGTCCGGGCTGAACCGTCCGCCGTCGGCGAGCCGGTCGTAGAGCGTGGCGAAGGCGTCGGCATTGGCCCCGGCGATCGCTTCGATTAGGCCGTTGCGGGCCGACAGGATCGCGTCGGGGTCGATGTTGGAGCCGATCTCGCGGGCGATGTCGGCCTCCGACGGCAGTGACAGCGCCAGCGCCCGGTACGCCTCCTCGAACCGGTCGTCGGCGGCGATCGTGCCGCAAAGCTCTGCGATCTCGGCCGAAAACGATGCCGCGCGCCCGTCGCGCAGTTGCTTCGACGCCTCGATGACGGCGTCCGTCATCAGACCGTTCAGCGCCTGCCAGCGCGAATAGAGGTCCCCGTCGTGGCGGGCGAGGAAGGCGCGGTCCTCGGGCCGCTCCTCGACCGACAGCGTGACCGGGGCGGAGAAGCCGCGGTTGAGCGACAGGCGCGGCCGCTCGGCGATGCCGGTGAAGCGGACGTGGTGCCTGCGCTTGCGCACGTGGAGCACGCCGTGCTCGACGGCGGCCCCCTCGACCGTCTCCCAGATCATGTCGCGCCCGTCGGGGCCGACCAGGCCGAAGGCGAGCGGGATGTGCATCAGCCGCTTGCGGCTTTCGCCGGGCGTCGGCGGCGACGACTGCTCGATGTCGAGCACGAGTTCGCCCGTCGCCGCATCGTGGCTCGCCTTGACCGAGACGTTCGGCGTGCCGGCCTGGTGGTACCAGAGCGCGAACTGCGACAGGTCGCGGCCCGAGACCTCCTCGAAGACGGCGAGGAAGTCCTCGATGGTCGCCGCGTCGCCGTCGTGGCGCTCGAAATAGAGGTCCATGCCGGCGCGGAAGGCGTCGACGCCCAGGATGGTGCGGATCATGCGCACCACCTCGGAGCCCTTCTCGTAGACGGTCGCCGTGTAGAAGTTGTTGATCTCGCGGTAGCGCCGCGGCCGCACCGGATGGGCGAGCGGACCCTGGTCCTCGGGGAACTGGTGCGCCTTCAGCGTGCGCACCTCGGCGATGCGCTTGACCGCGCGCGAGCGCTGGTCGGCCGAGAACTCGTGGTCGCGGTAGACCGTCAGGCCTTCCTTCAGGCAGAGCTGGAACCAGTCGCGGCAGGTGATGCGGTTGCCGGTCCAGTTGTGGAAATACTCGTGCGCGATGATCGCCTCGATGTTGGCGAAGTCGGCGTCGGTGGCCGTCTCCTCGTCGGCAAGCACGTACTTGTCGTTGAAGATGTTGAGGCCCTTGTTCTCCATCGCCCCCATGTTGAAGTCGGACACGGCGACGATGTTGAAGACGTCGAGGTCGTATTCGCGGCCGAACACCTCCTCGTCCCACGTCATCGACCGCTTGAGCGCGTCCATCGCATAGGCCGCACGCGGCTCCTTGCCCTTCTCGACGTAGATTCCGAGCGCCACCCGGCGGCCGGACATCGTGACGAATTCGTCCGTGACCACGCCGAGATCGCCGGCCACCAGCGCGAAGAGGTAGGAGGGCTTGGGATGGGGATCGTCCCAGACCGCGTAGTGCCGGCCGCCCGGAAGGTCACCGGCTTCCACCGGGTTGCCGTTGGAGAGCAGAAGCGGCGCGGCCGCCTTGTCGGCTTCCAGCCGGACGCGGTAGACGGACAGGACGTCGGGCCGGTCGAGAGAGTAGGTGATGCGGCGGAAGCCTTCCGCCTCGCACTGCGTCGTGTAGACGCCGCTCGACCGGTAGAGTCCCATCAGCGCCTGGTTGGCGGACGGGTCGATGCGGGTCGTCACCCTGAGCCGGAAGGATGGTCCCTTCGGAAGGGCGTGGATCGCCAGCCGGTCCGGCGTCGCCTCGTAGGCATTGGCGCCGAGCGGCTCGCCGTTGATGTCCAGCGCCAGGAGATCGAGGCCGTCGCCGTCGAGCACCAGCGGCGTTCCCTCCGGCACGCCGTCGGCACGCTCGATCAGGAGCTCCGATACGACGACGGTCCGGTCCGGGTGCAGATCGAAGGAGAGCCGCGTCTCGGGTATCCGATAGTCGGGGCGGCGGTAGTCCTCCAGCTTGAAGACCTGGCCGGTATCCGTCCGCATGGGCATCCTTTCCGCGTGCATGGCGGGCCGCGCACTGGCACAACAATTCGCCAGCGTTGCCCTTTACACAATTCCGACACTCGACAAAACTAAGGAGACCCTTATCTCCCCCATTCGTTTCCAGCTAGCACCGATCGGACGGTAACATGACGGTATTGACGCCGAAATTCGGAATGGGCGCTTCGGTCCTGCGGGTCGAAGATGCCGCCTTCATCACCGGAAGGGGCCGCTACACCGACGACATCGCGCCGGAAGCGGTGCTGCACGGCTACGTGCTGCGCTCGCCGGTGGCGAATGCCGCCTTCACGATCGCCTCCGTCGAGGCTGCGAAGGCGGCGCCCGGCGTCCACCTCGTGCTGACCGGGGCCGATGTCGCCCATCTGACCGATCTGAAGTCCGGTGCCATGCAGAAGCAGCCCGACGGCACCCGCGCGCCGACGAGAGACATCCCGATTCTGTGCCGCGACCGGGTCCACTACGTCGGCGACGCCGTGGCCTTCGTGGTGGCCGAGACCCGTGCGCTCGCGCAGGACGCCGCCGAACTGATCGAAATCGACTACCGGGACGAGGAGGCGATCGCCGAGACCGCGCGCGCGCTCGACCCCGATGCGCCGCTGGTCTGGCCGGACGCCGGCTCCAACAAGGCCTTCGTCTACGAACTCGGCGAGAGGGCCAAGGCCGACGCGGCCTTCGCGCAGGCGACGAAGGTCGCCACCGTCGCCTTCCACAACAACCGCCTCGTCTGCAACTACATGGAGCCGCGCGCCGCGATCGGCGAGTGGCGCGCCGCCGAGGACCGCTTCCGGCTGACCACCGGCTCGCAGGGTGTCCATTCCATGCAGCGCATCGTCGCGGGCGTGATGGGCGTGGAGCCCGCGAAGCTGCACGTCGTGACGCCCGACGTCGGCGGCGGCTTCGGCCCCAAGACCTTCGTCTACCGCGAATATCCGCTGGTGCTGGAAGCGGCGAAGCGCCTCGGCCGCCCGGTGAAGTGGACCGGCGACCGCACCGAGCACTTCCTGACCGACGCGCAGGGCCGCGACAACGCCGTCGAGGCCGAGATGGCCATGGACGACGAAGGCCGCTTCCTCGCGCTGCGCGTCAGGCTGATCGCCAATCTCGGCGCCTACATCTCGCAGTACGGGCCGTTCATCCCCTTCGTCGGCGCGACCATGTCGACGGGCGTCTACGACATCCAGGCGCTCGACGTGGCGATCACCGGCGTCTACACCAACACCTGCCCGGTGGACGCCTATCGCGGCGCGGGGCGGCCGGAAGCGGCCCTGCTGCTGGAGAAGCTGGTCGACGAGTGCGCGCGGGTGGTGGGCGTCGGTCCCGACGAGATCCGCCGCCGCAACTTCATCCGGCCCGAGCAGTTTCCCTACACCACCCAGACCGGCCGCATGTACGACGTCGGCGAGTTCCAGGGTCACCTCGACCTGGCGCTCGAGCGCGCCGGCTGGACCGGCTTCGAGACGCGCCGCGCGGAAGCGGCTTCGCGCGGCCGGCTGCGCGGCATCGGGCTCGCCACCTATATCGAGGCCTGCGCCTTCGCCGGCTCCGAGCCCGCCCATGTGCGGCTCGAGGGCGACGGCACGGTGACGGTGTTCATCGGCACCCAGTCGAACGGCCAGGGCCACGCCACGGCCTATGCGCAGTTCGTGGCCGAGAAACTCAATCTGGCGATCGACCGCATCCGCGTCCGCCAGGGCGATTCGGACGAACTGTCGAAGGGCGGCGGAACCGGCGGCTCGCGCTCGATTCCCCTCGGCGGCGTCTCCGCCGCCCGCGCCGGCGAGGATCTCGCCGCCAAGATCCGCAAGCTCGCAGCCGACGAACTGGAGGCATCCGCCGCCGACATCGAGCTGATCGACGGCACCGCGCGCATCGTCGGCACCGACCGCTCACTCGACTTCGCCTCCATCGCCAAGGCGGCGAAGGACCCGCAGGACCTCAAGGGCTTCGGCGAATTCGTGCAGAGCGAGGCGACCTATCCCAACGGCACCCATGTCTGCGAGGTCGAGATCGATCCGGAGACGGGCCAGACCGAGGTGGTCGGCTACACCATCGTCGACGATTTTGGCGCGACGGTGAACCCGATCCTGCTCGCCGGCCAGGTGCATGGCGGCATCGCGCAGGGCATCGGCCAGGCGCTGACCGAGAACACGGTCTACGGCGCCGACGGCCAGCTGATCTCGGCGAGCTTCATGGACTATGCCATGCCGCGCGCCGAGGATTTCCCGGAGTTCCGCTTCGAGACCCGCAACGTGCCCTCCACCACCAACGCGCTCGGCATCAAGGGCGCGGGCGAGGCGGGCACGATCGGCGGCACGCCTGCCGCGCTCAACGCGGTGACGGATGCGCTGTGGCGGGCCCACGGCATCCGCCACGTCGAGATGCCTGCCACGCCGATGCGGATCTGGCAGGCGATCCGGGACGCTGCCACGCAGTGACAGGCGGCGTATTGCCGGAGCGCCGGCCCCTCGTCGGCATCGCCCTGAAGATGTGTTCCGTCGTTGCCTTCGTGGCGATGTCGTCGCTGATCAAGGCCGCGGGCGAGGTCTTCACAGGGCAGGTCGTGTTCTTCCGCTCGCTCTTCGCCATCATCCCCGTGGTGATGGTGATGGCCTGGCGCCGCGAACTGAAGACGGCCTTCTACACCCACCGCCCGGTCGGGCACGTCCTGCGCGGGCTCGTCGGCGTGTCGTCCATGGGCCTGGGCTTCTTCGCTCTGACGCGGCTGCCGCTGCCGGAATGGGTCGCCATCAACTACGCCCAGCCGCTGATCGTGGTGGTCTTCTCGGCCATCTTCCTGGGCGAGACGGTCCGCATCTATCGCTGGACGGCCGTCGCGATCGGTTTCGTCGGCGTGGTCATCGTGTCCTGGCCGAAGCTGACCCTTCTGACCTCCGGCGCCGAGATGGGGCAGGGCGAGGCGATCGGCGTCGCCGCGGTGCTGGCGAGCGCTGCCATCTCCGCCGTCGCCATGCTGCTGGTGCGCCGGCTGGTGCTTACGGAGCAGTCGGCGACGATCGTCTTCTGGTTCTCGGCGACCTGCACGGTGGCCGGCCTCGCGACGCTGCCCTTCGGCTGGTCGCCGCTTTCATGGTCGCAGGCCGCGATCCTGATCGGCGCGGGGCTGTGCGGCGGGGTGGGACAGATCCTGATGACCGAGAGCTACCGTCACGCGGACATGTCGACCATCGCGCCCTTCGAATACACGTCGATGATCCTCGCCATCGTCATCGGCTACGTCGTCTTCGCTGAGGTTCCGACCGCCTATACGCTGGTCGGCGGAACGGTGGTGGTCTGTGCCGGGCTGTTCATCATCTGGCGCGAGCAGCGGCTGGGCCTCCAGCGGGCTCCTGCCCGCAAGGTCAGCCCGCCGCAGGGCTGACGGATCCGGCGCGCCGGCGCAGAAACGCCGCGGTCTCCTCGTCCGCGGGAAAGAAGGTCTCGACCGCCAGTTCCGACAGCGTCACGTCGAGCGGGGTACCGAAGACCGTGATCGTCGTGATGAAGGACAGCAGCTCGCCTCCGAGCCGCATGCGCAGCGGAACCGCGATGAAGCTCGGGTCGGGCTTCGAGGGCCGGCGCCGCGGCGGAACCGGATAGGCGGCGAGTTCCTCCATCAGTCTCGACAGATCTGCGTCCGCGACGGACTGGGTGATGCGCCCGAGTCGTTCCATGAGATGGTCGCGCCAGTCGGCGAGGTCGAGGATGTGCGGCGCGAGGCCTCCAGGGTGGAGCGACAGGCGCAGCACGTTGACCGGCGGTTGCAGCAGGGCGGGATCGGTCACAGCCTCCAGGAAGGGTGCGATGGCGGCATTGGCGCGCACCAGGGTCCAGGTCCGGTCGACCGCGATGGCCGGATTGGGCTCGTGCCCCTTCAGCACCCGTTCCACCGCCGCCAGGGCAGGCGCGAGCGACGCGTCTCCGATCGGCCGCTCCTGGAACCCGGGCGCGAAGCCGGCGGCAAGCAGGAGACGGTTGCGCTCGCGCAGCGGCAGATCGAGCCGCTCGGCGAGCGTCAGCACCATGTCGCGGGACGGCCGGGCGCGCCCGCTCTCGACGAAGCTGAGGTGGCGCTGGGAGATCTCGGCTTCGAGCGCCAGGTCGAGCTGGCTCATGCGGCGTCGAAGCCGCCAGTCGCGTAGGAGCGGACCGGGTCCGGCCGGGGAGGAGGACGAAAGGGTGCTCATGGGCCCACCATAATGCGCCGGCCGCGACATTCCCATTACCTGGCACGTAATCGCGCGGCGACGGCGGGGCGGGCATGGTCCGAAAGGCCTGGGCGGCGCCGAATGCACGGCAGCCACGAGCCCGCGCCCACCTCCAAGGAGACCCGCGATGACCCTGATCATGACCCCCTCCCTGCGCAATGCGCTCTATCTGGATGCCGCAGGCAGCACGCCCATCGGCCTTGCCTTCGCGGTCGCGCCGGGCACCTTCGCCGGTCTCTTCGCGCTGCCGCAGCCTTTGCTCATCGCCGTCGCCGTGTTCATCGTCGGCTGGGTCGCCTTGCTGGTCGCCGCCGCGCGCCGTCCAGCGATCCCGCGCTCGTTCGGGTGGACCTTCGTGGTCGGCAACGTCGTCTGGATGGCCGCGAGCTTCGCGCTCCTCCTCTCCGGCCTCGTCCAGCCCAACCTGTTCGGCACGCTCTTCGTGATCGCCCAGGCGCTTGCCGTGGGGCTGTTCGCGCTGCTGCAATGGCTCGCGATCAGGGCGCCGTCGGCCGTGGCCGCGCGCTGAGCCCCGTCGGCCCCGGCCGCACACGGATCGTTGACTTCCGCCCTCCACCGCACGCATTCTCGACCGCCGTCCGGGAGGCGGCGGTGCGGGGGCGGACATGAACGAGACGAAGACGGCCCCCCTGGTTCCCGCGCAGACCAACACCGCGCTGTACCTGCAACTGCACGTGGCCGGCCACCCGACCAGCGACCTGCTGCGGGTCCAGGCAGCCTACCGGCTCGCCGCGCGCCTGTTCAATGGTCGTTACCGCAAGACCGAACGCGCCTTCCTTTGTCATGCGGTGGGCGCGGCGTCATCGGTCGCCCATTTCGAACGCGACGTCGACTTCATCATCGCCGCGATGCTGCACGCGGCCTACGATAGCGGCCAGTTTCCGGACGGGCGGTTCGGCAAGGCCAGCCCGGGGCATCGGGCGCTGGTCCGTTCGGTCGTCGGCGAACGGGCGGAAGACCTGATCTTCCGCTATCCCGATTTCGACTTCGACACCGGCCAGCCCGAACGCCTCGCGGCGGCCGGCCTGCCGACGGGAGTCGACGACGTGCTCTTCCTGGCGCTGGCACACGAGATCGACGACCTCGCCGATGCCGGCCTCGCGATCGCTCCCAAGCATGGCGCCTCGATCGCGGCCCGCCTGGCCGCCTGTGCCGCCCTGGCCCGCCATATCGGCCGTGAACCCCTCGCCCTGGCGCTCGAAGCGCAGGCGTCGCTCTATGCCGACACGCGGTGGCTGGAAGCGCTCCGGTCTCCGCGGACCCGCGGCTTCCGGATCGCCCCCAATCTCGGCGCCTATGCGCGGCTGCGTCGGGCGCGCCGCCACGACGGCGCGGTCGAACTGTACTGAACCGGGACGTCCCGTTCCGCCCGCGAGTTGCTGCAGGTTCGACCGGGACGCCACGCTGGCGTCGCAGCGAGGTCCGTTGCGCTTCCGCGCACCTCGGGCGATACAGGGCGGCGCTGGCGTGGAAAGTACGGCATGGACGAAACGGAAACTCGCTCGGCGGAGGAAGGACGGCTCTACCCGACCGGGCCGCGCCCCGTTCCGCAGGCCGACATCAGCATCGTCGTGGAGATGGAGAATGCACGCCTCATTTCCAGGGACGAGTTCGGCGAGACGATCGCGACCCTCCGGCGCGAGATCGCCGCGTGGCGCGACGGCCGGTCGGGCTCGCGCACGGCGCAGGTGATCTTCGTACAGGATGGCGGACGCGAGGAAGCGGAGACCCTGGGCCGGATGCTGCAGGACCTGGCACCGGACCTCGCCGCATCGGCGCAATCCGAGATCGTCTCCCTGGCCGGTGGACGTTACTACGAACTCAAGAACGCGGCGGTTCCCCGGGCGCGCGGCGAAATCGTGCTGTTCCTCGATGCCGATTCCGTGCCGCAGCCCGGCTGGCTCGCGAAGATGCTGGCGCCCTTCGACGATCCGGCGGTGAGCATCGTCAACGGCTTCACGGCACTCGAGCACGACGATTTCCTGTCGCGCTGCTATGCGTTGTTCTGGATCTTTCCGCTCGCCCGCGGCGACGAACGCTTCGCCGCCAAGCGGTCGCTCAACGTCAACAACAGCGCCTTTCGCCGGTCCTGGATCGCTGCCCATCCGTTTCCGGAGAACAACGGTTTCAAGGTTTCCTGCAGCATCCTGTGGCATGAGGTCATGCGCCGCGGCGTCGTCACCCGTCGGGTCGACGCGCTCGCCCTGCACAAGCCGCCGCGCGGGCTGCGCTTCCTCGTCTGGCGCGCAATGGTGGCGGGCCGAGACAACGACCGCCGTTTCGCCGTCCTGAAGTCGCCGCGCCGTGCCCGACGGCTCGGCCACGCGTTCCGGCGCTTCTGGACGAGCGAATGGCGCTCGCTGTGCCGCGTCTTCGGCAAGGGCCGCCACGTCGGCATGCCATTCCGGGAACGTCCTGCAGCGTTCCTGGTGGCTTCCGCATTTCACGGTCTCGCCTTTCTGGGCCAGACGGCCATGGCGGCAGGGCTTGTGGCCGATCGCGTGGAGCGTGTTCCAGATCACGTGACCAGAAGCTGAACGCGATGGCGCAGCCGCCGCGCATCGCCGTGATCACGCCCACCCGCAACCGCCGGGATACGGTGCTGCGTGCGATCGACAGCGTGCGCGCGCAGTCGCTGTCCGACTGGGAGCACCTCGTCGTGGACGACGGCTCGACGGATGGTACGCGCGAAGCGCTCGCCGGGCGCGCCGACGACCGGCTGCGCGTGCTGTCGCTGCCGGAGTGGCGCGGTGCGAACGCCGCCCGCAATGCCGGCATCGCGGCTTCGCGGGCGCCCCTCGTGACCTTCCTGGATTCCGACGACGTGTTCCTGCCGGCGCGGCTCGAGCGGACCGTCGCACTGTTCGATCGGGATCCGGGGCTCGCCGTGACCATCAGTTCGTTCGATCACGAGAAGAACGGGTCGGTGCGCCGTATCTCCAACCGCCCCGCCCGCCTCGATCCCAGCGGTCTCGAACAGGCGATCGTCGCCGACACCGTCTCGATCGCCGGTACGGCGATAACGGTGCGGCGGGCCGCGCTGGAGCAGGCCGGACTGTTCGACGAAACGCTGATGCGCCTGCAGGATCGCGACCTGCTGCTGCGCCTGTCGCGCCGGCATGGTGCGCTGGTGCTTCCCGAGGTGGACTGGGTCAAGCACACGAGCGCGGATTCCATCTCGCTGCCGCATGGCGGCTATGTCGAGGCTTTCGCCGCGCTGGTCGCGCGACACCCGTGCTATCGCGAGCGCTACGCTACGCTCGCCGCCTACATGGTGTCGCGGCGTCTTGTGTCGCGGATCGTGCAGGGCGAGATCGGCGGCGCCTGGCGCGACTACCGCATCAACCGAGCCAGCCCCTCGCTGGGTCATTCCGCCTGGCGGTTGATGGCCGCCTACGGCCCCGGCCGCCGCGAGCGTCGGCGGCTCCGCAAACTGCTGAGCGACGGCTGACGGGGCGGTTCAGACGAGCGACCGCAGCCTCGCCTTGATCTCCAGGAAATCGCGCCAGGCCAGCTTCTTGTGCGCCGGGTTGCGCAGCAGATAGGCCGGATGCAGCGTCGGCATCGCGGGGATCGTCAGGCCGGAGGCGGTCGTGTGGGTCTTCCAGGTGCCGCGCAGCCGCAGCACGCCCTCGCTGGCGTGCAGCAGCACCTTGGCCGACGGCCCGCCCAGCGTCACCAGCACCTTCGGATTGGCCAGCTCCACCTGACGCTCGATGAAGGGGCGGCAGATTTCGGTCTCGATCGGCGTCGGGGTGCGGTTGCCGGGCGGACGCCAGGGGATGACGTTGGCGATGTAGGCACGCGAACGGTCGAGGCCGATGGCGGCCAGCATCCGGTCGAGCAGACGGCCCGACCGGCCCACGAAGGGCAGTCCCTCGAGATCCTCTTCCCGGCCGGGCGCCTCCCCGACGAACATGATGTCCGCCTGCGGATTGCCGTCGGCAAAGACCAGGGTCTTTGCGGTTGACTTCAGGTTGCAGCCGTCGAAGTCGGCAAGCAGCGCGCGCAGCTCCTCCATCGAGGAGGCCGAGCGCGCCAGTTCGCGCGCCCGCGCTGCCTGCGCCTCGTCCGGCACGGCGGCGGCCGGCTCCGGCCGCGCCGGCGGCGGCAGCGCGCGCGATCCGCGCGCAGGCGGCGCGGAAGGGGACGGCACGCCAGCCGTCTCGCCAACGCGGGGCGAGGGGCCATCCGGCCGCAGCGCGCCGCCCGACGCGCCGGCATTGCGCCGGAGCGGCGCGCTCTCGGCGAAGCGGTCGACGGGCGAATCCTCCAGCGCCTCGTCCACGCCCGCATCGGCGTAGAAGAGCAGCAGTTCCCTGAGATCGGGCCGGCCGGAGTCCATCCGCGGGTTCTAGACGGTTTTGGCCGGCGAAGGAAATGGCGATCCCTTTCGTTCCGCCCTCACGACGCCGGGATGCGCGGGTCCTGAACCAGATAGAACTCGGCGACCGGCGTGAAGTCGGAGATCAGGAACTCGAACCTGCCTCGCCTGCCAGGATCGATGAAGCCGTCCTCGAAGCGCAGGCGGTCGTGCGGTTCGTAGGCGCGGTCGAAGCGGCCGAAGGCGTCGGACAGGATGCCGTCGCCGTCGCGGCGGTTCTGATCGAAGGAGAGTCCGTCGCCATAAACGCTTGGCTGCCCGAGCGTCTCCTGCAGTTCGAATTCGAACTGCGTCCAGGCCAGCCCGCTGCCGTTGACCGCCACCACTTCCAGCCGGAGGAAGCCGTTGGCGACGCCTTCCTCATGCGCGAAGGCCCGGACCGGACCGACGGCCCGGATGACGAGCGTGACCGGGCTCGCGGATGCGAATTCCTGCACGAGCACGATCGGATCGGCCTTCGTGCCGCGGCCCGAGACCGACAGGATGCGGAAGCCGCCGCGTTCGTCCGAGAAGGCGTAGGCGCCGGCGCGCCACGGGCCGCCCGCTGTCCCTGACGAAGCCTTGCCGTCGATGCCCGGCGGCGCTTCCTCGCCGGCGCGTCCGGCCGGCGGACCTGCGCCGAAGACCAGCATGGCGGCGAGTGTCCAGACCGCAAGACAGCGCCGTCGGAACCGCATCGCCTCCATCCTCCTTTTCGCCAGTATGAAGCAGGCGCCGAAACAGGCAACCGGCGATTCCGGGGATCGGCGCGCAACGGAATGTCGCGTTGACGTTTACGTCAAAGTAATTAACTTCGACCGGACGGCGGACGGTCAGCCGGGTGAATTTGACGCGGTCGGCGGCTGTGCTATCGCAATTCGAACCCGATGCGCTAAGACCGATCGACACGAACGCCATCCGGCGACGGCCGGAAAGCAGGAGGATGACGATGAGCGAAGTTGAACGCGAGAGCATGGAATTCGACGTGGTGATCGTCGGCGCGGGGCCGGCGGGTCTCGCCGCTGCGATCCGCCTGAAACAGGTGAATCCGGAGCTCTCCGTCGTCGTGCTCGAGAAGGGCGCCGAAGTGGGCGCGCATATCCTGTCGGGTGCGGTGGTCGATCCGGTCGGCATCGACAGGCTCCTGCCGGAGTGGCGTTCCGAGACGGACCATCCGTTCAGGACGCCGGTCACCGACGACCATTTCCTGGTGCTCGGACCGGCGGGATCGCTTCGCGTGCCGAACATGCTGATGCCGCCGCTGATGAACAATCACGGCAACTACATCGTCTCGCTCGGCAATGTCTGCCGCTGGCTGGCGGGTCACGCCGAGGCGCTGGGCGTCGAGATCTATCCGGGTTTCGCCGCCGTCGAGGTGCTCTACGACGAGAAGGGCGCCGTGAAGGGCGTCGCCACCGGCGACATGGGCATCGAGCGCGACGGCTCGAAGGGTCCGAACTATGCGCCCGGGATGGAACTGCACGGCAAGTACACGCTGATCGGCGAGGGCGTGCGCGGCTCGCTCGCCAAGCAGCTGATCGCGAAGTTCGGCCTGTCGGAGGGGCGCGAACCGCAGAAGTTCGGCATCGGGCTCAAGGAACTCTGGCAGGTCGCGCCCGAGAAGCACAAGCCCGGCCTCGTCCAGCATTCCTTCGGCTGGCCGCTCGACAACGCCACCGGCGGCGGATCCTTCCTGTACCATCTGGAGGACAACCAGGTGGCGGTCGGCTTCGTCGTCCACCTGAACTACAAGAACCCGTTCGTCTCGCCCTTCGAGGAGTTCCAGCGCTTCAAGACCCATCCGGCGATCCGCGACACCTTCGAAGGCGGCAAGCGGCTTTCCTACGGCGCTCGCGCCATCACCGAGGGCGGCTTCCAGTCGGTGCCGAAGCTCACCTTCCCGGGCGGCGCGCTGATCGGCTGCTCGGCCGGCTTCGTCAACGTGCCGCGCATCAAGGGGTCGCACAACGCCGTGCTGTCGGGCATGATGGCGGCCGAACACGTCGCCGAGGCGCTCGCAGCCGGCCGCGGGTCCGACGAGATCGCCGGCTATGAAGCCGCCTGGCGCGATTCCGCGATCGGCAAGGACCTGAAGGCGGTGCGCAACGTCAAGCCGCTCTGGTCGAAGCTCGGCCTGTGGCTCGGCGTCGGGCTGGGCGGGCTCGACATGTGGACGAACACGCTCTTCGGCTTCTCCTTCTTCGGCACCATGAAGCACGGCAAGCCCGACTACGCGGCGCTGGAGCCGGCCGACCGGCACAAGCGCATCGACTACCCCAGGCCCGACGGCGTGCTGACCTTCGACCGGCTGTCCTCGGTGTTCCTGTCCAACACCAACCACGAGGAGGACCAGCCGATCCACCTCAGGGTCAAGGACCCGGAACTGCAGAAGTCGTCCGAATACGGCGTCTTCTCCGGTCCCTCCACCCGCTACTGCCCGGCCGGCGTCTACGAATGGGTCGACGCCGACGGCAACGCGCTCGCGGGCGGTCCGGGCGCCGCAGCCAAGGGCGGCGAGGTTTCCCACCGCAATCCGGAGGCCCGCTTCGTCATCAACGCGCAGAACTGCGTCCACTGCAAGACCTGCGACATCAAGGATCCCAACCAGAACATCAACTGGGTGCCGCCGCAGGGCGGCGAGGGGCCGGTCTATCCGAACATGTAGCGGGAACGGCCACCACCGTCCCGTTCTGGAGACTTCCCGGCCGGCGCGTGGAAGCACGCGCCGGCTTTGTTCTGTCGTTGACTTCCCCTAAAAGTTGTGAAAATTAAATGGTATCCACTAAAAATTGCGAGTCCTTGCGATGCCGCAGAAAATGGTCGAGAAGATCGAGGAGATCGCGGAAGGGTCGGACGACGGTCTCTGCGACGTGATCTTCCACCTGAAGTCGCAGGACCTTACGTTGACACATGTCGTCAACGCCGGTGGCGTCGCCTTCCGCAACCGTTCTCTCGTCACCAGCGCAACGGAACTCCTGCCTCCGTCGCTCGAGGTCCTGAGGGAGCGCCAGCCCCGGACGATCCGGCGCAAGACCGACCGTGACGCCGAAGAACCGAGCTTCGCCTCGACCATTGCGCGGGCCCCTATTTCCGCGTCCCCGCTCGAGGAGACGATCGCGCGCAACTACGATCGGCTGGCGACCGCGATTGCGAGCGCGGCGCTGCGTCCGTCGGTTGAACGCGTCAAGGACAGGACCAAAGACCGCTTCCGCCAGTACCGTCCCGCGGTGCTGTGGAGTTCGGAGTCGCTGCGTGTCGCGCTGCGGCGGGACGACCTCCTCGACCTGCGCCAGAGGACGGACTTCCTGGCATCGCTCAACGACGTCTACCCGAACCAGCAGGTCGGGGTTCCGCGGTACTTCTCGCCGGCGCGGTCCAGCGCCAAGGTGCAGGGGGAACTCTCCCGGGTCGCGTGGGGCGTCGAGCGGGTCGGCGCGCCTGCGGCCTGGGGCGCCTTCGGCCATCGCGGCGCAGGTGTGCGGGTCGCGGTGCTCGACACGGGGGTCGACGCGTCCCATCCGGACCTCAAGGGGAAGATCAAGGGCTGGGCCGAGTTCGACGGCAGCGGCGCCCAGCTGCCGCGGTCGAGGCCGCACGACACGGACCGGCACGGGACCCATGTCTGCGGCACCATCGCCGGCGGCGGTCACAGCGGCCAGTTCGTCGGCGTGGCACCGGAGGCGGAGATCTATGCCGGTCTCGTCCTCAACGGGCGCAAGGGCGGGACCGTCGCCCAGATCCTCGCCGGTCTCGACTGGGCGATCGAGCAGCGCGTCCACGTCATCAACCTGTCGCTGGGCGGCCGCACGCTCGAGCGGGTGGTGCGCTCGCCGTTCCATCGGTCGCTGTTCCACGCGGCCAGCATCGGCATCTCCGTCGTCGCGGCCGCCGGGAACGACGGCAGCCAGACGTCCGGCACCCCGGGAAACGATTTCTTCGCTCTGGCGGTCGGCGCCGTCGACGTGAAGGATCGCTGCGCGGGCTTCAGCGGCGGCGGCACGCATCTCATCACCGAAAGCGAACATATCGGGCCGAAACTGCTGCCGCTCGCCTACTCCAAGCCCGACCTGTGCGCTCCCGGCGTCGACATTCGGTCGACCGTGCCAAAGGAGGCCTGGGGCTTCCTGAGCGGAACATCGATGGCCACGCCGCACGTGGCCGGCGCGGTGGCGCTGCTGCGATCGGCCTGTCAAGGCTTCTCCGATCTGCCGGGCTTCCGCCAGTCGAGCGTCATCCAGGACATCATCCTGGCAACGACCTTCGATCTCGGCGAGCGCGGCCTCGATCACCGCTTCGGTTTCGGTCGTGTCGATGCGCTGAGGGCCATCGACGCGGCAAGCGGCTGGGTTACTGATACGTCCGAGTACCGTGATCGGCGGAACCGGTCTCCGGTGGCGCCGCCGTCGGCACGCGGTCGTCTGGGCCGCCTGCCGGGGATTGGTCCGGCCGATCCGGGTGCGTGAACGTTTCGTCAAGGTGGTTTGTCCATCATGAGTGGCGTTCGATGGAACCGGGACAACCTCGAAGTGTTGTCTCCTGCCACGCCCGGAGCGATACAATGCTGTCGAGAGTGCCTTCCTCACCGTCCGCCGGCGACGATTCCTCCGACCAGAAGGTCGAGCCGGACGTCTGGGCCGGGTTTTCCGGCCGCAGGACGGAGGACGTGATCGTCGAACTCGTCCTGCCGGCCTTGTCCTTCACCCCGAAGCCGGCGCCGACGGGCTCAGGCGAAGGCGCGCGTCCGGGGCTCTGGCCGATGCCGCCATCGTCCGCCGATGCCGACCGGGTCGCTGCCGTCTTCGGAGAGGCGAGGGAGCGACTGGGCGCGATGGGCATCTCCCGGGTCACCGAACTGCGCAGTGCCGGTTCGATGGTGGCACGCGTCGACCGCCGGCAACTGGGGCTGCTCGCCGCCCTGCCGTCGGTCCGCCGGATCTACCCCAACACCCCGCTGTGAGGTGATCGCCCACGCCGGCGCCTTCCCCCTTCGCCGCGCGCGCGTCCGATGCAGGGAGGGTCGTCCGGACGATGGGCGGTGACCGGCGCCTTCATCTTGTGATTGCAAGTTGCCGCGTCACGTGTACGATGTGCCGCAGCAACGGGGGATGGTCAGGATGTATCGGCTGGGAGCCGCAGTCGCCGCAGTGCTGTCTTTCCTCCTGTTCGTTGCATGGCCCGCCCAGGCCAAGACCCGCATCACCGAGAAGACCGAGTATTACGAAATCTCCGGCAGGACGGGCATGGAGCTTCTTCTGGACATGAACCGGCGCGGCCCGCGCCAGGGCTTCCTGACGAAGGCCATCGCACAGACGCGCTACGAGACCCGGCCGGACGGCAAGTTCGTGCACGAGAAGGGTGTGTGCAGGATCAAGGGCGGCGGCGTCACCATGAAGATCACCTACGTCTACCCGAAGCCAAGAGGGACGCTCGACAAGGATCTCGGCCGGCGCTGGAAGCTCTTTCAGGCCGACAACGTCCGTCACGAGCAGACCCACGGCCGGATCGCCCGGGAACTCGCCAGCGAGGTCGATGCCTACGTTCGCGGCTTCGCCGTCAAGGATGGCCCTTCCTGCTGGAAGGCGCTGTCGCGCTTCGAGCGCGAGCTCCAGGCGTACTACACGCGAAACAAGAAGAAGCAGGCCGCATTCGACCTGAAGGAACATCGCGACGGGGGGCCGGTCGACAAGAGCATCCGCATCCTGGTCGGCAAGCGCTAGAGCATGTCTCCCGGAAGGGGACACCCGTTTCGGGCGGACGACATCGCCAGGAACAACCACCTGAAGCGTGCGGAGCGACCTTGAAGGGTCGCGACGCGGCTAGGGGCGCTCGGGCATCCCTGCCGACGTCGTCCGGGCGGCATGCGGTCGGCGCGGAGAGGCGAGCCCCGCGACGGCGACGGTGCCGGGCGGCTGCTCCGGCCGCAGCGTGAACTCGACGAGAACCGGCAGGTGGTCGGAGCCGACGCCCTCCAGGCGCCGTGCGTCGACCAGCAGCACCCCGGGCTTGGCCAGCACGTGATCGATCGGCAGTCCGAGCCAGCGCCGCAGCGCGTCGGGGGCCGACCGCACGAGCCAGGTCGGCCCGAGACGCGGCACCGCCGTGAAACCGCCGGCGGCCGCGATCGTCCGCACCGACGCGCTCCAGTCGGCCGCGTTGAGATCGCCGGCGAGGAGCGCAGTGTCGCTGAGCGCGCCGAGAGTGGGCAGGAGCTCGCGGATCTGCCGGGGCTGTGCGAAGGGCCAGGGCCAGAGGAGGTGGAGGCTGGCGATCTCCACGGCGTGGCCGCCGAAATCCACCGTGACGAGGCCGAAGCGCCCGCCGAGGCCGCAGACGCCCATGTCGAGGAAGGGGCGGCGCGAGAGGATCAGCACGCTGCCCACCGACCGCTCGTCGGGGCAGTCGAGCCGGTGCGGGTAGGCCGCCGAGATCGCCTGCAGGCTCTGCCGCCAGGCCGGCGAGGCCTCGTTCAGCGTCACCACGTCCGGCCGCGTGCGCCCGATCAGCGACAGCACGCGCGCGGGATCGGGATGGTCGTAGCGCATGTTGAGCTGCAGCAGCCGGTAGCGCGGGCCGGCGACATCGCTCGCGGCAGCCGGCGTGGCGCCATGAAAGGGCGCGAGACTCGACGTCGTGGCGAAGGCACCGATCGCGAGCAGCAGTCCGGCCGCACCGTGCAGCCATTGCCGCGTCGCCAGGAGAAGCAGGCAGGCCATCGCCAGCAGCACCGCGAGATGCGCGCGGAAATGGGAGAAGGCGTCGAACGCCGGATGCAGCCGGCCGAGCAGGCCGGCGACCAGCGGCAGCGAGATCGCCAGCGCCAGGAGCAGGGCGGCTGTCTTGACGGGGCCGGAGGCGGCGAGGACACGGAAGCGGAGCATCGCGATGCGGTGCTCCGCAATCATGACCGTTTCAAGAAGCCGCTACTGGAACGCCGTCTCCGAGAAGCTGCGCAGCTTGCGCGAATGCAGCCGTTCGACCGGCATGGCGGCCAGCCGCTCCATCGCCTTCATGCCGATGATCAGGTGCTGGGCGACCTGGCGCTTGTAGAAGTCGGTCGCCATGCCGGGCAGCTTCAGTTCCCCGTGCAGCGGCTTGTCGGACACGCACAGCAGCGTGCCGTAGGGCACGCGGAAGCGGAAGCCGTTGGCCGCGATGGTCGCCGACTCCATGTCGAGGGCGATGGCGCGCGACTGCGACAGCCGCTGCACCGGGCCGCGCTGGTCGCGCAGCTCCCAGTTGCGGTTGTCGATCGTGGCGACGGTGCCGGTGCGCATGATGCGCTTCAGGTCGTAGCCGGACAGCCCGGTCACCTCCGCCACCGCCTCCTGCAGCGCCACCTGCACCTCGGCCAGCGCCGGGATCGGCACCCACACCGGAAGGTCGTCGTCGAGAACGTGGTCCTCGCGCACATAGGCGTGCGCCAGCACGTAGTCGCCCAGCGCCTGGGTGTTGCGCAGGCCCGCGCAATGGCCGAGCATCAGCCAGGCATGGGGCCTCAGCACCGCGATGTGGTCGGTGATGGTCTTGGCGTTGGACGGGCCGACGCCGATGTTGACCATCGTGATGCCGCCGTGGTCGGGCCGCGTCAGGTGATAGGCCGGCATCTGCGGCATGCGGGCAATCGCGACCGGGTTCTCCTCCGGCTCGCCGGGCAGGGTGACGATGTTGCCGGGCTCCACGAAGCTCGCATAGCCCTCGCCGCCGCGCGCCATCATGCCCCGCGCCAGCGCCACGAACTCGTCGATGTAGAACTGGTAGTTGGTGAACAGCACGAAGTTCTGGAAATGCGACGGGCTCGTCGCCGTGTAGTGCGAAAGCCGGTGCAGCGAATAGTCGATGCGCTGTGCGGTGAACGGCGCCAGCGGCGACGGCTCTCCGGGTGCCGGTTCGTAAGTGCCGTTGGCGATGTGGTCGTCGGTGCCGTTGAGATCCGGCACGTCGAAGATGTCGCGCAGCGGCCGCTTGATGCGGTCGGCGACGGAGGCCTCCACGTGGGTGCCTTCGAGGAAGGCGAAGTGGACGGGGATCGGCGTCTCCGATTCGCCCACGGTGATCGGCACGCCGTGATTGCGGATGATGTGCCTGAACTGTTCGGTGAGGTAGCTCTCGAACAGGTCGGGCCGGGTGATGGTCGTCGCGTAGTGGCCGGGCGAGGGCATATGGCCGTAGGCCAGGCGGGTGTCGACCGGATCGTAGCTCGCCACCGTGACGCTGACCTCGGGATAGCAGGCCCTGAAGCGCCGGTCCGGTGCGCCCGAACTCGACAGGCCGTTGAAGGCCTCGCGCAGGAAGGTGGTGTTGCGGTCGTAGAGCGTCTTCAGTGCGGCGACGGCCTCTTCGGCGGTCGTGAAGCTCTGGCGGGCATAGGGCTCCGGCCGGTCGATCGTGGCGATGGCTCGTGGGTAGATTCGCTTTTCCATGTCCCATTATAGGGATCGGATCGTGACAGTGCGAGGGGGCAGGCCCACCGCAAGATCGGATTATCGGGCGCGTTGCAGGCCGAACACGATCACCAGCCCCGCTCCGCTGGAGCGCTGGATCTCGCTGCCCACGAACCGGCCGCCATCCTCCTCGCCGCCGGCCAGCGCCAGCATCGGCGCCGACAGGAGCGCCAGCACGAGGGCGATCCGGGCGATCGCCGTGCCGGGCGAGAAGCGGTGAACGGGAAGCTGGGTGGTCATCGGATCGGCTTTCGGAATTGTTCGGGCATCGGTGCGGTTGGCAGGGCGTCAGCGCCGGGGCGGCCGGCAGACCAGCCCCTCTTCGAAGACGCAGGGAATGAACAGGCCGATCTCCCAGGACAGGGCGCTCCGGCTGGTGCCGGCCACCACGACGGCCAGTGCCGCACCGGCGGCGAGGACGCTCAGGCTGGCGATCACGAGGCGTCTGGCATGCATGGCTTGTCCCTCCATGCTGCCGTTTTCGCACGGCCGGACTGAACCGCGGCTGAGGGGGCCGTTCATGAGGCGTTCAAACACGTTAAGATGAGCGCTGGACCACCGAAGCGGCCTTGCCTTCGAGCCCCGGAGGGCCTTTCTTGGCGCCGATGCGAACAACGGAGGGATGCATGGCCACCCAGACCACACCGATCGATCTCTACTACTGGCCGACGCCGAACGGCTGGAAGATCACCATCATGCTCGAGGAACTCGGCGTTCCCTACGAGGTAAAGTTCGTCAACATCGGCAAGGGCGAGCAGTTCGAGCCATCCTTCCTGGCGATCGCGCCCAACAACCGCATGCCGGCCATCGTCGATCCGGAGGGCCCGGGTGGCGAACCCATCTCGGTCTTCGAGTCGGGCGCCATCCTGCAATATCTGGGCCGCAAGTTCGGCCGCTTCTATCCGGCCGACGAGCGCGCCCGCGTGGCGGTGGACGAGTGGCTGTTCTGGCAGATGGGCGGGCTCGGGCCGATGGCCGGGCAGACGCACCACTTCCGCCAGTACGCGCCGGAAAAGGTGCCCTACGCGATCGACCGCTACACCAACGAGGTGAACCGGCTCTACGGCGTCATGAACCGGCGGCTCGCCGACCGCGACTTCCTCGCCGGCGACTATTCGATCGCCGACATGGCCTGCGTGGGCTGGGTGAAGCCCTACAAGAACCAGGGGCAGGAGATCGACGACTTCCCGAACCTCAAGCGCTGGTTCGAGACGGTGATGGCGCGGCCCGCCGTCGAGCGGGGCATGGCCATCGGCCAGGAGCACCGCCGCAACCTCGCCGACGACAAGGAAGCGCAGAAGATCCTGTTCGGCCAGAAGGCCCGCGCCTGACGGCCGGCCCGTCGGGTCCACGAAAAAGCCCGGGCGACGCCGACGCGTCGCCCGGGCTTCTGTTCAGGGCCGGTGCTGGCGGGATCGACCGCTACAGCTTCGACCAGGTCTGCGACTTGCAGAAGATCGCCGCCACGCAGCCCTTCATCGTCAGCGATGCGCCGGACAGCTTTCCGGTGCCGCTGTAGGTCTTGTCCTCGGTCGGATCGGTGATCGAGCCCTTGTAGGCGTTGGCGCCGTTCAGGCTCATCTTGCCGATCTGCTTGCCGGCAAATTTGCCCGTCTTCAGCTTGATGCAGAAGGCCTCTCCACAGGGGGCGATCACGGCCGTCTCGCCGGACGCGGTCTTCCAGTTGCCTTCGATCGGGTCGGCGAATGCCGCTCCGGCCGACACGAGCACCGCCGCTGCGGTCAGTGCGAAAATGCGCTTCATGATGTCCTCTCCTTCATCTGGTCGGCCGCAGGGCCGGCGAAAGCTTACGCGAACGTCAACGTAAACCAATGCGACGAAGCGCGGAAGCGGTGTCCCAGCGGAAGGCCGGGGAAATTTTCGGCGGGCTCTGCCGCCGTCGCGGGGCCGATGCGACCGATGCGGCGGCAGCCGACCGTTTCGCAGGGTTAGCGAAGGGTTTCGACGGGTGCGGCGCATTTGACGCGAATTTTCCGCGAATCCGCGGAACTCCGCGATTCCCATCCTTAACGGTTTCTCGCCTTTACCTCTTGTTTTAGTTTTGTTTTCGTCGAGTTAAGCAAGCCATTTAACGACGGATTCAAGGCTTCCCGGCATCCTGTGAAGCATCGGAAGAACAGCGGAAGACGACAAAAGGCCGCCGCTTCCACGAGACCAACGGGGACTGGAACAATGGCACGCTTCGAAATGCTCGACGCCGGTTTCGGCGACATCGGAAACAACGCCCAGGCCGACATTCTCTTCGAACTCGGCATGATGTACGCCACCGGCCGCGACTGCGAAGTCGACATGGTCGCCGCGCACAAATGGTTCAACATCGCCGCGATCAAGGGCTCCGACCGTGCGGCCCGGCTGCGCGGAGAGGTGGCCGCCTCGATGAGCAAGCTGGAGATCGCCCGGGCGCTCCGCGAGGCCCGCGAGTGGATGACGATGCACTGACGGCGCGTCGCGGTCGGGGCAGGCACGGCGGGCTTCGCGCGCCGCCGCGGATCGATAGAAATTTATCCGCTGCGCACGTCCTGCGTTAAGGATTGGGATACGAACGGTATCGGACAAGTGGGTCAGGGAGTGCGGGAGAAGACGGATCGTCGTGGTTGAAGGACAGCGCGACGGACGGCCGCCACCAAAACCGCGCCGGCTCCGAGGGGAGGCCGGCGCGGTTTCGCTTTCTGCGGGATGTCGCGGTCGAAGTGACAGCCCGGGAGGCTCCGAACTTGCGCCTCGTCAGGCCGCGTCGAGCGGCCGGATGCGCCTCTCGATCTCGAACAGTCGTTTCGTATCGCGATCTGCAAGGGAGCGGATCATATGATGCTCTTTTCCGCTTGGGGTACTCCGTCAGGCGGAATGGCAGAGATTCACCCCTCCCTGAACCGCACCAGCACCGTACCCTCGCTCACCTGCGCCCCCTCGGTGGCGATGGCGTCGATGACGCCGTCGTGCGGGGCGGCGATGGTGTGCTCCATCTTCATGGCTTCGAGCACCAGCAGCGCCTGGCCGCGACGCACCGTGTCGCCGGCCGCGGCGCGCACGACCTTGACCAGCCCCGGCATCGGCGCGCGCAGAGCGTCGCCGCCGGCTGCCGCGTCCTCCGCCGCCTCGAACGGATCGGCGATCGAGAATCCGTGGCCGACGGGACCCTCGAACACCGTCACGTGGCCCGGCCAGCGCGCGGTCCGTGCGGCCGCGACGTGGGCCTCGTCGAGCACCAGCGTCTCGCCATCGTCGAAAGCGACCGCATGGCGGCCGTCGCGGCGCGCGGTGATGCGGGCGGCGAGAGCCTCCTCGCCGCGTTTCAGCGTCACCCGCTTGCCGAGCGGATGGAAATGGGTGTAGCCGGCCAGCGCGTCCCACGGGTCGGTTGCACCGGCGGGGCACTGCGCGCCCGAAGCCGCCAGCGCGGCGAGCGCGGCCACGTGCCGCGAGGGGCCGGGCAGTGCCGTCAGCGCCTCCTGGCTGCGGCCGATCAGCCCCGTGTCGACGTCGCCGGCAGAGAATTCGGGGTCGCCTGCCAGCTTCACCAGGAAGGGGATGTTGACGGTCGAGCCCGCCACTTCGGTCTCTTCGAGCGCCTGCGTCAGTGCCGTCAGAGCGGCGGGACGCGAGGCTGCCTTCACCACCAGCTTGGCGATCATCGGATCGTAGAAGGGCGATATGGCGTCGCCCTGGCGCACGCCGGTCTCGATGCGCATGCCGGCGCCTTCGGGTGCGCGGGCGGGGAAGGCGAGGTGGTGCAGCGTGCCGGTCGCCGGCAGGAAGCCGCGCGCGGCGTCCTCGGCATAGATGCGCGCCTCGAAGGCGTGGCCGTCGAGCCGGATCTCCTCCTGCGAAAGCGGCAGCGGCTCGCCGGCGGCCACCCGCAACTGCCATTCCACGAGGTCGACGCCGGTCACCATCTCCGTCACCGGATGCTCGACCTGCAGCCGCGTGTTCATCTCCATGAACCAGAACCGGTCGGGCCTGAGCCCCTGCGAGGCGTCGACGATGAACTCGATCGTGCCGGCGCCCGAATAGCCGATGGCGCGCGCCGCCTTCACGGCGGCATTGGTCATCGCCGTCCGCATGGCGCCGGTCATGCCGGGGGCAGGGGCCTCCTCGATCACCTTCTGATGCCGGCGCTGTGCGGAGCAGTCGCGCTCGAAGAGATGCACGGCGTTGCCGAAACTGTCGCCGAACACCTGCACCTCGATGTGGCGCGGCTTCTCGACATATTTCTCGATCAGCACCGCGTCGTCGCCGAAAGCGGCCTTCGCCTCGCGCCGCGCGCCGCTCAGCGCATCCGGAAAATCCTCCGGGCGGTCCACCCGGCGCATGCCCTTGCCCCCGCCGCCGGCCCGCGCCTTGATCAGCACGGGATAGCCGATCTCGTTAGCCTTGCCGGCGAGCAGCACCAGCGCCTGGCCCTCGCCGTGATAGCCCGGCACCACCGGCACCCCGGCCTTCTCCATCAGCCGCTTGGCCGCGTCCTTCAGGCCCATGGCGCGGATCGAATCGGCCGAGGGGCCGATGAAGACGAGGCCGGCGGCCGTCACCGCGTCGACGAAGCCGGGGTTCTCCGACAGGAAGCCGTAGCCGGGATGGATCGCCTGCGCCCCGCTCGCCAGCGCCGCCGCGACGATGCGGTCGGCCCTGAGATAGCTCTCGCCCACCGGCGAGGCGCCGATGTGCACCGCCTCGTCGGCCATCGCCACGTGCAGTGACGCCGCGTCGGCATCGGAAAAGACCGCGACCGTCCTCACCCCCATGCGCCGCGCCGTGCGGATGACGCGGCAGGCGATCTCGCCGCGGTTTGCGATCAGGATCTTGGAAAACATGGTTCCTCCGCGGCAGGCATCGTCACCGGACGATAAGCCATGGCAGGGCGGCACTGTCCAGCCCACCCGCAGTCGCCGTCGTCGACGCCCTGGTCGCCGTCGTCGGCGCCCTGGTCGCCGTCGTCGACGCCCTGGTCGCCGTCACGAGGGCGGGACGAAGGGCTGGAAGATCGTCCGGAACGCCGGCAGCGCCTCCATCCGCGCCGCCAGCGCTTCAAGATGCGGATACGCGGAGATGTCCACGATCTCCGGCAGCGATTCGGCCATGTGGCGCAGCGCGCAGGCGACCGCGATGTCGGCATGGCCGGGCGCTTCGCCGAACCAGTAGGTCGACGTGCGGCCGGCGCGGTCGGCCTCCAGCGCGGCCAGCGCGCCCAGCATCTGGGCGCTCCGGCGCTCCACCAGCAGGTCGGAGGCCTCGGCGTGCAGGCGCTTCTCGTAGAACAGGCTCACGCCCGTGTCCGCGAGCCCGGTCGCGAGAGCCGCGACCTTGAGCGCCCGCCGCCGCGCGGGTTCGGCGGTCGGATAGAGGCGCCGGGCCGGTTCCACCAGCGAATCCAGATGATCGATGATCAGATGGCTGTCGACGAGCACGTCGCCGTCGTCGAGCACGAGGGTCGGCACCCTGGTCAGCGGATTGAACGCGGCGAGCCGTGCAGCGTCCCCGAACACCGACCATGGCCGGTGCTCGAACGTCATCCCGTAGAGCGTCATTGCGATGCCGACCCGTCGCACGAAGGATGAATCATACTGGCCGATCAGAATCATTCCGGGCCTCCCTTTCCACGTCGCGCATCCTCGGCGCGCGCCGACGCGGCGGCAATGGCCCGTCGTCGGCCTGCTGTCGTTCCCTGCCAGGCGGGGCGGCGCGGTCGGCGTCGCGAGCCCGGAACGGCCCCCGCCGGAGACGCTCCTGCGGCCGGTGCGGCCTCCCGTCCGGCGGCCGGCTGCGATAGGGTCGCCGTCAGATCAGTCGGGGGATACCGGTCGATGGAGCCTGCAGGCCCGAAAGGACTTGGCGCGCAGTTCGCGGCCATGTGGATGGCGATGCGGACCTCGCCGCTGCGGCGCGCCATCCTTCTGCTCTATCTCGGCATCACCGGCGTCATCGTCGCCACGGCCGGCGGCCAGATCCTCCTGAACCGCTGGAACAAGCCCTTCTACGATTCGCTCGAGCGCCGCGACCTCGACGCATTCCTCGTTCAGTTGCAGGTCTTCGCCGCCATCGCGAGCCTCCTTCTCGTCCTCAACGTGGCGCAGGCGTGGCTGAACCAGATGCTGCACATCAAGCTGCGCGAGGGCCTGGCGCGCGACCTGATCGGCGCGTGGATGAAACCCCGTCGCGCCTTCCGGCTGGGCCATGCGGGCGAGATCGGCGTCAATCCGGATCAGCGCATGCACGAGGATGCACGCCATCTCGCCGACCTCACCGCCGACCTGTCGATCGGGCTGATGCAGGCGACCATCCTGCTGGCGAGCTTCGTGGGCGTGCTCTGGGCGATCTCCACCGACATCACCTTCTCCGTGGCCGGTCATGCAGTCTACATTCCGGGCTACATGGTCTGGGCAGCCATCGTCCATGCCGGGCTGGGGTCCGGCCTGAGCTGGCTCGCCGGCCGCCCGCTCGTGCGTCTGAACGAGGAGCGCTACGCGCGCGAGGCCGAACTTCGCTCTTCGCTCATGCGCATCAACGAGCACGTGGACGCCATTTCGCTGGCCGGCGGCGAGGCAGACGGCAAGGCGCGGCTGGAGCGCGACCTCGAGACGGTGCTGCTCGCGACGCGCCGCATCATGACCGCCGCCGTGCGTCTCACCTGGGTGACGGCGGGCTACGGCTGGATCACCATCGTCGCGCCTCTGGTGATCGCGTCCCCTCTGTACTTCGCGGGAGAGCTCACCTTCGGCGGGCTGATGATGGCGGCGGCCGCCTTCAATCAGGTCAACGGCGCGCTGCGCTGGTTCATCGACAACATCGGCGGCATCACCGACTGGCGCGCGACGCTGGCGCGCATCGCGACCTTCCGCAGCGGTGTCGTCGCCATGGACGCCCTTCACGGCGCCGAAGCCAGCATCCGCATCGAGGAGGGGCCGGGCGACGGGCTCGAGTTCGAGAACCTGTCGGTGAACTCCTCCGCGGGCCACCTGCGCCTGTCGGCCGCGACCGCGAAGGTGGCCGTCGGCGGGAGGCTGCACGTCGTCGGCGAGCCCGGCGGAGGCAAGACCTTGCTGTTCCACGCGATCGCCGGCCTGTGGCCCTGGGGCGGCGGCACGATCCGCCTGCCGAAGGGCCGGACCGTGGCCTTCGTCCCCAGCCATCCGTTCATTCCCTTCGCAACGCTGACCGGCGCGCTCGCCTATCCGGGCATGGCGCATCCGACGGAGGCGGAGGTCGGGCTTGCGCTCGACCGCGTCGGCCTGCAGCGGCTGAAGGGGCGGTACGCCGAAACCGTGCGCTGGGACAGGGAACTGGGGGACGACGACCGCCGCCTGCTCGCGTTCGCGCGCGTGCTGCTGCAGAAGCCCGATTTCATCGTCGTCGATGACGCGCTCGATGCGCTGGAAGAGAGTGCCCGAACCCGCGTCCTCGACGCCCTGCAGTCGGCGTTGCCGGACGCGGCGCTCGTCACCATAGGGACCCTGGCATCGACGGATGCGAGGCTCGGCCCGGTCGTCCGGATCGAGTTCGATCCGCAGCGATAGAGAGCCGGGAACACGGGGAACGTCCGCGACGTCCCCTGACGCGCCCGTCTCGGCCGGCGTCGAACCGGCAATCGCGCCGCGGCCCTCGACGCACGGCTCCCGGGCGCCGGTCC
The DNA here is from genome assembly GCF_014495845.1 of Aquibium microcysteis. Lineage (NCBI taxonomy): Bacteria > Pseudomonadati > Pseudomonadota > Alphaproteobacteria > Hyphomicrobiales > Phyllobacteriaceae > Aquibium > Aquibium microcysteis. The sequence continues at coordinate 5,885,525 of NZ_CP061080.1, forward strand.
AAAGGCTGTCCCACGATGCGGAGCGGCGCCACCCCGGCGCCGCCTCCGCGACGAGGCGGTGCGTTCGGGCCGGACGGGGCATCCGGGAAGGGAGGAAGCACGCAGTGCCGCGCATTCCCCGGGCTTCGACCGGATCTGCGGGACCGCGAATGCCGTCGGGACGATGTCGGGTCGGGAGAACAGGACTGCCGGTTCGATAGACGCATCTTGCCCGCAGACCAGCACGGAAGTCGAATCCGGGTGCGCTGCAAGACATGGATGAAGAACAAAGGACAATCGAACACTCGGGGAGTCTTCGCAGGAAGCCGACGTTCATCCGGGCCTGCAGAGTAAGCATTCGTTCCTGCTGTGTGGCAACTGGTGTGGCCGAACGGCAACGCCGGCTTGCGAAGAGCAGGAGCGTTTCCCCTGCAGGATCGATTCAAGGTTGAAGACTCAGTTCATCCGAATATACGATTTCTCTCATACTAGGCGATGCGGCTATGGGGAGTGACCATGCATTCGAGGAAGATCACTGCGGCGATTCTGCTTACGCTGGCGAGCAGCACGGCCTACGCGGCAGACCAGGTGGAGTATCTGCCGCCCGCAACCTACAACTGGACAGGGTTCCATGTCGGCGTCGGCGCCGGGCTCGGCGGCGTCTCGCACAATGCCGGCGCGGAGATCTACGACAATGACACGGGCGGGCTGATCCAGGTCGGTCCGATCGACCTGTTCTCGATCGGTGGAATGCTCGACGTCGGCGGCGACGGTGCGCTCGGCACGGTCGAGGGCGGCTTCGACTACCAGATCGGCGAGCGCTTCGTGCTCGGCATCCAGGGCGACTACACCTGGTCGAACTTCGACGCCGGAGCGGGGCTCGGAGCCCTGGTCTGCTTCGAGGATCCCAACGGTCCCGACAATTGCGACACCGGTACGCCGGACGGCGAAATCGCTCTCGACTACTCGCTGACGGCCAAGAGCAGCTGGAGCATCATCGGCCGGGCGGGCTATGTGGCGAACCCCGGTGCCCTGGCATACGTGCTCGGCGGCTTCACCCGCACCAACATGGAAGGCGAGCTCACGCTGTCCACGCCCGAGGGATCCGCGCCGATCGCCGAATACGACTACGAGCGTGACGGGTGGACCTTCGGCGGCGGCATCGAGGCACCGATCACCGGCGCCATGACGCTGAAGATGGAGTACCGCCGCACCGAGTGGGACAACGACACCAACATCCCCTTCTCCGAGACCGGCGGCATCAACACCTGGGACGACGCCATCGTCCAGTCGATGCGCGGCGTCCTGTCCTGGCGCTTCGGCGGCGACAACGCCTCCCAGCAGGCGGCCGTCGATGCCATTCCGGCGGTCAACTGGACGGGCTTCAACGTCGGTCTGTCCGGCGGTATGGCGACCCTTCGCCACAATGCGGGACTGGAGGCCTATGACGACAGCCTCGGCGGCCTGATCCAGGTCGGCCCGGTCGACATCTTCGCGATCGGCGGCGATCTCGATTTCGGCGGCGAAGGCTATCTCGGACGCCTCGAAGCGGGTTACGATTTCCAGCTCGGCCAGCGCTTCGTGCTGGGCGCCTTCGCCGACTACAGCTTCTCCAACGCCGAGTCGCAGGTCGGTCTCTTCGGCGACTACTGCCTCGAAGGATATGACTCCGGCATTGGTGGGGCCGGCACGCCGGATGACTGCGACAACGGCGTCGTCACCGCCTCCGGCGACCTGACCTACACGCTGGAAACCGGCGACAGCTGGTCGATCGGCGGCCGCGCCGGCGTGCTGGTCAACCCGCAGACCCTCTTCTACGGTCTCGGCGCCTTCACCCGCCAGAACATGAAGGCCGACCTGACGCTGAACACCGGCTTCGCGCCGCTGGGCTCGCAGGAACTGGTGTCCTACGACTACGAGCGTGACGGCTGGACCTTCGGCCTCGGCGTCCAGACCATGCTCACCGACAAGCTGTCGACCAAGCTCGAATACCGCAACACCCGGTGGGACGAGAGCGAGATCATCCTCGGCGACGCCAGCGCCGGCGTCCTGCGCACCGAAGATTCGACGGTTCAGACCTTCACGGTCGGCCTGTCCTGGAAGTTCAACTGACGAACGTCCGCCGCGTGCTCCAGCACGCGGGCATCCTCCCGAAAGGCCCGGCCTGCGCCGGGCCTTTCTGCGTGAGCGGTCGTGCTGGTCCGCTCTGATCGGATCGGTCGAGGGGGCTGCCGGGTCGACGGTCTCGGCCGCCCTCCACGCGCGGCGACGTAATACCAGCGGTCTTTTCGATTGACCCTCGGCGCTGCCCCTCATCCGCCTGCCGGCACCTTCTCCCCGCAAGCGGGGAGAAGGGGTCACGGCCGCGACATCGGCACCAGGTAGGCGACCTTTGCGACTGGCGAAGCCGTCGGTGACGGCGTTCTTCTCCCCGTGTTACGGGGAGAAGGTGCCGGCAGGCGGATGAGGGGCGGCGCGAAGGTCGAAGGTAAAGGCCCGTAGTATAAGTCCCCGGCTGCCGACGCGCGGCGCGGATGTTGCCCGTCAGCAACAGCAATATCGAAACAATCGGCGCCGGCTGTTTTCCATTGCGGCCCCTGCTTCATCGGAGATAGCGTCCGAAGTAACGGATTCGACCTGTTCTTGGGAGGACTCGATGCAGGCCGGAAAGTTCTCGGTGGCGATACTTGTCGCCCTTGCCGGAGGTGCCGCCCAGGCCGCGGATCGCGTCGAAGTGGCTCCACCCGCGAGCTACGACTGGACGGGCCTCCACATCGGCATCGGCGCAGGTCTCGGCGGCGTTTCGCACAATGCCGGCGCCGAGATCTACGACTACGACGAGAGCGCGGAATTCGACATCGGGATCGCCGGTATCCGCTCGATCGGCGCCATGCTGGATCTGGGCGGCGGCGGCGCGCTGGGCACCATCGAGGGCGGTTTCGACTATCAGCTCGGCGAACGCTTGGTCATCGGCATCCAGGGCGACTACACCTGGTCGAACTTCGACGCCGGCGGCGGCCTCGGCGCCACCGTCTGCTACGAGGACGATCCCAATCCCGACAGTTGCGACGTCGGCACCATCGACGACGCCTATGCCCTCGACTATTCGCTCACCGTCAAGAACAGCTGGAGCATCACCGGCCGCGCGGGCTACGTCGCCAATCCCGGCGCGCTGACCTATGTGCTCGGCGGCTTCACCCGCACCGGCCTCGAGGGAGAGCTGACGCTCACCTCGGACCTCACCGGAACCATCCCGCTCGCCTCCTACGACTACGAGCGCGACGGCTACACCTTCGGCGGCGGCATCGAGGCGCCGATCACCGGTGCCATGACGCTCAAGATGGAATACCGCCGCACCGAGTGGGAGAACGACGACAGCATCGTCTTCAACGATTTCTCCGGCATCGACACCTGGGACGATGCGGTCGCGCAGTCGATGCGAGGTGTCCTGTCGTGGCGCTTCGGCGGCGACGGCGCGTCCCAGCAGGCAGCCGTCGACGCCATTCCGGTCGTCGACTGGACGGGCTTCAACGTCGGCGTGGCAGGCGGCTTCTCGTCCCTGCGCCACAATGCCGGGCTGGAGGCCTACGACACCGGTCTCGGCGGCCTGCTGCAGATCGACGACGTCGACATCTTCTCGATCGACGGCGATCTCGATTTCGGCGGCGAGGGCTTCGTCGGCCGCCTGGAGGGCGGCTACGACCTCATGCTCGGCCGGCATTTCGTGCTCGGCGCCTTCGGCGACTACACCTTCTCCAATGCCGAGACCCAGGTGGGCGTGTTCGGCGACTACTGTCTCTACGACAATGGCGGTCAGGACGATTGCGCCTTCGGCATCACCTCCGGCACGGCCGACCTGACCTATACGCTGAAGACCGGCGACAGCTGGTCGATCGGCGGACGCGCCGGCGTTCTCGTCAATCCGCAGACCCTTTTCTACGGTCTCGGTGCCTTCACCCGCCAGAACATGAAGGCCGATCTGACGCTGAACACGGGCATCGCCGCGATCGGCTCGCAGGAGTTGCTGGCCTACGACTACGAACGCGACGGCTGGACCTTCGGCCTCGGCGTCCAGACCATGCTGACCGACCGGCTGTCGACCAAGCTCGAATACCGCAACACGCAGTGGGACGACAGCGAGATCATCCTCGGCGATTCCAGTGCAGGGCTGATCCGCAACGAGGATTCGACTGTCCAGCTGTTTACGGCCGGCCTGTCCTGGAAGCTCAACTGATCGGCACGCCGCCGCGCGCTCCATCGCGCGGCAGCTTGTAACGGAGGCCTTGCGCTGCGCCGGGCCTCTCGCGTTCATGACGTCCCGCGCCTCCTTCGGCGCTCGCCCGCGGGCATATGCCGCTCCTTCGGTCGCGATCGTGCGGGCTAAACCCTCGGGGTAAAGACGGTCTGGGAAGACCGGCCCGCCCCCTTGCTTTCGTCATCCCGGAACGGCGTCCGAGCGCAGCGCAGGACGGCCGGGATCCGTGCCTCAACGAACATCGACAGGGGACGATGGAGAAGACGCGCGCCGGTGCGCCGTCGGCACCATCCAGCCTTTCGGCATCGGCCGAGGCATGGATCCCGGGTCTGCGCCTCCGCTCCGCTCCGGCTTCGCCCGGGATGACGAAGGTGAAAGGGGCCGCATGTGTGAAGCGGGGCCGCTGCAAAGGCGAAACAGGCACCACGACAGCGAAGCGCAAGCCAATTCCCGGGGTGGCAAGGTCGAAGAACGCACCACGGCCCAGCCCATGCTCAGGGAAACAGGTCCCCGGTCTTCGGATTGACCTTGCGCTGCGCGGTCTTCGACGGCTTGGCGAGCCCCCGTGCCCTGCGGCCGGCCGGACGCGTGGCCGCGTAGCGGAAGATGGCGAAAGCGCCGCCGATGATCGCCACGATCGCCGCCAGCACGACAAGGTTCACAAAGCCCGCACTCATCGCCCGCTCCTCCGGTCGTCGGTTGGCGCAAGGCTAGCGGCAGAGGGCCGATGGCGCCAGCCCGGCCGGAGCAGCGAGGATGCCGTGCGCCGTCGCCGTGACGGCCCGGCTGTGGCAACGGTGCCGTCCGCCCGGCTCATGCCCCGCGCAGGATCTTCTCCATGGCCTTTCCCTTGGCCAGTTCGTCGATCAGCTTGTCGAGAATGCGGATCTCGCGCATCAGCGGCTCCTCGACCTCCTCCACCCGCACGCCGCACACCAGCCCCTTCACAGCAGCGCGGGCGCCGTTGAGGGCAGGGGCCTCGGCGAAGAAGGTCTCGAAGTCGGTCTTTGCGTTCAGAACGCCCTGCAGGGACTGCCCTTCGTAGCCGGTCAGCCAGGCGATGATCGCGTCGACCTCGGCCTTCGTCCGCCCCTTGCGCTCCGCCTTGGCGACGTAGAGCGGATAGACGCTCGCAAAGCTCATCGAATAGATGCGGTGCTTCTGCATGACCGGCTCTTCCGTCGGGCTCTACATCCGGAACAGGCCGAACTTCGTTTCCTCCACTTCCCGGTTCAGAGCGGCCGAGAGCGACAGCGCCAGCACCTCGCGGGTGCGAGCCGGGTCGATGATGCCGTCGTCCCAGAGCCGTGCCGAGGAATAGAGCGGCTGGCCCTCGGTCTCGAACTGGTCGAGGATCGGTTTCTTGAACGCCGCTTCCTCCTCCGCCGGCCAGGTGCCGCCCTTGCGTTCGATGCCCTCGCGCCGGACGATGGCGAGGACGGTGGCGGCCTGCTCGCCGCCCATCACCGAGATGCGGGCGTTCGGCCACATCCACAGGAAGCGCGGCGAATAGGCCCGGCCGCACATGCCGTAATTGCCGGCGCCGAACGAACCGCCGATGATGACGGTGAGCTTCGGCACCCGCGCGGTCGCCACCGCCGTCACCAGCTTGGCGCCGTCCTTGGCGATGCCGCCGGCCTCGTATTTGCGACCCACCATGAAACCGGTGATGTTCTGCAGGAAGATCAGCGGGATTTTCCGCTGGCAGCACAGTTCGATGAAATGCGCTCCCTTCTGCGCGCTTTCGGAAAACAGCACGCCGTTGTTGGCGATGATGCCGACCGGCATGCCGAAGAGATGCGCGAAGCCCGTCACCAGCGTGGTGCCGTAATTGGCCTTAAACTCGTCGAACTCGGAGCCGTCGACGACGCGTGCGATCACCTCGCGCACGTCATAGGGCTGGCGCGTGTCGGCCGGGATGAGCCCGTGGAGTTCCGCCGGGTCGTACAGCGGCGGCTGCGGCGGGCGAAGCTGCAGCGAGGCCGGCTTCACCCGGTTCAGATTGGCCACGATGCGGCGCGTGATCGCCAGCGCGTGCTCGTCGTTCTGGGCGTAGTGGTCGGCCACGCCCGACAGCCGCGTGTGCACGTCGGCGCCGCCGAGATCCTCGGCCGACACCTCCTCGCCGGTGGCCGCCTTCACCAGCGGCGGCCCGCCGAGGAAGATCGTCGCCTGGTTCTTCACCATGATCGATTCGTCGGCCATCGCCGGCACATAGGCGCCGCCCGCCGTGCACGAGCCCATCACGCAGGCGATCTGCGGAATGCCGGCAGCACTCATGTTGGCCTGGTTGTAGAAGATACGGCCGAAATGCTCGCGGTCGGGAAACACCTGGTCCTGGTTGGGCAGGTTGGCGCCGCCGGAATCGACGAGATAGACGCAGGGCAGCCCGTTCTCGGCCGCGATCTCCTGCGCGCGCAGATGCTTCTTCACCGTCATCGGATAATAGGTGCCGCCCTTCACCGTGGCGTCGTTGACCACGATCATCACCTCGCGGCCCTCGACCCGGCCGATGCCGGCGATCATGCCCGCCGACGCGATGTCGCCGCCATACATGTCCCATGCCGCGAACTGCCCGATCTCCAGAAAGGGCGACCCGGTGTCGATGAGCTGCGCCAGCCGCTCGCGCGGCAACAGCTTGCCCCGCTCCACATGCCGCCGCCGCGCCTCCTCCGGCCCGCCGCGCTCGATCGCCGCGGCCTTGTCGGCGAGATCGGCCACCAGCCCGCGCATACGCTCGGCATTGGCGCGGAAGGCATCGGAGGCGGTGGAGAGGGCGGTGCGGATGACGGGCATGAGGACCTTCGGCGGCAGGACGTCGTGCGGGCGGCGGACTGGAACCCATTCCTCCCTCCCGGCCGGCGGATCCGCCGGACGCGCCATCCTAGCCGCATCCTCCCGGCGTTGGAACCGCCGCCGCGTACAGGGGCCGGGCCAGTCGCGATACTGAAGAAAACGGCGTGAGCTTCATGGACAGGCAGACGAATCGCCCGCTACACTTTCCGCGGGAGTTTTTTTCATGCCGATACTGGAGATCAGCCAGCAGCCTGGCCGCGCGCCGGACCGCTACGACGTCGAGGTCGAGCTTTCCGACGTGCTGGGCGTCGGCAAGATCAGGTTTTCCCGCGAGATCGCCTTTGCACTGCCGGCCGCCGACCGCGAACGCATCCGCTGGTATCTGGAGGATTATCTCGAATTCGACCATGACCCGGCGCCGGCCATAGCCAAGAGCGTGGAAACGCTGATGGAGCGGACAGGCGCCGATCTGTTCGCACAGGTCTTCCAATCCTCGCCCGAGGGCCAGCGCTGCTGGGCGCTGGCGTCGATGGCGCTGCCGCAGACGCGCATCGAGATCGTCACCGACGTGAGAACCGCGACCGACCTTCCCTGGGAGCTGATGCGCGATGCGGCATCCGGCACGACGCTGGCGCTGTCGGCACGCGAATTCGTGCGCGGCGCCCGCGGCGCGCAGCAAATGTTCGTGGCGCAGGAAGAGCCGGGCGTCGTGCGCATCCTGCTCGTCATTGCGCGGCCCGGCGGCGGGCGCGACGTTCCCTTCCGCTCGGTGGCGAGCCGGCTGGTGCGCAGGCTGGGCGATGCCGCCGGCAAGGGCTGGCGGCTCGACGTGCTGCGGCCGCCGACCTTCCGGCAGCTGGCGAGCGTGCTGCGGACGGCGGCGGATTCAGGCGAGCCCTATCACGTGGTGCATTTCGACGGCCATGGCGGCTATGGCGACCTGGCATCGCCGTCCGACGGGATGGGACGGTCCTCCGTCCATGCCTACGACGCGGCGGCGGGCGGCCGGCAGGGTTTCCTCGTCTTCGAGGACGACGAGAAGGAGGACCGCAGCGATTGCGTCGGCGGCGACCGGCTCGGCCCGCTGCTGCGCGATGCCGGTGTGCAGGCGCTGATCCTCAATGCCTGCCGCTCGGCTTTCGCCGAATCGCCCAACGAGCCCGCGCCGGAGAGTGATGAAGCCAGGACCGCGCTGGCCGAAGCGGCGGCCTACGGCTCGCTGGCGCAGCAGGTCATGCAGGCCGGCCTCGGCGGCGTGGTGGCGATGCGCTATTCGGTCTGGGTCGTCACCGCCGCGGATTTCGTGGAGCGACTCTACGAGCGTCTTTCGTCCGGCGCCACGCTCGGGCAGGCGGTGGCGGCGGCGCGCAAGGCGCTTGCCGACGATCCGATGCGCGAGGTCGGCGCGGTGCCGCGGCCTTTGAGTGACTGGCACGTGCCGCTGGTGTGGGAGCGCGCGCCGCAGCGGCTCTGGCCGCAGAGGGCAGCGGCCGTGCTCGCGGCACCGCAGGAAGCGTCGCGCGGCGCCTTCGTCGATCCGAAGCTGCCGCGCGCGCCGGATTTCGGCTTCTTCGGCCGCGACGAGACGCTGCATGCGCTCGACCGCGGCTTCGACGACAGGGGCGATTTCTCGCAGCGCGTCATCCTGCTCTCGGCCTTCGCCGGCAGCGGCAAGACGCAGGTCGCGGCCGAGTTCGCGCGCTGGTATGCCGCCACCGGCGGGGTGCAGGGCGCCGTGCTGTTTTCCTCCTTCGAGCGGCACCTGCCGCTGCCGCGCGTGCTGGACAGGATCGGCGAAATGTTCGGAGGCGCGCTCGCGGCCGCCGGCGTGCAGTGGCATGCGATCGTCGACGAGGCCGAACGGCGGGCGGTGGCGCTTGACGTCCTGCGGCAGGTGCCCGTCCTGTGGATCTGGGACAATGTCGAGCCGGTGGCCGGCTTCCCGAGCGGTGCCGTGTCGGCCTGGTCGCCGGAGGAGCAGCGCGAACTCGCCGATTTCCTGCGCGACGCGGCAGGGACCAAGGCGAAATTCCTGCTCACCTCGCGCCGCAACGAACGGGCCTGGCTGGGCGACCTGCCGCTGCGCCTGGCGCTGCCGCCGATGCCGATGCGCGAGCGCCGGCAGATGGCGGCGGCCATCGCTGCCAGGCACCGCAAGCGGCTCGCCGACCTGCCCGACCTGACCACGCTGCTGCGCTTCACGCGCGGCAACCCGCTGACCGTCAGGGCCGCCGTCGGCGGCATGCTGGAGCAAGCCGTCGCGACGGCCGCGCAACTGGCGGACTATGTCGCGGCGCTGGAGGCGGGCAGGGCGCGATTCGGCGACGAAGCCGGGGAAGGCCGCGACGCCTCGCTGGCGGCGTCGCTGTCCTACGGCTTCGCACACGGGTTTTCGGAGGCCGAGCGGGCGGCGCTGGCGCTGCTGCACCTGTTCCACGGGTTCGTCGACGTCGACGCCGTGCGAATCATGGGTGATCCCAACGCGCCGTGGACGATGGAGGCCGTACGCAACGCGACGCGCGAGACGCTGATCCCCCTGTTCGACCGCGCCGCCGAGATCGGCCTGCTGACGGCGCTGGGCGACGGATACTATTCCATCCACCCGGCGCTGCCCTGGTTCTTCCGCGACCTGTTCGAGCGGCACCATGCCAGCGAGGCAGGGGAGCGGGCGAGAACGGCCTTCGTCGCGGCGATGGGGATGCTTGGCAATTTCTATCATAACCAGATCAACAGGGGAAACGCCGACGCTCGTGCCGGGCTCGCGGCCGAGGAGGACAATCTGCTCGCCGCCTGGTCGCTCGCGACCGAGGCGGGCGACTGGGCGCGCGCTATCCGCTGCATGCAGGGCCTGAAGGAGATATACGCCTATGGCGGCCGGCGCGGCGCCTGGCGGGCGTTGGTCGCGCCGCTGCGCCAGGCCCTGCTCGACCCGCATACCGAGGACCCGCCGCCGGGCCTGGAGGACGAATGGTTGCTGGCGTTGGAGTATGACGCCGGGATCGCGATGGAGGACCGTGACTGGAGCCACGCGGCGGCAATCCTCCGGAACAGGATCGACTGGCGCCGGACGACGACGGCGGGCGCACGGGCCAGGGCCGATGCCGAGCGAACGGGAGCGGAGCGTAACGCCCTCCGCTCGCTCGCGGCTTCGCTACATCAGCTTGGCGAGATGCTCACCGAATCCGGATCGCCCGACTGCGTGCCCGCGCTGGAGGAAGCGAAAGACATAGCCGCCGTGATCGGCGACCGCCGGGTCGAAGCCGGTTGCGCCTTCTATCTCGGCAATGCCCATGTCCGCGTGCCCTCGATCCGCGATCTCGGCACAGCGGAGCATTGGTACCGCACCTCCCTGGCGCTCCGCGCCGCCGACGACCGCGCCGGACGCGGCAGGTGCTACGCCCAGCTCGGCAGCGTGGCGCTCCGGCGCTCCTACGACGCCCGCGTGGCCGGCGCCGACGCGGAGACTTTACTTGGACACCTGAATGCCGCGTACGAGGCCTATCGCGAAGCGCTCGACGCCTTCGGCGCGGACGATCTCGCCAGCCTTGCCGTCACGCACAACCAGTTAGGTGTCGTCTTCCGAATCGGCGGCGCTGTCGACCAGGCGCTGGCGCACTATCGCCAATCGATCGCGTTCGAGGAGCAGGCGCAGAATCCCTTCGGCTCGGCAGAGACGCGCTTCAACGTCGGGCTGATGCTATTCGAAGAGGGCCGCCTGTTAGAAGCGCGCGCCTATGCGCACGCCGCGCGCGAACAGTTTGCATCGCTGCGGGACGCCGAAACTTATGTCGAGGATTGCGACCGCCTCCTCGCCAAGATCGAAGCCGCCATCGCCGCCCAGGGAGACCCTCCGCCATGACCCCGAACCCTTTCGCCGACCTGCCCGTCATCGCCCGCCTGCCGCCGGAGGCGGCGCTGGCGCGGCTGGAGGCCATGGGCGAGCCGCTCGAAAAGGCCGAGGACGTGGAGGCCCCGGTCGCCTTCGAAACCGGGCGGCCGCGCTCGCTGCGCGACTGGCTGACCGGCGGGCCGCGCCCCTGGCAGCACACCGCGCACACGATCGGCTTCCTGCCCGCCGCGGCCATGCCCGGCGCCGACGGGCTGCTGCCCATCCACGGCGTCGGCGAGACGCAAGCCGACGCCTCGCTGAAGAACGCCCGCGTCTCGGTGCGGCTCAACGCCTTGCGCGTGGCTGCCTATCCCGGTGCCGGCATCCACCGCATCCTGTTCGACTTCTACGCCCGCAACCAGACTGAAGGCGGCGGCGAGGACCTGCATTTCAACGCCACCTACCGCGCCCGCGAAGGCGAGCGCGCGCCGATCCTCGGCTATCCGATCTTCAATGGCCTCAGCGTCGGCACCGAAGGCGTCGCCTTCCGCTTCCACACCGTGAACGTGAAGAACGACGACGACGAGGCGATCCTCGACTTCCTCGAAGGCGATTCCTTCAAGGCCGGCCTGAAGCTCGCCACCACCGCCCAGCCGGCGATCGCGCCGCTCTCGTCCATGGCGCTCGGCGTCACCAAGGCGCTTGCCGCGCGCAACCGCAACGTCTCGGTGCAGGACATGTTCATCGGCCTCGATTTCTCCGCCAACGCCATGGGCGCGCGGCTGGCCGAGGGCGACGTGATCGCGGTGCAGATCCCCGAGACGCTGGTCTCGGTCTGGGACTGGTCGCTCTGGGCCTACGACCGCGCCCAGGGCCGTATCGTCGACCGCGCCACGCGGCGCACCCTCATCCCCTACAACTACGTCGCCTTCAGCGTCACGCGTTACGAGGGCGCGTGAGGCGGCGCGCCGGCTGGACCCGGCGATGGAGGTGGGCGCACGTGAGGCAGTGGTCAGTCGGCCGCCGGATAGAGCCTATCGGATGAGTTCGACGGGGCAGGGCAGGTCAAGGTCGGCCCAGACGCGGTCGGCGGTGACGACGGTGGCGTTCAGGCGGGTCGCGGTGGCGATGCAGGCGCGGTCGGCGAAAGAGAGGCCCGCGCGCTTCGTCGAGGGACGCGGGAGCGCGGCGGCAACCGCGAGGTCGGCGTCGAAGTCGACGAAGTGCACATCCTGAGACGCCAGAAACGCCCGCATGAGATCGAGAGGCGTGCCCTTCTCTGCGCCTCGCATCAGGGCTTCGCTGGCGTTCACGGTCGACATCGACGCTCCACGCATTCGCGCGCTCGCCCGGTCGGCGCCGATCTCGCTGCGGATGATCGCGAGGAGCGCCGACGCGTCGATGACGTAACCCGTCATTCGTGCGAACCCGACGGGGTTTGGCTGTGGCCCTCTCTGGCAAGGCGATCGTAGCGCTCGTCTTCCCGCCGTGCCTCTTCCCGCCGCTCGGCGATCAGCTCGTCGACGACGCTCGGCTCGTCGGGATGTTCGGCCTTCCATCTGCGTGCGAAGGCCTGGACGCGTTTCAGCGCCACGTCCGGCGAGACGATCCGGAACTCGCCATCCTCGACCCGGGCCGTAACGGTGTCGCCTGGCCTGACCAGCATCGCCGCCCGCAGTTCCGCAGGGATCACGATGCGCCCGGCGGTGTCGATCTTCAGCCGCACGTAGTCGACCGACCGCAGGCCGGTCTCTTCGGCCTCGAAACGGCGAGGTTCCTCGGCAAATCCACGCGCTGCCATAGTCCGTCTCCGCTGCCAAACCACACCCATGATGACAGAGAACTGCCCGGCTGGCAAAACGGATCATCGCCTGCGATGGCGTCCGAAGCGGCGTTGACAATGCACGAATGATATCACATTCTAGTATCACGTTCGGTCGACCGCGCATGACGTGCAGCGATCCGAAGGCAGCAACGGCCTGTGTCCCTTGCTTGTTTTCAGGAGGCTGGCATGCGCAGGAAGCACGAAGAAACGCTCGATGCGATCTTTCACGATCCAGTCAGCGGATCGATCAAGTGGCGAGACATCGAGGCCTTGCTGATCGCGCTTGGCGCGGAGATGAGCGAAGGAAGCGGCTCGCGTGTCCGGTTCGTGTTGAGAGACCGTAGCTTGATCATTCACCGGCCGCATCCCTCGCCGGATACAGACAAGGGGGCGGTGAAGGCGGTCCGGCGATACTTGAAAGAGGTTGGTTACAAGCCATGAACCCGTACAAGGGATATGTCGCGGAGATCTGGTACGAAGAAGACGACCATGCTTTTCATGGTATCGTGCATGGTATCCGCGATACGGTTCATTTCACCGGCGCGAGTTCGCATGAACTGTCGCAAGCCTTCCGCGACAGCATCGACGAGTATCTCCGTTTCTGCGCCGAGCGGGGCGTGGAACCCGAGAAGCCATACTCGGGAAAGCTGGCTCTGCGAACCACGCCGGAAATTCACGCGCTGCTGAGCAAGGCGGCGGCCAATGAAGGCAAGTCCATCAATCAGTGGATTTCCGAGACTCTCGAAGAAGTCGCCCGAAAACGATTGGAAAGCGGCGCGACGAAGGTCAGGACGAAGGTCCACTGATCACCCTTCGCCCATCATCTCCCGCCCGATCAGCCAGCGCCGGATCTCGCTCGTGCCGGCGCCGATCTCGTAGAGCTTGGCGTCGCGCAGCAGGCGGCCGGCGGGATAGTCGTTGATGTAGCCGTTGCCGCCGAGCAGCTGGATGGCGTCGAGCGCAGCCAGCGTCGCCTTCTCCGAGGCGTAGAGGATGCAGCCGGCGGCGTCCTTGCGGGTGGTCTCGCCGCGGTCGCAGGCGGCCGCCACGGCATAGACATAGGCCCGGCAGGCGTTCATCGTCGTGTAGAGATCGGCGAGCTTGCCCTGCACCAGCTGGAATTCGCCGATCGGCTGGCCGAACTGCCGACGCTCGTGCACATAGGGCATGACGACGTCGAGGCAGGCGGCGAGGATGCCGAGCGGTCCGCCCGCCAGCACCACGCGCTCGTAGTCGAGCCCCGACATCAGGATCTCGACGCCGCGGCCTTCCTCGCCGAGCACGTTCTCGAACGGCACCTCGACGTCCTGGAACACCAGTTCGCCGGTGTTCGATCCGCGCATGCCGAGCTTGTCGAGCTTCTGCGCCACCGAGAAACCGGCGAAACCCTTCTCGACGAGAAAGGCGGTGATGCCGCGCGAGCCGCGCTCCGGATCGGTCTTGGCATAGACCACCAGCGTGTTGGCGTCGGGGCCGTTGGTGATCCACATCTTGGAGCCGTTGAGCACATAGCGGTCGTTCTTCTTCTCGGCACTGAGCCGCATCGAGACGACGTCCGAGCCCGAGCCCGGCTCCGACATGGCGAGCGCGCCGACCGCCGCGCCCGAGCAGAGCGCCGGCAGGTAGCGCGCCTTCTGCTCGGCCGTGCCCCAGCGGTTGATCTGGTTGACGCAGAGATTGGAATGGGCGCCGTAGGACAGGCCGACCGACGCCGAGGCGCGGGAAATCTCCTCCATCGCCACGACATGGGCGAGATAGCCCATGCCCGAGCCGCCGAAATCGGGATCGGCGGTGACGCCGAGCAGGCCGAGCGCGCCGAGTTCGGCCCAGAGCCCGGCGGGAAATTCGTTCGAGCGGTCGATCTCGGCGGCGATCGGCGCGATGCGCTGCTGCGCGAAACGGCGCACGGTCTCGCGCAGCGCGGCGACGTCCTCGCCGAGGCCGAAATCCATCACGTGGTCATACATCGAGCCTCTCCTTGGCTTGCTCCGGGGCGCCCTGACGTCGCGTCGGCTCGACGCCGACGAGCCGCATCGTCATGGCGTGGTAGGTGGCGGCGACCTCCTCGACCGACAGACGCTCGTCCGGCCGGAACCAGACGATCACGCCGGTGATCATCTGGATGATCGCCATGGCCGTCAGCGTCGCGTCCTCGATCGCGAAATCGCCCGCGGCCGCGCCCTCGCGCAGGATCTGGCGCAGGTCCTTCTCGTAGGCGGAGCGCAGCCGCAGCATGGCCGTCAGCCGCTCCGGCGACAGGCTGCGCAGCTCCATGTTGGAGACATGCGTCGCGTGCCGCCGCTCGACGTGGAAGACGATGTGGTTCTCCACGAAGGCGGCGAGCCGCACGCGCGGCGTCCCGCCGGGATCGGCCGCAGCCCAGGCCGCGATCAGCGCCTCCATGTGCTCGCGCATCAGCGTGAACAGCAGGTCCTCCTTGGTGGGGAAGTAATTGTAGAGCGCCGCCGCCTGCAGCCCGATCTCCGCCGCCAGCCGCCGCATCGACACCGCCTCGTAGCCATGCCGCGCGATCAGCCCCACCGCCGCCTCCCGCAGCGCCGCTTCCGTCTTCTCGCCGTACGAACCGGTCGTGCGTGCCAAGGCGTGGTTCCTCCTGAGGCGATGAATAAAACGAACGGTCGTTTCATTCAAGGGGTGGACGTCGCCTGAGGCTGATTCGGGTTCTGATCGGGGCGGGCGGCCGCTGCGCGGAACCATGAGCGCTCAAGGCTACCATCCGCAGCGTCATTCGTGGAGCGACATTCAAAATGTGTTCATGCGGATCGGCCGCGCGACATATCGAATTGGCTCTTTCATCGAAGTCATGTAATTATCGGTCAATTCATCGTCCGGAGAATGCATCATGGACGGGTTTTTTGTTTTCCTGAAGGGCTACAGGCAGGAGATCATACTTCTTCTTGTTGCGGCCATCCTGTTCATGGGAATGGTCCAGTGGGCTTTCTGGATCGCCGGCTGGGGACGCTTCCGTCCGCGGGCGGACAACATGGCGCCTGGGCGGGAAGGCTTCGCCGAACGACCGATCCGTTTCGTTTTCGCGGAACTGTTTGCGAAACTGGTGAACGACTTCCGGCACCTGCTGGCACTCATCGTGATGCTGGTCTTTCTCTTCTCCGTCGCCTACGCGCTTTGGGTTGCAGGCACCAACGTCGACAACATGAACAAGGCCTTGCAGGCGGTCACCGGTTCTCTCAGTGGCATCATCGGAGTCATCATCGGCTACTACTTCGGCGAGACCGTCGCCCGCACCGGCGGGGCGGGCGATACCACGCAACCATCGGGAACCGCCCTTCAGGGTGGCGCGCCCGAGCAGAAGAATGGCGGACCTGATGACCTTGGCGTCGCCGCGCGGGAAGCCGCGCCACAGGTCGCTCCGCGGCCGGCGCCCGAGCCTGGAATCTAGCCATGTCCCGAAGCAATCTGCCCAAACCGGCCGGATGGCTTTCCAACGCACTTGGAGTTGCGGGCGGCCGGGACTATCTTGAGGATGGTCGATTGGACGCTAAGGCGTTCGGCGAGCATGGAGAGAGGTCATGGGCCTGAACGTCGCCGTCAAGGACAGCCTGAAAAACCCCTATGACCCTTCCGGGGCGCCCGAAATGCGGCGGCAGGCGGGAAAGAGCCCCTTGTACAAGGTCCACATCTATCTCGATGGGAACGATCTGCTCTTCGTCAACAGCGCGACCTACCACCTCCACCAGACGTTCGATCAACCGGTCCGGACCGTTTCTCGCTCCATCCGCAATCCGAACTGTAGCCTGGCGATCTGGACCTGGGGGATTTTCACGGTCCGGGTCATTGTCGAGGACAAGAGTGGCCAGAAGTACGAGTTCGTTCACCCGCTTACCTACGGCGCGGAGATAGAGCGAACCCCGCAGTCGGTCTTCAGGCAGGCCTCCTGAAGCGCTCGACCGCCACAAACTACCCCGCCCGCGCCGCGGCCAGCGCCTTCGGCAGTTCCTCCGCGAACAGGTCGAGTTCCGCGTCCAGCCCGACCGAAATCCGGATGCAGCGGTCGAGGCCGGGGGCCATCGGCTTGCGGATGAAGACGTCGCGGGCGAGCGTCTCCTGCAGCACCTTCAGCGCGAAGGCGCCGTCGGCGCCGCAGTCGATGGTGACGAAGTTGGTGGCCGACGGGATCGGCTCGAGCCCGTTGTCGCGGGCGATGCCGGCGATGCGCTCGCGGCCGGCCGCGACGCGGGCGACCACTGTGGCCAGATAGTCCTGGTCGGCGAGCGCGGCCTCGCCGGCCACCTGCGCCATCTTGTTGATGCCGTAATGGTTGCGCACCTTCTCGAAGCTGCGGATCACCGCGGCGTCGCCGAAGGCATAGCCGCAGCGCAGGCCGGCGAGGCCATAGGCCTTGGAGAAGGTCCGAAGCCGGATCAGGTTCGGCCGCGACAGGTTGACGCGCGGCTGCGCCGAGGCCGGTCCGGTCTCGCCATAGGCCTCGTCGAGCAGCACCAGCGTCGTCGGCGGGATCGCATCGATGAAGGCCTCGACGTCCGCCGCCTCCCACCACGTGCCCATCGGGTTGTCCGGGTTCGACAGGTAGACCACCTGCGCAGCGTCGCGCTTCACCGCGTCGATCAGACCCTGCAGGTCCTCCCTGTCGTCGCGATAGGGCACGGTGACCAGCCGCGCGCCGAAACCCGCGACATGGAAGTTGAAGGTTGGATAGGCGCCGAGCGAGGTGACGACCGTGTCGCCGGGACCGGCATGGAGTCGCACCGCCAGCCCCAGCAACCCGTCGATGCCCTCGCCGATGACCACGTTCTGCGCGCCGAGGCCGAGATGGCGCGCCAGCGCCGCCTTCAGGTCGAAATTGTCGGGGTCGCAGTATTTCCACATGGCACCGGCGGCCTCCGCCATCGCCGCGACGACCGAGGGTGCGGGGCCGAAACCGCTCTCGTTGGCGCCGATCCGGGCGCGGAAGGCGGCGCCCCGGCTGCGCTCCTGCGCTTCCGGTCCCACGAAAGGCACGGTCGAGGGCAGGGCGGCGGCAAGCGGCGTCAGGCGGGGAAGGCGTTGCATGTCGATGATCCGGCAGAAGGGCCGCGGACCGTAGGACGAAACCGGGCGCGAGGGAAGAAGGCAGGCGGACCGTCTTGGGGCTCGGGCGGCTTCGCCGACCGTCGCCCCAGCGCCGCCGTTCCGCAGCCGCGCCGGTGAAGCGTGCAGCAGCGTGCAGACGCGGGCGCTTCACCGAAGTCTGCATCATCCACGACCGCGGGCGAGGGGGGCCGGCGTCATGCCGTCCCGCCCGCTCCGTGCGGCCAGCCGGGGGAACGCGGCTCTCTTCGGGCAATGCGGCCACCTGTGCCGGGCCGAAGATTTTCCCCGCCTGGAACCCAGGCCGATTTGCGACATTGTTCCGGCAGTTCGGTGACCGGATGCCGCCGACGGGGACAGCACCAACGAAACCAGGATGCCCGCCTTACTCCGTATGGCGGCGAGGGAGGCTTTTCGCAATGACACTGAAAACGGCAATCCCGGGCAATCGCGCCGCATCCGCGACGGCACGCGTGCTCGCCATCGTCGCCCCGGCACTGCTGGCGTTGCTGCCGCTGTCGACCACGGCGTCCGAGGCCGGCAGTCTCTGCCGCCAGATCGAGCACAGGCTGGCTGCGGTCTCTGCCGTTCCGCACCGGGCACAGGATGGCCTCGCCCGCGCCGTCCGCCTCTCGCGGCAGGCAGGCTGCGGGCCGAACGGTTTCGCATCGCCCCGCGACACCCATTGCCGCGCGCATGCGAGCCGGATCCAGGCGCTCCGCTCCAGCGGTTTTGCTCCTGGCGATGCGGCTCGTGAGCGCAGCCGCCTGAAGGCAGCGCTTCGGGCCAACGGTTGCCAGCGGCAGCAGGTTGAAAGCCCTCGTCAGGTGGTGAGGGTCAAAAGCCCGGAGCCGGCCGTCCGCACCATGGACGGAACGATCCCGGTTCCGATGCCGCGCCCGGCGTCACCCTCCGAGATCTACCAGGCCAACTACGTGAAGCATGCCAGGACCCGGATGGCTGCGATCGACATGGCGCGTCTCGAGGAACTGGCGCAGCCCCGAGCCATCCCTCCGAGCCGCCAGTCGATCCGCATCGTCGGCGGTCGCTTCCTGGCCCAGCCGGACGCGGAGACGAACTTCATCGCCATCGCGACCGGCAGCGAGAGCGCGGCCAACGAAATCCTCGGCGGCGTGCTCGCGATCATCGGCGACGCCATCGTCTCGAAGGCCGTCGCCGCCGAGCCGTGAGCCGCGGGCGGCACCGCAGGCCTGCTCCTCCGATTTCCTCTTCGTGTCCGTAACCGTCCAGGGCTGGCGCATAGTTGTGCACATGGGGTGTCGTTCCGGAAGCGACTGCCCTAGAATGTCGGCAGGGAACGGTGGACGGAGGAAGGTTTGTCTGAAGTGAACGGGGCGCGCGTCCCGACGGGCTCGCGCACCTTGCGGGCCGCCACGGCACTGATCGTGCTGATGTTCGTCCTCTTCGTCGTGGTTCTGACCGTTTCCCTGCTGCGGGAAAGAGAAGCCGCGCAGCGCGCTGCCGAAGCCCGGGCGGCTGCGGCATCCCAGGTGGTCGCCACGAATGTCAGCTGGATCACGGAGCTCTCGCGTCAGGCGCTGGGGCGGATCGACGATGCCCTCGGCGTTGAGATTGCAGGCGGTTCGGCCAGTGTGGAGGAAAGGATCCGAAACGCGGTCGATCGTTTGCCGGGCAACGTCAAGGCCTATGTCGTCGGCGCGGATGGTGCCACCCTCTTCTCCACCGACCCCGACGTCCAGCCGATCGACATCCGCGACCGCGAATATTTCGCCGTGCCCGCCGCCGGTACGCGCTTTCACGTCTCCGCCCTGATGGTCAGCCGCCTGGACGGCAAGCAGATCTTCGTCTTCAGCCGTCGCCTCGAGCGCGGGGGAATGTTCCAGGGCGTGGCGATCCTGTCATTCGACGTGGATCTGTTTCGCGAGATCTGGCAGTCCCTGTCGCTCGACGCGCTCTCGACCGTCAGCGTTCTGCGGGAGGATGGACAGCTGGTCGCCCGCTATCCGCTGGCGGACGGTCCGCTGGATCTGTCGAAATACGTCCTCTTCACCGAGTATCTGAAGCTCGGGGACGCGGGAACCTACCCCGCGGTGTCGCCGGCCGACGGTGTCGCCCGCATCGTCGGCTATCGCCGCGTTCAGGGGGCGCCGCTCGTGGCCCTGGCGAGCGTTTCCAGGGATACTGCCTTCGCCCAGTTCCACCGCAACACCGCCATCACCCTCCTCTTCGCGGTCCCGACAGCGCTGGCGCTGGCGCTGGCGACGGTGTTCATCTTCCGGTTGCTTCGGCGCGACCGTGACCGGCAGCGCAGGCTCCTCGAAACGCTGGAACTGAACCGCATGCTCGTGCGGGACACGCATCACCGGGTGAAGAACAATCTCCAGGCGATCATGTCGCTGGTCAGGCTGCACGGACTGCCGCAGCAGATGAAGGCCGATCTGCAGGGACGGATCTTGGCGATGACGGCCGTGCACGAGCACCTCTATCGCCTCGACCAGTTCGCCGAGGTGAACGCGGACACGCTCATTCCGGCGATCGTCGATCCGCTGCGGGAGGCTTTCGCGCAGCCGGTCACGATCCACTACGACATCGACCCGGTCATGCTCCACCACGACCAGGCCACGCCGCTGGCGCTCGTCGTCAACGAGGTCGTCACCAACGCTCTGAAATATGCCTTCCCCGACGGCCGGGCCGGGACGATCCACGTCGCGTTCAAGTCCCGCGACGGCAGCCATGCGGAACTGTCCATCGGCGACGACGGCGTCGGTTTCGATCCGACGATGGCGACCAGCGGACTGGGCGGTCGGCTGGTCCGCGCCATGCTGGTCCAGCTGGGCGGCAGCGAGCCGGAATATTACTTCCGGGGCGGCACGCGTTTCCAGACCCTCGTCACGCTCATCGATCAGGCGGGGCAGCAGCGGAAGGCCGCCGCATAGACGGCGCGCGCTGCCGGTCGTCAGAGCCGCCGCGCGATCTGCCGCAGCATGGACTTTTCCCGCATCGTCGACGGATCGTGGCTGGGCTCGGGGCGCGACGACAGCTTCACCAGCACGACCCGGCGCACCGGATCGATCCAGATCCACTGCTCGTGGATGCCGATGGCAGCAAGGCTGCCATGGTCGTCGCCGGTGTCGTACCAGCAGGAGCGATAGCGTCCCTTGCCGAACAGTCCGGCGAAGTCGCCTGTCGCCCAGGCCTGCCGGTCGCCGTTGCGGCGGATGTCCTCGATCCAGTCGGCCGGCACCACCTGCCGGCCGCCGGCGGTTCCGCCGTCGAGCATCATCTGGCCGAACCGGGCAAGGTCGCGCGCCGTGACCGAGATGCCGCCGGCCGCACGGGCCGTCCCGGCCCGGTCGACGGTCACGCTGGCCGCTCCGCGACCGCCGAGATGGCGCCAAAGGCGATCGGCGAGATAGGCGTGGAAGCGCACGCCCGTGGCGCGCTCGATCACGAGGCCGAGCATGTCGGTGTCGGGCGAGGCATAGTGGAACCGCAGCCCATGCGGATGCTCCGCCTTCGGCAGCGAGACCAGCACTTCTTCCAGCGTTTCCTCGCGACCCGTCTCGTGTTCGGGGTTCCACAGCATCGCCCGCCTGTAGCGGTCGAAGTCGCTCTGCCGGTCGAGATAGTTCTCCTCGAAGGAGAGGCTGACCGTCATGTCGAGCAGGTGCCGCACGGTGGCGTCGGCATAGGCGCCGCCCCGCGGAACGGGCACGTAGGCCGTGACCGGCGCGTCGGGATCGAGTGCGCCTTCCGCGGCCGCGATTCCGGCAAGCAGGCCGGTGACGGATTTCGAGATCGAGAAGATGAGGTGCGGTGCGTCGCGATCGCAATGCGGCGCGTACCACTCCGCGACCAATCGATCGTCCTTCAGGGCGACGAAAGCGTCGCCGTGCGACTGCGAAAGGTGGTCGAGTGCATGGATCGGGCTGCCGTCGGGCAGGCTGAGGTCGAGCGCCGTCAGCGCGCCGTATCCAGGTGACGGCTCGGTCTCTCCCCGTGCCGCAGCGATCTCGGCCGTCGGCACGATCTCGCGCACGTTCTGGAACGACCAGCGGCTGTTCGGATGGGTGCGCCAGTTCGAAAGGCTAACCGTGCCGCGGGAAATGCTGTCGGACATGAATCTCGGCTCCGGATGGTCACCGACCATCCATAGGTTCGCCGCGGCTGTCTGCGCAACGGAAAAACCCGGCGGTTGCCCGCCGGGTTTCCAAGGCCCCCGCCTCAGATAGATCGGATCAGAAGAAGCGCGTCAGGCGCAGGAAGCCCGAAGCCGTGCCGTCGAGGTTGTCGATCTTGTCGTAGTAGATCTCCGAGCGGATCTCGAGGTTCTCGACCGGCGTATACACGAGGTTGAGCTCGGCGGTATAGCCGTCCAGGCCGGTAGAGACCGAGGACTGCGCCGCATAGAGGTCGCTGTAGTACTGGAAGCCGACGGACGCGCCGAACTTCTCCGTGATCTGGTGGTAGTAGGAGGCCAGGACCGACCATTCGGCCGCACCATTCCCGTCGGTGAGGGCTTTGAACGGGCTGCCGACGCCGAAGACGTTGTCGCTGTCGGAATAGTAACCGATCAGGCGGAAGGACGAACCCTCGAAGCCGGGAATGTTGTAATGCAGGCCGAGCGTGGCGCCGAAGCCGTCACTGCCGAGGCCGTCATAGTCCTCGTCATAGCCGGCCTTGGCCCAGACGGCACCCCAACCCTGATTGTAGCTGACCGCACCGACCACGTCAGGCATGTAACCATCGCCTTCGAGATCGTCGTTCTCGAGCGAGATCGTCGCTGCGAAGCCCTGGTCCGAACCGAAGCTGTAGGAGATCTGCTGCGTCTTGCGATAGCCGTAGCTCAGCGAGCCCCAGGAGTGCGAGCCATAGGAGGCGACGCCGGCGCCGATCGAGTCGTTCCACACCGTCTCGGTGAAGCCGACGCGGAAACCGCCGAGCTGCACGAAGGCGTTGTCCATGACGTAGCCGGCGTCGGCATTCGACCCGGCGTCGGCCTGGATGCGCATCATGGCGCGCAGCGTGCCCCACTCGGTGCTGGAGCGGGCGTCGACCTGCAGGCGTGCGCGGGTCATGGCGAGCCAACCGCCGTCACCTTCGTTGCTGCCGGTGGTCTGGTAGTCCGGGGAATCACCACGACCTTCGAAGGTCTCGGTGGCCACCTGGAAGAAGACCTGGCCCGAGAACTGCAGGCAGGTCTCGGTGCCGGGGATGTAGAAGAAGCCCGCGCCGTACATGTCGCAGACGCGCACGTACTCGACCGGCTCCGGCTCGGCGATCACGACCGCATCGGCTGCATAGGCGGCATTGCTGCCGGCGAGGGCGGCGGCGCTGGCGAGGAGGAGATTCCTGATCTTCATGTCCTGTGTCCCAAAATTCGCTTGTTCTGGCGAAAGCCGGCCTGCCGTCCCCGTTGGCGGTTTGGTTCCGCCGCCCCGTGAATACGTCGTGATCGTCGCCTTCTTCTTCAGGATCATTCACCCTCTTTGCCGGATCAAGATATTTTGCGGCCAGCGGTTGCGGTGCAGCATCGAATGCGGACCGCTGTTGCAAGAATGTGACGAATGCTTCCGTCTCTATCCGCTCATGCCGGAGGAAATGGCATCATGTTGCGCCTCCGCGCGGCATTCGCCCATTCCGCGGGCAGAGCAGCCGTTCCATGATTCGTCCGGCGAAGAAGGTGCACCTCAGGGGAGCGGATCGGGCTGCGACCGAACACGCTTTTCGGGTGCGAACGGAAAAGGCCCGCGACACGAATGTCGCGGGCCCTGGCCTGGAGACCGACGTCCGGATCAGAAGTAGCGCGTGAAGCGCAGCAGGCCCGACCAGGTGTCGTCTTTCCGGCCACCGCGGAGATTCTCCTCGCTGGCATAGGAGCCCTCGAGGCGGACCTCGAAATTGGTGACCGGGAGCCACACCACCGCGCCCTGCACCAGGTAGGCCTTGTCGCCGGAGAACTCCTTGAAGTACTGGCCGCCGACCGTCGCGCTCCACTGGGCGTTGATCTTGTGCAGATAGGAGCCGGCGACCGACCACTCCACGGTGCCCGCTTCGCTCGAGCCGCCGCCGCTCACCGGCATGTCGAGCGCGTACATGTTCACGCCCGAGGCATAGAACATGCCCAGCCGCAGCGACGAGCCGGCGAAGCCGGGGACGTTGTACTGCGCAGCGCCGAGGACGGCATATTCTCCTGCCGATTCGTCATACGCCACCTTGCCCCAGACGCCGCCCCAACCCTGGCTGATGCCGGCGACGCCGACGACGTCGGGCATGTAGCCCTTGCCCTCGTTCTGATCGTTCTCGAGCGTGATGGAGCCGAACAGGCCGTTGGGGCCGGTATAGGCGTAGCCGATCTGCTGGCGCTGCTGCGAGGCGTGCTGGCCGCCGTCATCCGTGTGCAGGATGCCGAAGCGGGCGATGCCCGGCAGCGCCCACGGTGCCACGAAGGCCGATTCCGTGTAGCCGACGTAGAAGCCGCCGAGCTGCACCATCGCCTGGTCCATGCCGTAGGCGGCGTCGGCGTTGTTCGTCGCGTCGGCCTGGATGCGCATGAAGCCGCGCAGCGTGCCGAGTTCCGTTTCCGAACGGGCGTCGAGATTCAGACGGGCACGGGTGGTGAAGCGCCAGCCTTCGGCATAGTCGCCGGCATAGGTTCCGCCGCTGTAGGAGGCGCCGCCCCGTGCGCCGATCTGCATGCGGACGTAGCCGTCGAGCTTCAGGCACGTCTCGGTTCCCGGGATGTAGAAGAAGCCCGCACCGAACGCGTCGCAGACGCGTACGTATTCCACGGGCTCCGGCTCGGCGATCACGATCGCGTCGGCCGCAAACGCCGCGTTGACGCTCGTCAGGGCGGCAACGGAGGCGAGGGAGAGTCTCAGGTTCATCGTTTGGTTCCTGGTTTCTGTTCGGAAGACGCCGCCCCGGCCCCCGCTCCCCCGCCTGCGGAGAAGACGTCTTCGCAGGGACGGGTGCTCCTCTTCTTGCGCTGCCTCAACGCAAATCGTGTCCACATATTGCGCCGCACATCTCTTTTGCATGCAGCTGTTGCAGAATGGCAACGAACCGGACGTTAATCGAAAAATTTCGACTAAATAGGAGGCAGTGAGCGAGCGCTGAGCATTAATCCGAGAAATAGCGGAGTGATGTCGATTCTAAGGCGTCGGCCATTCGTGCTGCAGCGCATTATTCGCGCCGCACGGCGGCGCCCCCTTCGGCAATCGTGTCGCCGGGATGCAGCACGACGGCGTCTCCGGGCGCGAGCCCGTCCAGCACCTGCGCCGTCTCGTTGTTCATGCGTCCGATCTCCACGGGCCTCTGCCGCAGGCGGCCGTCTTCGAGGACGAACACGGTCCAGTCGCCGCCGGTCCGGAAAAGGGCGGGGATCGGTACGGTGAGGCAGCGCTGGCAGCTCCACACCGTCATCTCGGCGAAGACGCGATAGGCATGGCCGAGCCGCGCATCGCCTGCCTCGAGGTCCAGCACCGCGTTCACGCGCTGCTCCTCGATCCCGAGCGCCGAGACCTTGGTGAAGGCGGCCGGGTCCACCCGGCGCACGATCGCCGGCAGCGCCTCGTCGCCGCCCCAGCCCGTGATCGTTGCCACCGTTCCGGCACCGATGCGCACGGCATCCGACGACAGCAGGTCGACGACGATCTCCAGATCCGCCGTGTCGCCGATGTCGGCGATCGGAGCGCCCGCCGCCACCGCCTGTTCGCTCTGGGCATGGACCGCCAGGACGGATCCGTCGACCGGCGCGAGCAGGTTGACGCAGCAGCTGTCC
Source organism: Aquibium microcysteis (assembly GCF_014495845.1). Classification (NCBI taxonomy): domain Bacteria; kingdom Pseudomonadati; phylum Pseudomonadota; class Alphaproteobacteria; order Hyphomicrobiales; family Phyllobacteriaceae; genus Aquibium; species Aquibium microcysteis. The sequence goes on from NZ_CP061080.1 coordinate 5,911,044, forward strand.
TCGCCGCCGGGGCGCGGCGAGGGCATCAGCAGCCGCGCTTCGGCGCTTGCCAGTTCGGCCCGCCGAAAGGCGACCGTCGCCCGCGCGGCCTCGACGGCCGCCCTGCTCAGATCGACCTGGTTCTGCGCCTTCTGCAGCGCGCTCTCCGAAATGATGCCCGGCCCGAACAGCTTGAGCGCGCGGGCGAGTTCGTCCTCGGCCAGCTGCAGGCCGGTCTCGACGCGCTGCAGCTCGCTTTCTGCAATTCCCACGCCCGACCGTGCCGCGTCGCGCGCGGCGAGCAGTTCGGCTTCGGTGCGCCGGTCGATCAGCGGCGGATCGAGCGGGTGAATGGCGGCCACCACCGTCCTGCCCGCCACCACCGCATCGCCCTCCTCGAGCACGGTGCGCGACAGGTGACCCGCGATCGGCGCCGAGACGGTGTAGACGTCGCGCACCCGTGTCCGTCCCTCCTCGCGGATGGTCACCCGCATCGGCCCTTCCGTGACGAGCGCCACGTCGACCAGGGCCGGCTGCTCGCGCAGCGCCCAGGCGAAGCCGGCGACGATGGCCGCGGCGGCCAGCGCGAGGCCTGCCCTCTTCATCCAGATGGCGGTCATGTCCTACTCCCTTGTCTTGAGGACCCGCACCAGGTCGAGCCTGTCGATGCGCCGCCGCACGATCAGCGCGGAGACCAGCGCCACGACGAGCACGACGAGGCTCGAAACCGCGAAGGTCGAGCGCTCGACGATCAGCGGGATGCGGAAGAGGTCGCTCTCGAAGCCGCGCACCACGGACCAGGAGAAGCCGTAGCCGAGCGCCCAGCCCAGTGGCTGCGCCATGAGCACGATCGCGCCGAGCTCGATCAGGAGGACGCTCGACACCTCGCCGCGCGTGAAGCCCATCACCCGCAGGCTGGCGAGTTCGCGGGCCCGTTCGGACAGCTGGATCCGCGCCGAATTGTAGACGACACCGAACGTGATGATGACGGCGAGCAGCGTGTAGAGGGTCGTCATGATGGTGATGTTCTCGCCCACCGTCTCGCGGAAGCGGGCGCGCGAGACGCCCTGCAGCGCGATGGAGGCCACCGCCGGCGTCTGCTTCACCGCCGCGTAGAGATCGTCGAGCCGCGACCCGTCGATCGCCACGCGCACGCCCGAGAGCCGCGGGCCGCCGCCCACCAGCCTGTCCAGCGCGTCGAGGCGCATGGTCACGGCGAGGCCCACATAGCCCTGCACGATACTGGTCACCGGCGCCTCGACCAGGCGATGGCCCTTTTCCAGGAGTTCGATCTCGACGCGGTCGCCGATCGACAGCCGAAGCAGGTTCGCCACCCGCTCCGAGACCATCAGCCCGGTCGCCGGCGGCTCGACGGGCCGGAAATCCTCGTCGAGAACCCGCGCCAGCTCCGGTCGGGGCATGAGTCCCGAGATCGCCAGGCGGCGCTCCCGGTGACCCTTGCGCAGGATCACCGGCGTCGCGCGGAAGCCTTCCGCCCGCAGCACGCCGGGCATTGCCGCCACCGCCTGCAGCGCGCGCGGCGACCGCTCCATGCCGAAGCTGATCGTCGCGTCCTGCCGCTCGGTGCGGAAGAACACGGTGTCGATCATGAAGTCGATCGAATCGAAGGAGAACAGCGCCGTCACCAGCAGCGCCACCGCCATCGAGGTGCCCAGCGTCGTCATCAGCGTGCGCACCGGCCAGCGGACCAGATGACGCAGCGCCATGATCGTCAGCTGCGAGAAGACCTTGGCCAGCGCCACCGTACCGCCGAACAGCGAGCGATACTGCGTCGGCGCGGGCGGGCGCATGGCCACCGCCGGCGGCAGGCGCACGACGCTCCAGATCGCTCGTCCGGCTCCGGCCAGCGCTGCCGCCGCGCTGACGCCGGCCGCGATCACGTAGAGGTCGAGGCTCTGGCGGAAGATCAGGAAGGGGAAGGAAAAGAACTCGGCGTAGAGCCGGGTCATCCCGCGCCCGAGCCAGTTGCCCGCGAACGACCCGACGGCGATGCCGATCACGGCGATCACAAGCGTCAGCTTGGCATAGTGCCAGGCGGCCGCGAACGAGGAATAGCCCACCGCCTTCATCAGCCCCACCTGCTCGCGCTCCAGCGCGATCAGCCGGGTCAGGATCATGTTCACCAGGAAAGCCGAGACGAACAGGAAGATCGGCGGGATGATCACCGCCATGGCCCTGAGCTGCGTGAGCTCGTTGTCGAGGAAGGCATGCGAGGTCTGGTCGGTACGGTCATGCGCGCCGGTGCCGCCGTAGGGCTTCAGCAGCGCGTCGACACGGTCCATCACGCCGTTCAGCTCGGCGCCGCGCTGCGTGCGCAGGACGAGGTCGTTGAAGGCACCGTTCATGTCGAAGATGCCGGCGAGCGTCGTGCGCGGCATGTAGAAGACGCCGAAGCGGCGCTGGTCGGGCACCATGTCGCCCGGCCCGATGGCATAGACATATTCCGGCGACAGCACGATGCCGGTGACCGTCAGCACGCGCTTGCGGCCGTCGAGGATGGCCGAGAAGGTCGAGCCCGGAGCCATCCGGTGCGCCCTGGCGAAGGGCTCCGTCACCGCCACCTCGCCGGTGCGGTCCGCCTCCGGCAGGCGCCCGCTGCGCAGATAGAGCCGGTTGACAGCCGGATCGCCGCGGTCGGGTATCGAGACGGCGATCCCCGTCGCCGGCTCCGCCATGCCCGGCAGGTCGAGCAGCGTCGCCTTCACGATCCGCAGCTCCGCGGCGCTGACGCCCGGAACGGCAGCGATCTCCGCGCGCAGGTGCAGCGGCGCGCGGGTCAGGCCCGAGAAGACGGTGGCGAAGCGGTAGCGCTCGTAGAAGGCCGAGCGCGTCTCGTCGAGGGAACGGTAGGCGCCGACCGCGATGACGATGGTCATCACGCCGCAGGCCATGACGAGCGAGACCGCCAGCACCTGCGCCCACAGCCGCGCGAGGTCGCGGGCGAGCTTGCGGTCGAGGGCCGCGACCGCGATCACCAGGTCACCTCCGACGGCTTCGCCCGCCGCTCGTTCACGGTCGCTTCGGCGATCTGCCCGTCGCGGAAGGAGAAGACGCGGTGGGCGATCTGCCGGATGCCGGCATTGTGCGTGATGATCGCCATCGTCGTGTCGAGCTCCTCGTTGATGCGCGCCAGCGCCTCCAGCACGAGGATGCCGGTCCTGGAATCGAGCGCGCCGGTCGGCTCGTCGCACAGCATCACTTCAGGCCGCTTGGCGATGGCCCGCGCGATCGCCACGCGCTGCTGCTCCCCGCCGGAAAGCTGCGCCGGGAAATGGTGGATGCGGTCCTTGAGGCCGACCATCTCCAGCGCATCCTCCGGTCGCATCGGATTGGCGGATATCTCCGTCACCAGCGCGACGTTCTCCCAGGCCGTGAGGCTCGGGATCAGGTTGTAGAACTGGAAGACGAAGCCGACATGGTCGCGCCGGTAGGCGGTCAGCTGCCGCTCCGAAAAGCGCGTCAGCTCCTCGTCGCGGAAGCGCATCGTCCCGGACGACGGGGTGTCGAGCCCGCCCATGATGTTGAGCAGGGTGGACTTGCCGCTGCCGGAAGGGCCGAGCAGCACCGCGATCTCGCCCGCGGCGAGGTCGAGGTCGACGCCGCGCAGCGCATACACCTCCACTTCGCCGCTGCGGTAGACTTTCGTCAGACCGCGCGCGGAAAAGATCGGCCGGTCGGTGCGGGGGCTGTCCATGCCCGTTGTCTAGGCGGGGGGAGGGCGTTCTGCCTTGACGCGCGTCAATCGGCACCGCGAGGCGGCAACCGCAGCGGGAGACGCCTCAGCCGGCGTCCTTCCGCTTCCTCCAGTCCGCGAGCACCGTGCGGCGGCGGCGCGCCGCCGCATGCAGCGTCAGCGTCACCTCCTCGTCGGTCAGCTGGTGGAAATCGCGGTAGTGCAGGCTCAGCGCGCGAAACTGCGCCGGCTGCGACAGGCATACCACCCGGTCGGCCTCCAGCCGCAGCTCCTGCACGGTCCCGGCGGGCGCCACCGGCAACGCGACGAGGATGGCGCGAGGCGAACGCCGCCTCATGGCGCGGATCGCTACCCGCATCGTCGTGCCGGTGGCCGCGCCGTCGTCGACGAGGATGGCGGTCTTGCCGGTCACCGAGAGGGCCTTGCGCCCGCTGCGATAGGCGTGGGCGCGGCGTTCGAGTTCCGGCCGTTCCTGCTTCACCAGCGCGTCGAGTTCCTCTTCCGAAAGACCGTAGGCTTCCACCATCTCGCGGTTCAGGACGACGTCCGGCGGATTTCCGTCGACGATGGCCGCCACCGCCAGTTCCGGATTGGCCGGCGCGCCCACTTTTCGCACGATCACGAGATCGAGCGGCGCGTTCAGAGCGCCGGCGATCGGATCGGCCACGGGCACGCCGCCCCGCGGCAGCGCCAGCACGACGGGATCATGCGGCGAAAGCGCGGCGATTTCGCCCGCGAGCAGGCGTCCGGCCTCGGTTCGATCCTCGAACATGCTCGTCGACATCTCTCGGCGCCTCGCGGGCGGGCTGACCCGGCCCGCCGACGCAACCATGGGCGTAGCGCGGATGTTCCGCCTTGACCCTCGTCAAGCCTCGCCGCGCCCGATCCTGAACGCCTCGGTGGCGGACCTGGTCGGCTTTCCCGGCCTCTCCCCCTTCGCCGCTTCCAGGCATGCCGTCGACGGCATTGCCGGGAAGGCCGCGCTCGGGTGCGGCAAGCCGGGCTCCGCGTGGACGCGGTCGGTCGCGTGCGCGTGGGCACGCCCGAGGTCGATCCGTTCGCCGCGCAGGCGACCGGCAGTCCTCGTCATCGGAACGAACCTGCCGGTCGCCTGCGCCTGCGTGGCGCCGCACCAGCCAAAAAAAACGCCGACCCTCCGGGGGGAGAGGGTCGGCGGCAGGGTCTAGTCAGCGACGGCTCGGAGTAGGGGGGCGATGTCGAGGCCGCCGCTGCCCAACAACTTGCGTTTCCGCGAAAGGTTCCCTCTCCTCATTCGAAAACCAGCACGCCCGCCTGGCGTGCCGCATCGACGAGGCGGGCGCGCGCATCGGAGACGGCCATGAGGCCGTCGAGTGCGGCCTGCGCCGCGTTCAGCGCCTCTTCCTGGCTGGCGCCGCCCGGCCAGTCGACGTTCTGCAGATAGTCGCGCGCGGCGCGCACGGATCCGATCTCGATCGTCCCGACCTGATCGGAGACCGTGACCGCCCGCTCGAACGGCTCGTCCTGCGTCTCGGCCATCCTGATGTCCTTCGTCATGTCGGTGCTCTCCAGCAATTGCGCATGGTCCGCCAGGATTTCCGCTTCCCGCGCCGCCTCCGCGAAGGCGCGCCGGGCCAGCACGGGCGGCTTGAAGCCCTTCAGCACGGCGAGGCACGCCAGTCGCGCGGCCCGATGCCGCCCGCTCCATTCGTTGGGCCAGCGATGCAGCAGCATTTCGGCGGCCTGACGTGTGTTGGTGACGTCGAACGACCGCGCTTCCCGGGGATCCAGCACCGTCACCGGCGCATCGAACCACCCGCTTTCCATGTTGACCTGCATGTCGGTAATCTCCTGGGACGCTGACGAACGCTTCGCCTGCCGGATCGTTCCGGCAGCCGGGCCGTGCGCTATCGGAGGATTGAGGCGAAGCGACGGCGACACCCGGTGCCGGTGGTGCAACGCGACCGGCGCCGACCTATATGCGTGGTTCGACGGACAGATGGCACAGTCAGGGAAGGGGCCGGTCATGGACACCCCCACGCAGACACGGACGGCGGACGGCGCGGTGCTGCCGCGCTTCGAGATGAGCTATGCGGAGCTTCCCGCCCGCTTCCATGCCCGGCCCGGCCTGTCGCCGGTGCTCGAGCCGCGCCTGGTCAAGCTCAACGGGTCGCTTGCGCGTGCGCTCGGCCTCGATCCGGCCGCGCTCGGCTCGCCGGAGGGCATCGAGATGCTGGCCGGCAGCCGCCCGCCCAACGGCGCTCCGCCCATCGCCCAGGCCTATGCGGGCCACCAGTTCGGCAATTTCGTGCCGCAGCTCGGCGACGGCCGCGCGCTGCTGCTCGGCGAGGTGGTGGATCCGCAGGGCCGCCGGCGCGACATCCAGCTCAAGGGGTCCGGGCCGACGCCGTTTTCGCGCGGCGGCGACGGCCGCGCGGCCCTCGGCCCCGTGCTGCGCGAATACGTCCTCAGCGAGGCGATGGCGGCGCTCGGCATCCCCACCACCCGCAGCCTGGCGGTCGTGACGACCGGCGAGAAGGTCTATCGCGACTGGCCGCTGCCGGGCGCCATACTCACGCGCGTTGCCGCCAGCCACATCCGCGTCGGCACCTTCCAGTACTTCGCCGCGCGCGGCGACACCGACGGCATCCGCGCGCTGGCCGATCACGTGATCGCGCGCCACTACCCCGGGATCGCCCCGGACGCCGGCCGCTATCTGGCGCTGCTGGAAGCGGTCATCGCCGCGCAGGCGCGTCTGGTCGCCTCCTGGATGCTCGTCGGCTTCATTCATGGCGTCATGAACACCGACAACATGACCGTTTCCGGCGAGACCATCGACTACGGCCCCTGCGCCTTCCTGGACGAGTTCGCGCCCGACAAGGTCTTCTCCTCGATCGACCGTGCCGGACGCTATGCCTATTCCAACCAGCCCCACGTCGCGGTGTGGAACCTCGCGCGGCTGGCCGAGACGCTGCTGCCCCTGATCGCCGACGCCCAGGACGAGGCGATCGCCAGGGCCGAGACGGCGCTGCGCGGCTTCCAGGCCCACTACGAAGGCGTGTTCCACATCGGCCTGCGCCGCAAGCTCGGCCTGCTTTCGCAGGAGGATCACGACGTGCAGCTCGCCAGCGATCTCTTCGCCCTGATGGCGGAATCCGGACCGGACTTCACGCTCACCTTCCGCGGCCTCGTCGACGAACTCGACGCGCCGCTCGGCGAGGGGCCGGTGCGCGCACTGTTCGCGACGCCCACCGCCTTCGATGCCTGGTCGGTGAAGTGGCGCGACCGCCTGTCACGCGAGCCGGGGCGGGACGCCGAGCGCCGCGACACCATGCGACGGGCGAGCCCCCGCATCATCGCCCGCAACCACCGCGTCGAGGAGGCGATCCGCGCGGCCGAGGACCATGGCGACTTCGCGCCCTTCGAGAGGCTGGTGGAGGTGCTGCAGCGGCCCTTCGACGACCGGCCGGAGGACGACGCCTATGCCCTGCCGCCCCGGCCGCACGAGCGCGTGACGAAGACCTTCTGCGGCACCTGACGCGCGATCCGCCAAGGACCGGCGCCCGCGCGGCGCCACCGGCGGCAGGCCCCGCCGCCGCCGGTGGCGCCGTTCGCGCGAGGATCAGGACTGCTTTTCGAGCGCCGTCAGCGCCTGGTCGAGGCCGCGCCAGGACACCGGCACGGAGATGATGCGGCCGCCGGCATCGGCGAAACGGATCTGGCCCGCTTCGCCGGCCCGCAGCGGCTTCAGGCTCTTTGCGTCCGGACGGGTGTCGGCGAAGCAGGAACCGCCCGCGCAGCGCTTCCACTCGAGGATGATCGCGCCTTCGGCGGGCGCCTTGGGATCGACGATCACCCCGACCTGGCCCGGCAGCGAGATGTTGACCGGCAGCACGGCCGTCATGATCAGCTGATCGTTGTCCGGCAGGCGCCCGATCGCCAGCTGGGCGATCGGCTGCGTCTGGCCCTGGACCTTGACGGTCTGGACGACCTCGCAGGTCTGCCCCTCGGGGCGGGCGTTCTTCTTGCCGGCCTCCTCGGCCGGCGCCGGCTGGCGCACGCAGCGCAGCAGCCAGTCGCCGAAGGTGGCGGTGGTCACCGCCGGATCGGCCGGAACCTCCGGACGCGGCGCCGGGCTCGGCGTCTGCGCGGGAGCGGCGGTGACGGAAAGCAGCGCGGCGAGGCCGGCAAGGGCGCTGCGGAAGCGGATTGAAGCGTTCATCGGTCGGATCCTGGGTGGCGCCGGAAGGGTGTGCGGATGGCCTGCGGTGCACGCAGGCGGGAGCGGCCGGCAGGTGCACCCTGCGACCGGATTCTGCAATACCAGAATTATCGGCGGGACTGCAGGCGAAATCGTCATGTGTCCGCAACGGAAAGTGCAGCCCCCCGCGCCGTCCGGCCGGATCGCGCAGGCGCCGCACGGGACCACCAGGACGCAGGGCGGTGCCGGCCACCCCGGTCGCCTGCTGCTGATTCGTCTGCGCCGGCCGGGCCGCGGCGAATCACCCGCGTCGCATCCGGCCGGCCCTGCGGATTTTTTGGGTCCCGTCGCCGGGGCTGCCGGTGCATCGCCCCACGGTTCCAGGCAAGCGCGGCATCTGCGCGCGGGCCTGCTGCCACGCGCCATAGGGTTTCGGCAGCACTTCTGCGCCGACGCGGATGTCGGCGGACGGAGCGCCGATCCTGACCGGCACGCGTTGTTTTCCTGCGCGCCGCGCACGATCACGGGCATACGCGTTGCCTCGCCCGCCTCACGGGACGCCCGTGCCGACCCTGCACGAGCACCGGACCAAGGTCTGGACCGTCCTGCTGGTCCATCGTCGCCGCGGCCGCCGTTTTTGCCGTCGTTTCAGGTTGCAATCGGACCCGATCCCCGGATATTGCGTTGCAACAACGGCAATGGGAGCCTATACCCCAGGTAGAACGGAAGACTGACTGGTTGCGGAGTTTGAGAGAGTGGGCGTGCGTCTGAGGCTTCCCGGTGGGACATTGAAGTTCAAGAGATATGCCGAGCTGAGGGGCGTCGAGCGCCGGCGCGAAGTCCCCGTCCTGGTCATAGGTTTCATCTATGTCGTGTGGTGGAGCTGGCTTTCCGAACGGCGGTTCTCGAGCCACGGCGACAAGGGGTCGGGTCCTGCCGGGCACCTCGCGTCCGGCAGGGGCGAGTGAAGGACCGCACGTCATGGTCCTGTCATCGAAGGGCTTTCTACGATGCGGGCGTCGCGCCGGCTGCGGCGCACCGGCCGACATGGCGCTCCCGTCCCGGCGCTGCAGGTCGCCGGAGCTCCATGGCCGGCCTGCCGGACGGACGCGGTGGCTCCCGGTCGCGTGTCGGTCGATCCGCGTCGCCGCGCGGCGACGGGACGCGTCGCCGGCACCAGTGGCCGGCGGAAGATGTGAAAGGTCACTAATCAAGCTTAAAGTGGATATTGCATTGCAACCGTGCTGTGTGTCGTCTACTCTGGGTGGTCGCGAGTTGTGGTCCGGTTGCAGGGAATACTTCGATGAGCATCCGCATGCGTCTTCCCGGTGGAACCCTCAAAGTGAAGAGATATCCCGAGTTGCGGGGGCCGGAGCGCCGCAGAGAGGTGCCGGTCCTGGCCGTCGGCGGCCTGTACCTGGTCTGGTGGAGCAACGCGGCCATGAAGAGGAAGGCGCGCGAGATGGAGCAGGATCTCGGCCGGGTCCCCGTTCACGCCGGGGACGCGGACGTTTGAACAGGGTGATTTGGTTCGGAGGCCCACAGTGGGCTATGCTGTCCGTCATGGATGGTTCGACGTCACCGCAGGAATCGCCGACACGCGCATGAGGCATCGGTTCACCGCAGGCTTTGGCGGGGCGGGATGTCCGCGGAGCCCTTTTTCCACCGCGCGACATGTTTTTGCCGCTCGGACCGGATTTAGTCTGCGCGGTTCCCGCGGGAGCCCGGCGTACCCGAAACGGACTTGCTGAGAGCACGGCGACATGGGACTTCACACCGCGGGCAAAGGCGTTCTGGACGGGCGGCCGATCCGTTTCGACGGCCGGCGCTGGTATGTGGTCCACGCCTTCACGGGACGCGAGAAGGAGGCGGAAGCCCAGCTTCGCAACCAGGGCTTCGAGGCCTTCAACCCGATCGAGATCCGGACGGTGCGCCACGCGCGCCGGCTGGTGACGCGGTCGGCCGCCTTCTTCCCCGGCTATGTCTTCGTCAGGATCGACGTCGACCTGGATCGGTGGCGCAGCATCAATGCGACGCGCGGCGTCCGGTCGCTGATCATGCAGGCGGAGCGGCCGGTCGCCTGTCCCAGAGGTCTGGTCGAAGGGCTGATCGATGCCGCCGATGCGAACGGCGTGATCGAAACCCGCCCGCTGCTTCAGCCGGGTCAGAAGGTGAAGGTGCGGACGGGTCCGTTCGCCGAGTTCGTCGGCACGCTGGAGCAGCTCGACAATGCGGGCCGCGCCCGCGTGCTCCTGCAGATCATGTCCGGCGAGCGGGCCGTCCGTATGGCGGGCCACGATCTGGAAGCCGTTTGAACCGGCGGCCCGGAGATGGCCGTCCGGGCACGGCCATCCTGCGGCGGCGCGGATCGGGCCGGGCGGCGCCGTCCGCATGACCCGCCCGGGCGTGCCCCCGGCGCCGGTGCGGCTGCGGATCGCCGCCGGCATGGCGCTCGCGGTCGAGCTCGGCTGCATCGTCTGGCTCGCCTCGCGCGGCGGCGACAGCCAGATGCGGATCCAGTCCCTGCTGATGCTCGACGAGAAGGCGGCCCATGCCCTGGCCTTCGCCCTCGCGGGACTGACCGCCTCGCTGGCCTCGCACTCCGCCCTGTGGACGGCCGCCGGTCTCGGCGTCGTCGCGGCCGGCATCGAGATCCTGCAGTCCTTCGTGCCGGACCGCACCGCCTCCGTGCCGGACCTCCTGGCCTCCGCCGGCGGCATCGCGGCGGGCGTGGCCGTCGGCGCCGTGCTCTGGCCGGTCCTGCTTCGTGGTCTCCGGCGGCGCTGAGTCCGCCCCGCCCGGGCGCGCCCTACTTCAGATCGTTCTCGTCCAGATCGACGAGGTCGAAATCGTCCGCCGCCTTGTGGCCGGGCTCCGGCGGCAGCGATTCCAGCCAGTCCCAGAACTCGAAATCTTCCCGCGTCCGGTCCTGGCGCGATGCCGCGCCCTGGGCACGGGCGCCGGCGCCCTCTGCCTCGAAGAAGTCCAGCTCCGGCCCGGCCTCGCGCGCGCGCCGCCGCGATGCCTGCGGCTCGCTCCGGCCGGCGGCGGGCTCGGCCGGCTGCGTCCGTCCGGCGCCTTCCGCGATCGACCGCACCTTGCTGAGTTCGGACGCCAGCAGTTCGAGAAGCTTCGCCTGCTTGCCCGCAAAGGCCTTCTGGCGCTGTTCCATGTCCGCCGAAAGGTCTGCCACCTGCCGCTCGACCTGGCGGCGCAGGCGCTCCTCGAGGTCGCGCCGCTCGGCCGCGTGGCGCTCCACCAGGGTGGCCTCGTTCTGCTCCATCCGGCGGATGGTCTCCTCGCAGGCCGAAAGCCGCGATGTCAGCGTGTCGATCCGCTCGAGCAGGATCCGCAGTCCCTCCGATGGACGGGGCTGCCCATCGGTCCGCTCGGAAAGGGCGTGGTCCGGCCGTGCCTCCGCTTCCGTGGCGGACGGCTTCGCGATCTCTCCCTCGATCACCGTTTCCGGCCGCTCCGCGGCGGCGGGCGCTCGGCCAGGCTGCAGGAACCTCATCCGTCCCGTCTCCTGATTCATGGGTTCGAACGCATAGCTACAGCGTCCGGCGGTGCCGTTCAACCTGACCCAAACGTCACCCGGCGCACCGGCTGGCGCCCTGCCTCCGCGCCACCGGGCCGGCAGCCTGTGGGAGGCTCCCACGCTCGACCCGCGCCGGCGCGCGACGGGCGGGCTGCGCCCTGAGCGCGCGGTCCGGTCCGCCGTCGCGTCCGCGAAGGCCTTTACAGCCGGGAAAAAGCAAGGGACTGCAAAGGCTTGGGCATGCCGATGCAGGGGCGTGGGAACGATCTCAGGATGCACAAGCCGCTTGCGGATCGGGACGATATCTGCCATGTCCGGACATGGTCGCTTCCGGTTCGCTCACCCGGGAGTGCGGTAGCCATTGGCTTGGTCCATGGCGGCAGGCCGCGGCGGATTGGGCGCCGACCCAGACGTTCCGCGCCGCTCGCGGCGCAGCGAACGGATTGCATCCGACGTGGCTGGCGGCGCCGGGGGGAGGCGCCGGTCACGGCAAGACAGGAGAGTTCGGGTTGATCTCGATCCCCATGGCCGGACCCATCGTCGCGCCGCCCCGGCACCGGTTCCTGCGCGTCCGCTACCAGCTTCTCGGCGGATTGCTCTTCGCCGTCGTCCTCCCCGTCCTCCTGCGAAGCCTCGACGGCACGTGGGTGATCACGGCGCAGACCACCCAGAACACCGTGCTCGCCGCGGTCTGCGCCCATATCCTGGGCTTTCTGGCCTTCCGCCGCCTCGGCACCTTCCCCGGCGTCGCCGCAGCCGGCTTCATCCTGCCCACCTTCGCGCTCACCTACGGCTTCATCTTCGCCGTCATCTTCTTCTTCCGCATCGATTACAGCCGCTTCCAGGCCGGCGGCAGCTTCATGCTGTCCACTCTCTGGTATTTCGGCTGGAGCATCGCGGCACGGCGCGTCGTGCGACACAGGCTGGCCGTCGTGCCGGGCGGCAACGTGTCCGGCATCGAGCGCATCCAGAACGTCGTCTGGCACCATCTGTCGTCGCCCGACCAGGCCGTGGCGGGCATCAACGGCATCGTGGCGGATCTCAGGGCCGATCTGTCGGACGCCTGGGAACGCTACATCGCCGATGCCGCGCTGGCCGGGATCCGCGTCTACCACGTCAAGCAGGTGACCGAATCGCTGACGGGGCGGACCGAGATCGAGCACCTGTCGGAGAACACGCTGGGCTCGCTCAACCCCAACCAGTTCTACCTGTCCTTCAAGGAGGCCGCGGACCGGCTCGGCGCGGTGGCCGTGCTGGTGCTGCTGGCGCCGGTGCTGGCGCTGATCGCCTTGGCGATCCGGCTGGACTCGTCCGGCCCCGTCCTCTTCCGGCAGGAGCGGATGGGCTATCGCGGCAAGGTCTTCACGGTCTACAAGTTCCGGACGATGCGTGTGGAGGAGCCGGCAGGCGACGGGCGCGAGAGTGCCATGACGCGGCCCGGCGACGACCGCATCACGCGGGTGGGGCACGTCCTGCGCCATTCCCGGCTCGACGAACTGCCGCAGGCGCTGAACATCCTGCGCGGCGAGATGAGCTGGATCGGGCCGCGGCCGGAAGCGCTGGCGCTGTCGCGCTGGTATGAGGACGAGCTTCCCTTCTACCGCTACCGGCACATCGTGCGCCCCGGCATCACCGGCTGGGCGCAGGTGAACCAGGGCCACGTCACCGACGTGGGCGACGTGCTGGAGAAGCTGCACTACGACTTCTACTACATCAAGAATTTCTCCCCCTGGCTCGACCTGCTGATCGCGCTGCGCACCGTCAAGGTGATGGTGACGGGGCACGGCGCGCATTGATGCGGGGGCTGAGATGGCTTGCCGGTGCCGCTGCCGCGACGCCGTCATCCCGGGGCCTGTCCCCGGGATCTGCCCGCGCCTGGAGATCGTGCGGGGCGCTGGCCTCCGCGGGGGGAAGGGCGGTCCGGCGTTTGCAGATCCTCGGGACAAGCCCGAGGATGACGGCTGGAGCGGGGATGACGGCCGGAGCGGGGATGGCGGCCGAGCCTTCGATGCCGTCATCCCGCGGCCTGTCCCCGGGATCTGCCACGCTCCCGGAGATCGTGCGGGGACCCGGCCTCGCCGGGGATACGCAGGGCGGTCGGGCGTTTGCAGATCCTCGGGACGAGCCCGAGGATGACGGCTGGAGCGGGGATGGTGGCTGGAGTGAGGATGACGGTCTGGCCGAGGATGGCGGCCGGGCCTTCGACTCCGTCATCCCGGGGCCTGTCCCCGGGATCTGCCACGCTCCCGGAGATCGCGCGGGGTCCCGGCCTCGCCGGGGATACGCAGGGCGGTCGGGCGTTTGCAGATCCTCGGGACAAGCCCGAGGATGACGGCTGGAGTGAGGATGGTGGCTGGAGTGAGGATGACGGTCTGGCCGAGGATGGCGGCCGGGCCTTCGATGCCGTCATCCCGGGGCCTGTCCCCGGGATCTGCCCCCTCCCGGAGATCGTGCGGGGGCCCGGCCTCGCCGGGGATACGCAGGGCGGTTCGGCGTTTGCAGATCCTCGGAACAAGCCCGAGGATGACGGCTGGAGCGGGGATGACGGCCGGAGCGGGCATGACGGCTGGAGCGGGGATGGCGGCCAGACCTCCGAGGCCGTCATCCGGGGGCCTGTCCTCGGGATCTGCCACGCTCCCGGAGATCGCGCGGGGTCCCGGCCTCGCCGGGTTACGCAGTGCGGTCGGGCGTTTGCAGATCCTCGGGACGAGCCCCATACGCGCTAACATAGCGTTGACGGTGCATTCGGCGCGTGATTCGTTTGGCGCATGAATGATTCGCTGCACGCCATGAATTGGGACGAGCTGGTCGCGCGACTGGGCTCGGAGGAGGAGTTGACGAGGAGCGCGCGGGAGGCGGGTGCGCTGCTTCGAAAGCGGCAGGTGTCCAGCGCCACAATTCTGTTGCGGTTGTGTTTCGCCTATGTGCTGGGGCGGTTTTCGCTTCGCACGCTGGCGGCCTGGGCCGAGCAGCGAGGCCTGGCGTCGATGTCCGACGTGGCGATGCTCAGGCGGCTGAAGGCCAGTGCCGACTGGGTGGGCGACCTGGTCTCGGACCTGCTCGCCGAGCGCTGCCCCGAAGCCCTGGCCGGTTCGAGCGGCGGACTGCGGATGATGGCGGTCGACGCCACGGTGGTGGCGCCGCCCGGACCCAAGCGGGCCTATTGGATGGTGCATACGGTGTTCGACCTCTCGAGGCTCAGGCTGTGTTCGGTGGACGTGACCGATCGGCATGATGCCGAGCGGTTGTCGCGCGGCGTCGTCCAGGCCGGCGAATTGCGGATCGCCGATCGCGCCCACGCCAGGGCGGACGATCTGGCTCGGGTGGTCGAGGCTGGCGGCGCGTTCCTGGTTCGCGCCCCTTCGACCCATCCGCGCCTGCTGGATGGGGAGGGTCGGCTGCTGGATCGTCTGGCGCTGTGCCGCGAGGCGGGCGAGAAGGGCGTGCTCGATCGGCCGGTGAGGGTCCAGGACCGCAAGTCGAAGGTCGAGGTGGCCGCCCGGGTGGTGATCCTGCCCCTGCCGCCCGAGGCGGCGGCGAAGGCCAGGCGCGCGGCGCGCCGTCTGGCCGCCAAGGCGGGGTACGAGCCCAGCGAGGCCGGCATCGAGATGGCCGGTTGTCTGGTGCTGCTGACGTCGCTCCCGTCGGACGGCTGGCCGCCCGAACGGCTCGCCTCGACCTATCGGCTGCGATGGCAGGTCGAGCTGGCGTTCAAACGGATGAAGTCGCTGGTGGGCCTGGAAGACCTCCGCGCAAAAGATCCCAACCTGGCGCGCCTGTGGATCAACACCGCCCTTCTGGCCGCCCTGCTGACCGAAGACGACCTGCCGGCCCTCGGTCCCGAGGCGCCGGACTCTCTCCCCCTGGCCGCCTGAACCGGGCCGCCCTGCCGATCTGGCGTCTCGCAGCCATGGCGCTCGCCAACATCTCCCTGGCGGTCTTGCAGGGACCAACCAGACGGATCCCCATCGACCGTCTGCTCCACCGACTGCGCGAGCCACCGCGACGACGGCGCGCAATTGCACATCGGCAGCTATGTTAGCGCGTATGGGGACGAGCCCGAGGATGACGGCTGGAGCGAGGATGACGGCAGGATTGGGCATGAAGGCCGGAGCGAGGATGACGGCCGGTGCTCGACGCTGCCCGGCGCCGCGGAACTAAATGGGGCAGGCTGAATGAACATCCTCGTCACCGGCGGCGCCGGCTTCATCGGCTCGGCCGTCTGCCGTCACCTGATCGCTTCGACCGGTCACCGCGTCGTCAATCTCGATGCACTGACCTATGCCGCCAGCCTGTCGTCGCTCGATCCGATCGCCGGCGATCCCCGCTACCGCTTCGTGAAGGGCGACATCGGCGACGCCGCGCTCGTGTCCGCGCTGCTTGCCGAAGAAGCCATCGACGTCGTCATGCATCTGGCGGCGGAGAGCCATGTCGACCGTTCGATCGACGGACCCGCGGCCTTCATTCGGACCAACGTGGTCGGAACCTGCACGCTGCTCGAAGCCGCCCGCGCCCATGTCGCGGCACTTCCCGCCGACCGGCGCGCCCGCTTCCGCTTCCACCACGTCTCCACCGACGAGGTGTTCGGCCAGCTGCCGCTCGACGGCGGGCTCTTCACCGAGGAGAGCCCCTATGCGCCGTCCTCGCCCTATTCGGCATCCAAGGCCGCATCGGACCATCTGGCGCTCGCCTGGCACCATACCTACGGACTGCCCGTGGTGCTGTCGAACTGCTCCAACAATTACGGGCCCTACCATTTCCCCGAGAAGCTGATCCCGCTCGCCATCCTGAACGCCATCGAGGGCCGGCCGATCCCGGTCTACGGCACCGGCCGCAACGTCCGTGACTGGCTCTATGTCGAGGACCACGCCCGGGCGCTGGCGCTGGTGGCGACGAAGGGCGTTCCGGGACGCTCCTACAATGTCGGCGGCCGCAACGAGCGCAGCAACCTCGCCGTGGTGGAGGCCATCTGCGACACGCTGGACAGGCTCGCGCCCCGGCCGGGCGGCGGCAGCCGGCGCGACCTCATCGGCTTCGTCGCCGACCGTCCGGGCCACGACCTGCGCTATGCCATCGACGCGACGCGGATCGAGACCGAGCTGGGCTGGCGGGCGCAGGAGAGCTTCGAGACCGGGCTGGAGAAGACCGTGCGCTGGTTCCTCGACAACGAGGCCTGGTGGCGGCCGATCCGGCAGGCCCGCTACGACGGCAGGCGCCTCGGCGCGGCGGCGTGACGGCGCGGGCGGCGGACGGCTTTGCGGAGGGGCGGCGCGTGAAGGGCATCATCCTGGCGGGCGGCAGCGGCACGCGGCTGCATCCGATGACGCTTGCCGTCTCCAAGCAGCTGCTGCCGGTCTACGACAAGCCGATGATCTACTATCCGCTGTCGGTGCTGATGCTGGCCGGCATCCGCGACGTGCTGGTGATCTCGACGCCCGACGACCTGCCGCGCTTCCGGGCGCTGCTCGGCAGCGGCGAGGCCTGGGGCATGCGGTTCTCCTATGCCGAACAGCCGCGGCCGGACGGGCTGGCGCAGGCCTATCTGATCGGCGAGGACTTCGTCGCGGGCGAGCCGTCGGCGCTGATCCTCGGCGACAATCTCTTCTACGGCACCGGCCTGCAGGACCTGCTCGACCGCGCCGTGGCGCGGCGGGACAAGGCGACGCTCTTCGCCTATCACGTGGCCGATCCGCAGCGCTACGGCGTCATCGAGTTCGACGCCGCGCGGCGCGCGCTCTCGATCGAGGAGAAGCCGGCAGCGCCGCGCTC
The DNA here is from genome assembly GCF_014495845.1 of Aquibium microcysteis. Lineage (NCBI taxonomy): Bacteria > Pseudomonadati > Pseudomonadota > Alphaproteobacteria > Hyphomicrobiales > Phyllobacteriaceae > Aquibium > Aquibium microcysteis. The sequence continues at coordinate 5,928,225 of NZ_CP061080.1, forward strand.
GAACTGGGCTGTGACCGGGCTCTACGTCTATGACGGCCGCGCCAGCGGCTTTGCCCGCGACATCCGGCCTTCGGCGCGGGGCGAGCTCGAGATCACGGATCTCAACCGGCGCTACCTGGAGGAGGGCGCGCTGGCGGTGGAGACCATGGGCCGCGGCTTCGCCTGGCTCGACACCGGCACCCCGGGCTCGCTGCTGGAAGCGGCCGAATTCGTCCGCGTGCTGGAGCACCGCCAGGGCTTCAAGATCGCCGCGCCCGAGGAAGTGGCCTTCCACAAGGGCTTCATCGACCGCGCCGCGCTACGCGACCTTGCCCTGCGGCTCGGCAAGAGCGAGTACGGGAAGTATCTCATGAAGATAGCGGAGACGGGAGCGTGAGCGAGGCTGCTCGTCCCCGTCGGCTCTGCATCATCAACACGCATCCGATCCAGTACTATGCGCCCTTGTACCGGTATCTCGCTGAGAATGACACTGAAATCGAGCTGGAGGTCTTCTATCTCAGCGATCTTTCGTTGCGAGGCGAGTATGACTCCGGCTTTCGTAGAAGTGTGACCTGGGACATCGACCTTTTGTCCGGATACACCTCCCGCTTTGTCGGACCGAATTATAAGAAGGCTACGCCCGGCGCATTCTCTTCCTTGGTCGTCCCTGAACTGCTTCCGGCCATCATCAAGGGCCGATTTGATGCTGTTGCAATCTACGGATACTCTCATGCCGCCAGCATCGTCGCTGCCGTAGCGGCACGTGTCTCCGGTGCTGATCTCTTCTTTCGCTGTGACATGAACGTGCTGGTGGCGAAAAGGAGACGGCAGGACCTTGCGAAGCGGCTGTTCGTCAGATCGGTCTTCGCTGCCTGCAGCAAAATGCTCGTCATCGGCTCCCGTAACCGCGAATACTACAGGTGGATGGGAGTGCCAGATCGAAAATTCGTCTTCGCCCCATTTACTGTCGACAATGACCGGTTCTTTGCTGCGAGCCGCCTGACGCACGAGGAGCGGTCAACAGTTCGTGCAGGATTGGGAATTGTCGGAAGCAAAACTGCGTTGCTGTTCATCTCGAAATTCATGCCCGGCAAGCGACCAGATCTGCTGATAAAGGCTGCCGCCGCGCTGGCGGCGGACGGGTATCCCTTGCACCTCGTCATGGCAGGCTCTGGCGAGATGGAGGAGGAGCTTCGCGCTTTGGCCGGATGTTATCCGTCGCTGAGCGTGTCTTTCCCGGGCTTCGTCAATCAATCCGAAATGCCGAAGGTCCTCGGCGCGTGCGACGTGATGGTATTCCCCTCCGAGATCGACCAATGGGGACTGATCGTGAATGAAGCGATGGCGGTGGGTCTCCCGGTCATCGTGGGAGCAGAGTCCGGGTGTGCGCCTGATCTTGTCGAAAATGGCGTGAACGGATTCTTGGTTCCGCCCGGCGACCTTGATGCGTTGACGGCTGCACTGGAACAGATCGTTGCTGACGACGCATTGCGGGCGCGCATGGGCGAAGCGAGCCTGAAGCGGATGCAGACCTGGAGTTTCCGTGAGACGCATGCCGGCCTAAGACAGGCGCTTGGTCTTCGCTCGGTTTCGGGCGACGGGACGATGCGGACGCCAGCATCTTTGGCGGGTGTCGCTTCCACATGAGCCGAAAGCCGACAATGGTTTTCGCCGGAGACTTCTGGGACGGAGCTTCTGGCGCTGGTCTCGCTGAGGGTTTTCGCCGCTGTGGCTGGGCGGTGCAGGAGGTGGACCGGGCGAAGTTCGCTCTACCGCGGACGAGGAGCTTGGTTAGTCGTATCGCCGCGCGATTGACGGCGACCGAGACAGCGCACGCTTTTCAGGAGGCGGTAGTTCGGGAGTGTTCGGTGCTGAAACCCGATGTATTCCTGACCATCAAAGGCGCAGGTGTCGATATCGCGACGCTTCGAAAACTGCGCAAGATTCGTGTTCCTACCGTTATGTTCTACCCCGATGTCAGTTTCGATCATCCGCAAGTATCCATTAATTCTTTCAATGAGTACGATTTATTTGTCACCACTAAGAGCTTCCAAATCGATTACCTGTCTGATCTGTTGGGCGCGGACCGTGTCGCATACGTCCCGCATGGATATGTCGACGGAACGCATGCGCCGCTGTTTGAGTCGGCAGATGTCCGTCAATCCTTCGATGTCTTCTATGCTGGGAATCACTCCGCGGAGAAACAGGTCTGGCTTGAGCGACTTGCGAAAGGCGTGCCTGACGCCAGCATAGGAATCGTCGGCAACCGTTGGGACCAGACGGCCGGTGGTCCATTGCGCAAGGCAACTTTTCTGGGAGAACAGCTGGCCGTTGCTTACGCGCAATCTATCCAGAAAGCCTGCATCAACGTTGCAGTTCACTTTGGCGCAGCTCCGAATGGGTGGGCTGATCTGGTCTCCACTCGGACGTTCGAGATCCCGGCATGCAAAGGGTTCATGCTGCACATCGACAATCCGGAGGTGCGCGAGTTCTTCGACGTGGGCACCGAGATCGACACGTTCGCCACGGCGGAAGAGCTTTGTGACAAAGTCCGCTTTTATCTCGATCGGCCCGAACTTCGCGCAGCCATGATCGAGCGGGCTTACGCCCGGTGCGTCCCGGCCTATGGCTGTGCAGCAAGGGCGCGGAGAATCGACGAACTCCTGCATCAGACTGGTCTTGCACCGTCCGGCGCAGTCGGTCGTAAGGCGGAAGAGCGGTACCATGCAAGCGACCAGTGATCCCCAGAGCCTCTACGCCGGATACGAAGAGTGGAAGGGCTGGCACCGGCCGTTCACCTTCACCGATGATGACAGCCGCTATTTCGCCGGCGAAATGCGCGGGATCGACGTTGCGGGGAAGCGGGTGCTGGAGATCGGGTTCGGGTCCGGCTCGTTCCTCGCATGGGCGCGGGCACGGGGAGCGGAGGTCGCGGGGATCGAAATCATCGAGAGCTTGCTCGAGGCTGCCCGACGAGAGGGCGTGGAACTGATAGACCCGGCGATCGAGGACATCGCCGGCGACCATGCCGGTCAGTTCGACGTGATCGTCGCCTTCGACGTGTTCGAGCATTTTCCGCTGGATGTCGTGGTCTCGCGCCTCGCGGCGGCCCGAACGATGCTGAAGCCCGGCGGGCACCTCGTGCTGCGTTTTCCGAATGCGCAGAGCCCGTTCGGCCTGCCTCCGCAGAACGGCGACCCCACCCATCGCAGCGCGCTTTCGCGATCGGTCTTCGAGCAGCTCTGCCAGGCCATTCCCTTCGAATTCGTTCGGTATACGCCTTCTTACCGGGCGTCCGGGAAGGGGATCGCGAAACGGATCGTTCGCGGGCTTCGCGGCGCGTTGCGCGACGGAATCTCTTGGCTGCTGAACTTCGTCTATGCCAGCAATATCCCCTGGGACTCCGTGGTTGTGCTCGTGCTCCGGAAGCCCGCTTGATCATGTCAGATCACCGGCGCGCCGAGCGCTGCAAGGACGCGCCACGACGCACCGTCGGAGCAGGCGAGGGCGGGGCCGCCGGCCGCATCCGACACATAGGCAAGCGCACCGGCTCCCGCAGCCGCTGCACCGGGCAGGCCGGCGATCGTGAACGTGCCGATGCGGACCGTGCCAGCGACGTGCAGCCTGGCCGTGGGCGCCGTGGTGCCGATGCCGACATTGCCGCCGGCCTGGACGTTGAACAGATTGTCGGCGCCGAAGAAGCCGATGGAGAAGCGGTTGGCCGCGCTGCCGTCGGCGACATGCGTATAGGCGAAGGCCGCCCGGTTGTAGAGCGAGGCGACCTTGCCGATGGTGCAATAGGCCTGCTGGCCGCCGATGAGATTGGGCGCATAGGCCTGGAAGCAGCCGACATAGGCCGCCGACAGCGTGTTGTAGACATGGAACGCACCGTCGGAGCCGCCGACCGAGCCCGACACGGTGAGCGGCACGTTGGGCGTTGTGGAGGCGCCGAGCTTCACCGGCTGGGCGAAGGAATGCGCGCCCGTCCAGGCCACGCTGTCGGCCGCCTTCACCACGCCTGCCGGCCCGGTGGCCGGGAAGGACACGGCGCCGCTGGCGCGGTCGACCCGCATCGCCTCGGTCCAGGCGCTGCCGTCGGAACTGACCTTCAGCGTGAAGTCGTCGCCGCCGGGCAGGCCCAGCTCGGCACGGCCGCTCCAGCCGGTCTGGAACAGCAGCGCGGCCGTATCGCCCGCCGCATTCTTGTTGATCTTCAGCTGGTGGCCGCCGCCGGCATGGCTGAGCAGCGTCGCCGCCGCGCTGACGGCGAGGCGGTTGGTGTCGTCGGCCGCGGTCGCGATGCCGAGCCGCGGTGTCTCCTCGATGTTCACGGCCGGGTGCCAGGCCCCGTCGCGGCGCACGAGCAGCAGCGCCTCGTCGCGAACATAGGCGAGCCAGCCTTCGGCCGCCGGATAGAAGGCCCAGGCACCGTCCTGCCGGGCGGCGATGGCGCCGGCCGGCCCTCCCCACGCGCCGCCGGGCTCCGCCGGGACGATGTAGCGCGCACCCTCTGCCGCCGGGGCGGGGGGCGCGGCCTGCGCGCGGCTTTCGACGCCGATCTGCACCAGCGCATCCAGCCGGCGCAGCGCCTCGTTGTGGGTGACGTGCTTCTGTGCCTGCGAGGGCATGATGTAGGGAAGGTGGAGCAGGCTGGTCGATTCGGTGGTCATGGCGGTCTCCCTCGGTTGCGGTGCCGAAGAATAGGCCGGGTCCGGGACCCCGTGGATGAATTGGCCGCACATGCGGTGCCGACCGGATCGGCCGGATGCCGCGCCGCCGAGAAAAGGAGACCGGACCATGCTCGATAGGACCTCGCCCCGGCAGGCTTCTTCCGGAAAGACCATCCGCTCACCGGCCGATCTCGCGATCAACGGCGCGCCGCCGGCCTTCGCGGAGCCGCTGCATGTCGGCAAGCCGAATGTCGGCGACCGCGCGGCCTTCATGCGCATGGCCGACGCCATGTTCGACAGCGGCCGGCTCGCCAATGGCGGGCCGCTGGTGGAGGAGTTGGAGCGACGGCTGGCCGAGCATCTCGGCGTGCGCCACTGCCTGGCGATCTGCAACGGCACGGTGGCGCTGGAGATCGCGATCCGGGCGCTCGATCTCTCCGGCGAGGTGATCGTTCCCTCCTACACCTTCGTTGCCACCGCGCATGCGCTCTACTGGCAGGGCATCACGCCGGTATTCGCCGACATCGACCCCGATACCCACAACCTCTCGCCCGCGGCCGTGCGGCGGATGATCTCCTCGCGCACCACCGGCATTCTCGGCGTGCATCTGTGGGGGCGCGGCGCGCCGGTCGACGAATTGCAGGCGATCGCCGACGAGCACGGGCTGAAACTGATGTTCGACGCCGCGCATGCCTTCGGCTGCAGCCAGGGCGGACGGAAGATCGGCGGCTTCGGCTCGGCCGAGGTGTTCAGCTTCCACGCGACGAAGTTCTTCAACACCTTCGAGGGCGGCGCCATCGCCACCAATGACGACGAACTGGCGCAGCGCATGCGGCTGATGCGCAATTTCGGCTTCGCGGGCTTCGACAACGTGATCCATCCCGGCACCAACGGCAAGATGACGGAGATCTGCGCGGCGATGGGCCTGGTCAACCTCGACGGCATAGAGACCGTGATCGCCACCAATCGACGCAACCACGCGGCCTACAGCGAAGCGATCTGCCAACTGCCCGGCCTGTCGATCCTTCCCTATGACGCGGAAGAGGCCGGCAACTACCAGTATGTCGTGATGGAAGTGGGACCGAACTGCCCGGTGACGCGGGACGCCATCGTGGCGGCGCTGCAGGCCGAAAACGTGCTCGCCCGACGCTACTTCTGGCCCGGCGTGCACCGGATGCAGCCCTACCGGGACCTTTTCCCCAATGCGGGGGCGCTCCTGCCGCAAACGCAGGTGGTGGCCGATCGCGTGGTGGTGCTGCCGACCGGCACGGCGGTCACGCCGGAGGACTGCCGCGTGATTGCGGCGATCGTGGAGATAACTGAAAGGGCTTGAGCGAGCATTAGATGGAAAAAATTGGCACAGAGTACACGTCTGGTGGGGATAAAAACTCGTCGGAATCACTTAGATCTGAGTACTACAAGCTGATCCCCAGAATGGGCCCCAATTGGCATCGGCATGCGCTTATCGGGGTTAAAGTTGAAGCTCTGTCGAGAGTTTTGTATTATGCAGATCTATATAAAAAGATCCTAGATGTACCTGGTTTAATATGCGAATTCGGCGTCCAGTGGGGATCTAGTACTGTAACATTGTCAAATTTGCGTAGTATATTCGAACCGTTCAATGTTAGTCGTACTCTGGTTTCATTCGATACTTTTGAAGGTTTCCCGCACGTGGATGCCCAAGATGGGTTATATTCTGAGATTGGCGACTACAGTACCGAATCTGGATACGAAGAAACTCTGGAGCGCCTCGTCGCTCTGCATGAGGCGGCTGCGCCGATGCCTCATGTGAAAAAGCATGAGATAATCAAAGGCGATGTCAGCTCTACGCTACCGGAATGGCTCGAACGAAATCCCCATGCAGTCGTAGCGATGGCTGTACTTGACATGGACCTTTACAAACCGACGCGCGATACCCTTCAGCTGATTAGCGATCGCCTAGTTAGAGGGTCAGTTATTGTTTTCGACGAATTCAATTGTAAACAATTCCCTGGGGAAACTTTGGCTATGCGAGAGGTCATTGGGTACAAGAATCTACGGTTTATGCGCTCACCTTTTCAACCCTACTGTTCGTGGGCTGTCTGGGAATAGATAAAATAGATATTTCTCCATTTGCGGGAATAATAATGCGACGCCGAGTTTTGGTTTTTCCTTGCGGATCGGAAATAGGATTAGAGATATTCCGGTCAGTATCGATGTCTAGACACTTCCATTTGGTTGGTGGTACATCTACATTCGATTCTGGTCAAATGTACTACTCGGATATAGTAAATTGTATTCCACAAGTAAACGACTCCGGATTTGTCGACTTTCTCGCGAGCGTTGTCGAGGCCGAAAAAATCGATCTCCTATACCCCGCTATGGACAGCGTAATATACAAGCTAAGTGAGTCTCGGAGCGCCTTTAGTTGTACTGTTGTAACTCCTGAACATAGTGCGGTAAGTATTTGCAACTCAAAACTTGAAACATACCGGATATTGCAGAATAGTGTGAAGACTCCCAAGATCTACGCACGATCTGAAGATGTTGATAAATTTCCTGTTTACCTCAAGCCTGATGTGGGATATGGAGGGCGACGGCACAGACTATGCTCGGACCGGGAAGCCGTAGAATCATATATTCGCGAGAATCCAGACTGCATAATACTTGAGTATCTGCCCGGCCAGGAATATACTATAGATTGCTTTACTCGCTCTGATGGTCGGTTACTGCTGGTGGAGCCGCGAGAGCGTAATAGGATTGTAAATGGAATCAGTGCCTCTTCGGAAGCCTTTGCCGGAGAAAGATTCGAGTTTGAAGAGATCGCTAACTCGATCAACAGTCTGCTCAGAATGCGCGGCGCGTGGTTTTTCCAGGCGAAGCGGGACTACCAGGGGCGGCTTACTCTGATGGAAGTCGCGTGCCGTATCGCTGGAAGTTCGGGTGTAAATCGTCTCAGCGGGATAAATTTACCCCTTTTAACGCTGTTTGACTTCAGTGATACACTGGTTCGTCTACCGAATGGGAATAAAACTGAATATAGAGCTCACAGAGCTTTGGAGTATAAAGCGATTGTCGATGTTAATTATGCTTCGGTTTATGTCGATCTGGACGACTGTCTCATAATTGAAAATTCTCTTAATATCACTTTGGTGACCTTTTTGTTCCAGGCCGCGGCTTCTGGAAAGCGGATCGTGCTGATCACTCGTTCCTCTCGCCCAGTTCGACCTGTACTCAGTAATTATCGCATATCCGAATTGTTTGATGAAATAATACATCTGGTAAACGGTGAAAAAAAATCCCGTTATATTTCACGAGATTCGATCTTTGTGGATGATTCATTTGAAGAAAGGGAGGAAGTATTAATGGCGCTTAATATTCCGGTCTACGCGCCGGACGCTTTATCATTTTTCACGCGATAGTTACATGCGCCAACGCCAAAACGGCAACGCCACAGAGCTACATGCCTGACAAGGCGAATGCGATTTCTGCAACAGTTTGGAGTGCGGCAGACATACTACTGCGGCAGGGAGTGCAGTTCGGCATCTCGATCGTTCTCGCCCGGCTCTTGTCGCCGGAAGCCTTCGGCACCATCGCGCTCCTCTATCTGTTCTCGGGCATCGCGGGAATTTTTGCAGAAGGTGGCCTGTCCAGCGCGCTCATCCAGCAGCAGGACACCACGCTTGTCGACGAGTCGACCGTTTTCTGGTTGAACGCTGGGCTAGGAACCACAGTCGCTGGACTTTTTTTCCTGTCCGGACCATTAATTGCAGATCTGTACGGCGTCCCCGTTCTTGAACCGCTCGCGGGAGTGATGGCACTGACAGTTCTCGCCGGCGCCATCGGCGCCGTGCCGCGTGCCCTCTTCACGAAGACGATGAACTTCCGGCCGTTGGTGGTCGTCAGCATCGGGTCGGCCATCCTGTCCGGGGGCATCGCCGTCTGGCTGGCCTGGCAGGGTTGGGGGGTTTGGGCGCTGGCGATGCAGGCATTCGTAGCCGCCGCCGTAACGACACTTTTGACATGGGTGGTCAGCCCTTGGCGTCCCGCATTCGTAGTGAGCTTGGCTAGCGCACGCCGGCTGTTCGGATTTGGTGGATATATATTGGCCTCAGCCTTGCTCGAAACGGTCTATAGCCGCATCTATACCGTTCTTGTGGGGGTCTTTTACGGCGTCACGGCGCTCGGCTACTATACACGAGCGGATACCACCGCTCAGACGCCAGCGACCATCCTCAATAGCATCATCGCTCGCGTTGCTTTTCCGCATTTCTCACGCCTGGCCGCAGTCGATAGCATTCGCTTGAAAGAGAACTTCCGTTCCGCCCTTCTGGGGAGCATGCTGATCCACGCACCAGCGATGCTCGGCTTAGCCGCCGTCGCCGAGCCGCTTGTGCTCTCCCTGTTTGGCGAGAAGTGGCTACCGAGTGCTCCTTTCCTCCAGGTATTGTGCTTGGCAAGCCTTCTGATGCCGATGCATGTTCTGAATCTTCAAGCGCTGCTGGCGCTTGGCCGCGCTGACCTCTTCTTCAGATTGGAGGTGATCAAGAAAATAATAGGTATCATCATTCTGCTCGGTGCATCCCAGTTCGGACCAATAGGGATCGCTTGGGGAATGGTCGCGGTTGGAATAGCCAGCTTCTTCATAAACACGCATTATCTATCTCAGTTAGCGGGTTACGGAGCGTTGGCGCAGCTGCGCGACGTCACTTCGATAGTCCTGTTAGCAGCAGCTATGGCAATTATGGTTGCATTTCTCGTCGCTCAGGCCAAGGCAGTCCCTCCAGTGGCGAGCCTTCTAATCGGTATCTCCAGCGGCACCGTAGTGTTCTTATTTGTGGTTATTGTTCTGAATGTTGGAGGCGGGGCAACTATCGCAAAGCGGTTGTTGACTAATATCAAACGTATTAAGCATTCATGATGGAAAAATCGACAAACGAGTGCAGCGACGCCAGCGTCCTACCCATCGATCCGACTGTGTCTGTGCTCATGCTTACCTATAACCATGAGAAATATATAGCACAGGCAATTGAAGGAGTGGTGAGACAAGAATGTGGGTTCGCAATTGAACTGGTAATTGCCGACGATTCATCAACAGACGCGACTTTAGAAATTGTCAGAGAATATCAAGCAAGATACCCGAATATAATCCGGGTTCTGACTGCGCAATCAAACGTCGGAATATACAGTAACTATAAGCGCGCGCTCGCTGCATGCCGGGGAGAGTGGATCGCCTTCTGTGAAGGGGATGATTATTGGATCGACGGAAACAAGCTCAGTTTGCAGATCGGTTGCATTAACACAGTGCGCGGAGTCGACATATCTTTTCATTCGTGTATGATACAGTACGGGGATTCTTCTGATCTCGTAGGTCCTGTAAATAGGGTATCCAGTAGAAACAGAATAATAAAGACACAAGATGTTATATTTGGCGGGGGTAGTTTCATGCCTACTGCGAGTATACTGGTCAAAGCTCAGATGTTGAAAGATATGCCCTCTTGGCTATCGGAGTGTGGCGGTGCGATCGATGTTTACGTCCAAGCTTACGGAGCCAGGAACGGCGGCGCCCTCTACATAGATAGGCCGATGTCTGTGTATCGGCGTGGTGTAGCAGGATCATGGACAGAAGTTATGGCACGGGACCCGAAGGGGTTTAATAAATTTTGGATTAAGAGGATAGATCTACTTAGAAGGATGGCAGCGGACTTTCGTATTGATCGCAAAGCTGTCTACATACTTATCGGCCGTGAGCTTATGGGTATAATTGAGAGATCGAAATATGTGGAGAATAGGGAAGTTTTCAAATTTGTTGATACGCAGGCGAGAGAAATAGCTAGTTTTGTTCCCCTATATTATTATCGGTATATGAGAATTATAATAGAATCGCCGCATAGATGGCGATATCTTTGGGTGCGAACTATCTGGAATAGGTGGCTCGGGCGCGCTCGGAAATTAGCAGTAACACTTAGATTGATGTGAGGGTAGTCTGTCGTGATAATTGACTGCGTCCTGCTGAATGACGAATATGAAATTCTGAATATACGACTCTCCTTGCTAAGCAGTTGTGTTGAAAGGCATATCGTTGTAGCTTCTAACGAGACATTCACTGGGCGAAGTAAGAATATAAATTTGAGTTACGTTATCGATCGAATCCCGGAAGAATATCGCCATAAAGTAGATGTCGTTTGGTTGGAGAAACTGGTTGGAAAAGATCCTTGGCAGCGAGAGTATTATAGTAGAAATTCATTAGTTCATTATATGGAGAAGTGCAGGGATGAAGATATAATTTTGTTTTCCGACGTGGATGAAATCCCTAGACCAAGTGCGTTGACTGCGATCACGCAATTTGGATGTTCGGAGATAAGTTATCTAGGCCTGGATACCTATAACTTCAAGTTCAATTACAAGTTAATTCATGGTCTGGATGCAGTCTGGGCGGGTCCGGTGGTTTTTCCTAGGAGGCTGCTGCGATCTCCGCAGGAAATGAGAAGTGCCCGCTGGGAAAATGTGATTACCGGAAAAAATTTTATCTATAACGCAGGTTGGCATTTCAGTTACCTTACGAGAACGAATGATGTAAGTACAAAGCTGGCGAGTTACTCCCACCAAGAGCGGGAGGCGCAGATGAATAAAAAGGCAGATATCGCGGCCTTTATTCGCGAGCGTAGAGGGTTTCACTCGCACGTGCGTCCTGGAGAAGTATGGGCGGTAGTCAGCATTGATGATTTCGGATGTAAAGAGCTCACGTCTCTCGTATCGCGATATCCAGAGTTCTTGTCGCATGAGGCAATTGACAGTCCTGATGATATTAACTTAGCGGTCCGTTTGAGTCTAAATCGTTTGCATCGGCACGAGAGGCATAAGATACTTCCTTGGTTTAGCGGAGGAGAGGTGATTAGTGATATATCCAGACGCTTCTTAAGGAAGGTGTTACCCTGATAGATTATAACACCATAACGGTCGCCGCCATAGCTGTTGGAATATATGCATTTATTCAAGCTTACAGGGGGCTCCGATCGAAGAAGATAGGATATAGTTGGTTCTGGGGCATACTTGGCCTTCAGATAGTGGAGTACTTCACGCTAAATGCATTAGGGTTGTTCGGTTACGCGGGTGATAATTATAAAACTATATCTATCTGGCTGGATGAAGTATTCATAGTCGTGGCCGTATATTTAATATCCGTCATAGTTGGACACGTTGTTTTCCGACTTACCGCTGAAGCTAAGGTAATAAGGTTCCGTTTTCCGCAGCTAACTCTACATCCGCTCACGATCTCACGGATTAGCTATGCGTACTCATTGGGCGCCAGCGTTGTACTGATTGTCCTGACGATGGCCGGATACTATGGTTACTTTAGGTCGGTCGACATGGTAAGTGAAGCGCCGGTTTGGCTAGATCCTATATCGATTGCGGCGCGCCTTGGGATGCCTTTACTTCTTTTGGTAGCTTTGGTGGCAGAAAGACATCGTCGTGGAAAACGGGGAGTATACGGCTTAGTCGTCCTATGGACGCTCGCAGGATTCATTTCGGGATTTAAGTTTCAGGTGTTTCTGCCGGTTGCGCTGCTTGCTGTCGCGAGCTGGATGAACGGAAATTTACGCCTCAGATACGTTAGTGCCACATTATTTTTGATCTTCGCTGCTTACTCCGTTATCGAGCCGCTCCGTCTATATCGGGACTCGTATGGGCAAGTAGATGTAGCTGAAGCATTCAGTACTCTGTTCGACGATAGCGCGGTCGAAGTTTACGGTAGCACCCGTCTTCTAGATCGCGTTGTGAATCGAATCGACAACACACGGACAGGTGCGACTGCTCTAAAGATGTATAACTTGGGACAACTTGACGAACTAAAGAGAAGAGTTGATGAGGCGTACTCCCTCTTGTTACCGTTGGCGTTCGTACCGAGGTACTTTTGGCCTGACAAGCCCCTAGCGGATCTTGGTCGGGTCTTGTCTATCCAGCTGACTGGTAACGAGTATAATTCTGTGTCGCTAATAAGACCGGTTGCAGATTACATATGGGGAGGTATTAATTTCGTTATTGTATCCGGAATTGTCTCCGGCTTTCTAATATCGCTGGGTTCAGTGATTGCGAATGTATGGATTAGGAATCCGCTTCAGCGAATATTACTCCTATTTGTCGCTATATCGTTATCGATTGGTTCCGATTACGCCTTGTATACGTATATTGGTCTTTTGAGGGTATTCCTGTTCATGACGGTAGCTATCTATGTATTAAAGAAGACAGGGTGGGTTGTGCTTAGGCGTGCTGACTGAGTTCTGTGAAATTTGATGTTATCCGCGTACATCACCCACTTCACCCGCCATCCCCGCCCGAACGTCTTCAGCATCGAGCGACTGTTCGAAGACGTCCGCACCGCTATGCCCGCAGACTGCCGGGTGAAGGTCTGGACCTGCCGTCATCCCTCGACCGGCCTGCTGCCGCGCCTGAAGGATATGTGGGCGGCGCGCGCGGCCCAGAGCGACGTCAATCACGTCACCGGGGACGTACACTACCTCGTGCTTCTGCTCGATCCGCGCCGGACGGTCCTGACCGTGCATGATCTCGTTCTGCTTGGGCGGCTGCGCGGCGTCAGGCGCTTCGTGCTCTGGCTGTTCTGGTACTGGCTGCCTGTGCGGCGCTGCCGTGCCGTGGTGGCCATTTCGGAGACGACGCGGCAGGCGCTGATTGCCAGTGTGCGCTGTGATCCGGGCAAGATCCGGGTGATCCACAACAGCGTCTCCGCCGAGTTCCAGCCGTCCCCGAAGGAGTTCGATGCTGCGCGCCCGCGCATCCTGCAGATCGGGACACGGCCGAACAAGAACCTCGAGCGGGTGGCGGAAGCGCTTGAAGGACTGTCCTGTCTCCTCGTGGTGGTCGGTGAACTCGACCCGGCACAGGAGAGTGTTCTGCGCCGGCATGGAATCGCGTTCGAGAGCCGGGTCGGGCTGTCGCGCGAGGAACTGCTTTCCGAGTACGTCGCCGCCGATCTCGTACTCTTCGCCTCGACATATGAAGGTTTCGGGCTACCGATCGTGGAGGCGCAGGCGGTTGGCCGGCCGGTGGTGACGAGCAACCTCTCCTCGATGCCGGAGGTGGCGGGCGAGGGCGCCTGCCTGGTCGATCCCCTCGATGTCACAAGCATCCGTGCCGGCGTCGACCGCGTGATCGCCGACGAGCGTTATCGCGCCGGTCTGGTGGAGCGCGGCTTCGCCAATGCCGCGCGCTTCAGCGCCGCCGCGGTGGCCGAGCGCTATGCCGCGCTCTACCGCGAGATTGCGCAAGAATGACGGCCGCCGGGACCCAACACCCGGCGGCCGCCTGCGAATGACGGGAGAGAGAAGCCCGCCATCCGCGCCGGGGCGGGCCTCACGCGGCGTGGAACGTCGCCGCGGAGGCCTCGGCCCCTGCCTCGTTACGGGCGCGCGGAGACCGGCCGCCTCCGCGCGCGCGCCTCATGCCGCGAACTTCAGGAGCTTGATGGCGTTGAAGTCGCTGATGCCGCCGCCCACCCGCTTGGTCACGTAGAACAGCACGTAGGGCTTGGCCGAGTAGGGATCGCGCAGCACCTGCACGCCGCGGCGGTCCACCACCAGATAGCCGCGCTCGAAATCGCCGAAGGCGAGGCTGGCCGCGCCCGGCGCGATGTCGGGCATGTCGTCGCACTCCTCCACCGGGAAGCCGAGCAGGGTGGGACGCAGGCTGCCGGCGAGATCCGGCTGCCAGAGGTAGTTGCCGTTGTCGTCCTTGATGCGCCGGATGGCCGACTGGGTCATCCGGTTCATCACGAAGCGCGCATTGCGGCGGTAGGCGGCTTTCAGCGCGAAGACGAGGTCGTAGAGCACGTCGGCGGCATAGTCGGCCGGCAGGCCGCCGGAGACGCCGGTCGCCACGTAGCCCACCTTGCCCCAGGCCCAGGCGTCGTTGGCGGCCTGGTCGTAGGCGAGGAAGCCCTTGGGCTGGTTCACGCCGGTGCCGGAGACGAAGGCGCGGCTCTCGGCGGTGGCGAAGGCATCCACGATCTCGCGGTTCAGCCAGGCATCCACGTCCACGGCGGCATCGTCGAGAAGCTTGCCGGTGGCGGCGGGGCAGGCATAGATCTCCATCGTGGGATAGGAGAGCTCGGCGATCTTCGGCGTGCCGGTGACCGGGCGGTCGTCGGTCTCGCCCACCCAGCCGGTGGCCGCGCCCGCGGTCACGAAGGGCCGCTTGTAGACGCTGGACGAGACGGTGAGGTGCCCGGCGATGCGGCGGATGGGGGAGAGCTCCTTCAGCTCCCCGAACAGCGCCGTCTCGGAACTCTCGGGCACGAGGAAGCCGCCGTCGGGCTCGGAGCCGACGCTCATGCCCTTGCCCTCGAGCGAGAGCAGATGCGAGGGATCACCCCTGCGGACATAGCGCTCGAAGGCGCTCTTGGCCTCGCTCGCGCCGTCCACCCGGGCCAGGATCGGGCGGTTGAGGCGCAGGAACTCCTGGTCGACCTTCTGGAGGGTCTGCTCGATGCGCGCCAGCTTGTCCTCCACCAGCGGATCGACCGACTTGCGGCTTTCCAGCGCCAGCAGCCGGGCGTCGTTCTCGGCCTTGAAGGCCTCGAAGGCATTCATGTAGGTGTCGAAGGCGCCGGCGGCGTCGGGGAAGCTCTCCGGGGCGGCGATGTGGTCATATTGCATGCACGGTCTCCCTTTCGGTGCGTCCCGGATCGGGGATCGATCCGGCAGCGCCCGCAAAGGATGCGGCCGCCCGGAGGGGGTGGGGACAGAGGGGTTCGGAATTTTTTCTTCATTGCCCCTCGGGCTGCATGCCGACCCAATGAAATCAGGACCTTGGCGTTGAAAAAAAGTTCGTGCCCCATGAAATCCATGCACGCGGCGCGGGCGAAACCGACGCGAAGCGGAACCCGCATGGCGCCTGCCGGCGGCGGCGGGAGGCCGTGATGGCGCAGCCGCGGCCCGTCATCATGGTGTTCGTCCGCTACTACCTGCCCGGCTACCGGTCCGGCGGCCCGATCCGCACGATCGCCAACCTCGTCGAGGCCCTCGGCGACGCGTTCGATTTCCGGATCGTCACGTCCGACCGCGATGCGACGGACGAGCGGGCCTATGGCGGCGTCGACGTCGACGCGTGGAACCGGGTCGGCAAGGCTTCGGTCTGGTATGCCAGCCCCGCCGGCCGAAGGCTCCCGGCCCTCGTGCGCCTCGTGCGCGACACGCCGCACGACGCGCTCTACCTGAACAGTTTCTTCGATCCCGAATTCACCATCCTGCCGCTCCTCTGCCGCAGGCTGGGATTGTTCCCCCGTCGGCCCTGCCTGCTTGCACCCCGGGGCGAATTCGCCCCGTCGGCGCTCGCCATCAAACCCGGGAAGAAGAAGGCCTACCTGGCGGCAGCGGCCGCGCTGCGGCTCCACGGACAGGTGCTCTTCCAGGCATCGACCCCGCATGAGCGTGCGGACGTCCTGCGCATGTTTCCGGCGTCGGCTCCGCGTATCCGGGTGGCGTCCGATCTTCCGGGCCCGCAGGCCGCCGTTCCGGCGACCATGGCGGAGGAGCGCAGCGGTCCGATCCGCATCTGCTTCCTCTCCCGGATCACGCCGATGAAGAACCTCGACTACGCCATCGACGTGCTGTCGCGGCTGTCCACGCCTGCCTCGCTCGACATCTACGGCCCCGTGCGCGACGATGCCTATTGGGACCTGTGCAGACGGGCGATCGCCGACCTTCCGCCCCATGTCTCGGCCGTCCATCGCGGCGAGGTCGAGCATGCCGCGGTCCCGGAGACGCTCGCGCGATACGATCTCTTCTTCCTTCCCACGCGGGGAGAGAATTACGGCCACGTCATTCTGGAAGCGCTGGCGGCCGGGCTTCCGGTGCTCATCGCCGATACCACGCCCTGGCGCGGACTGGCTTCGACGGGCGCGGGCTGGGACCTGCCGCTGGCGGATCCCGATGCCTTCCGGGAAAAGATCGAGGACGTGTCGCGGATGGACCGCGGGCAGCGGCTGCAGCTGCGCGACTCAGCGCTGGCGCTGGCGCGCAGGCATCTGGAGGATGCATCGACGATCGAGCAGAACCGCCAGCTGCTGCACGACCTGACCGGCAGAGTGGCATGAGCACGGCGTGCCGGGCCCGGCCTGCGTGGGCACGGCCCGCGCCGCCCGCTTAGGCCGGCACACCGGAGGCCCTCGTCGTCGACCCTCCGCGCCGCCCCTGATACGACTGGCCTCTACCTTCGACCCTCGCGCCGCCCCTCATCCGCCTGCCGGCACCTTCTCCCCGTAACACGGGGAGAAGAACGCCGTCACCGACGGCTTCGCCGGTCGCAAAGGTCGCCTACCTGGTGCCGATGTCGCGGCCGTGCCCCCTTCTCTCCGCTTGCGGGGAGAAGGTGCCGGCAGTCGGATGAGGGGCAGCGCTGTGGGTCAATCGAAAAGACCGCTGGTATCATACCGGTGTTCATACGCGATGACCTCCCCGGCTACAGGTCCGGCGGCCCGATCCGAACGATCGCCAACCTCGTCGAGGCCCTCGGCGACGCGTTCGATTTCCGGATCGTCACGTCCGACCGCGATGCGACGGACGAGCGGGCCTATGGCGGCGTCGACGTCGACGCGTGGAACCGGGTCGGCAAGGCTTCGGTCTGGTATGCCAGCCCCGCCGGGCGAAGGCTCCCGGCCCTCGTGCGCCTCGTGCGCGACACGCCGCACGACGCGCTCTACCTGAACAGTTTCTTCGATCCCGAATTCACCATCCTGCCGCTCCTCTGCCGCAGGCTGGGATTGTTCCCCCGTCGGCCCTGCCTGCTTGCACCCCGGGGCGAATTCGCCCCGTCGGCGCTCGCCATCAAACCCGGGAAGAAGAAGGCCTACCTGGCGGCAGCGGCCGCGCTGCGGCTCCACGGACAGGTGCTCTTCCAGGCATCGACCCCGCATGAGCGTGCGGACGTCCTGCGCATGTTCCCGGCGTCGGCTCCGCGTATCCGGGTGGCGTCCGATCTTCCGGGCCCGCAGGCCGCCGTTCCGGCGACCATGGCGGAGGAGCGCACCGGTCCGATCCGCATCTGCTTCCTCTCCCGGATCACGCCGATGAAGAACCTCGACTACGCCATCGACGTGCTGTCGCGGCTGTCCACGCCTGCCTCGCTCGACATCTACGGCCCCGTGCGCGACGATGCCTATTGGGACCTGTGCAGACGGGCGATCGCCGACCTTCCGCCCCATGTCTCGGCCGTCCATCGCGGCGAGGTCGAGCATGCCGCGGTCCCGGAGACGCTCGCGCGATACGATCTCTTCTTCCTTCCCACGCGGGGAGAGAATTACGGCCACGTCATTCTGGAAGCGCTGGCGGTCGGGCTTCCGGTGCTCATCGCCGATACCACGCCCTGGCGCGGACTGGCTTCGACGGGCGCGGGCTGGGACCTGCCGCTGGCGGATCCCGATGCCTTCCGGGAAAAGATCGAGGACGTGTCGCGGATGGACCGCGGGCAGCGGCTGCAGCTGCGCGACTCAGCGCTGGCGCTGGCGCGCAGGCATCTGGAGGATGCATCGACCATCGAGCAGAACCGCCAGCTGCTGCACGACCTGACCGGCAGAGCGGCATGAGCACGGCGTGCCCGGCCCGGCCTGCGTGGGCACGGCCCGCGCCGCCCGCATCGGCCGGCACACCGGAGGCCCTCATCGTCGACCTTCCGCGCCGCCCCTGATACGACTGGCCTCTACCTTCGACCCTCGCGCCGCCCCTCATCCGCCTGCCGGCGTTCTTCTCCCCGTAACACGGGGAGAAGAACGCCGTCACCGACGGCTTCGCCGGTCGCAAAGGTCGCCTACCTGGTGCCGATGTCGCGGCCGTGCCCCTTCTCCCCGCTTGCGGGGAGAAGGTGCCGGCAGGCGGATGAGGGGCAGCGCCGTGGGTCAATCGAAAAGACCGCTGGTATGAACCCCTGCCGGCTTCTTCCCCCGCGAGCGGGGAGAAGAAGCCGTCATCGATGGCTTCGCCATTCTCAAAGGTGGGGGATATGGCACCGCAATCGCAACCGCGACCCCGTCTCCCCGCTGCGGGGAGAAGGTACCGACAGGGGGATGGGATGCTGTGTTTCCCGTCAAGCCGCGGTTCGGCTCCGGAGGCGGTTCCGGGCGATGGGCGTGTCGGCGAGGACGATGCGCCTTGGCATGACGGCGACGAGGGCGTCCGCGGGGGCGGAACGGCGAATGCGGTTTCGATAGGCAGGCGTCATTCCGGGGCCACGGAGCGGAAGCCGGAATCCAGGACGCCGACCTTCACCGTATCGCGCCCGCGCGGGGCGAGCTTCGCATGCGGCGCGGCGCCGGATCCCGGGTTCGCCGCGCGGCCCCGGAATGACGAAGGTGGGGGTGCCGGTCTCCAGCCCCTCGTCCTCACCGTCCGTCCCGGTGCGGCTGAAGCATGTCTCCCGAAAGGGGGCACCGGTTTCGGGTGAAAGACATGTGCGAAGACAAGGACCTGATGCGTCCGGAGCGAATCTGAAAGATCGCGACACGCTTTGGCCCGCGGGACACGTCATTCCGGGGCCGCGCAGCGGAACCCGGAATCCAGAGTGCCGGCTCCCGGACGGGCACGAGCGCCGCGCACTTCCATCTCGGTCAACACGCTGGATTCCGGGTTCGGCTTCGCGGCCCCGGCATGACACCGATGAGGAGGCCGCGCGGGTGGGCTTCGATGCCCGCCTGCAGATGCTCGAGTGCAGCAGAGTTGATGACGGCGCGGCGGACGGGCCAGCGGCGCGACGCAGTGAGGCGGCGGCTTGCAGAGGCATGCGTCCTTCGAGGTTCGCCGCGCGGGGTCATGCTCCGCTGGCGGGGGCGTGCAGGCTCGCACCTCGGGATGAGGGGGAGGGCGCCGACGGTCGATCGAAAGGAACGCCGGCATCATCCGGCGCCGGCGGCTGGCCGGAGGGCGGTCGCGATCAGCGGCGTTCCAGGATCGGCACGCAGACGTCGAGGTCGTTGGTGGCGAGGTGGGCGTAGCGCATCGTCATCGTCAGCGTCTGGTGGCCGAGCCAGGTCTGGACGCGGCGGATGTCGATCCCGCCCTGCACCAGGCGCGACGCGCAGGTGTGGCGCAGCACGTGGGGCACGACGTCGGCGTCCGACCCCAGTCCGATCGATTCCTTCGCCTCGTTCCAGACCGCGCGGTACCTGTGCTGCAGGATGCCGGAGAAGGGGCCGCCGCGGCGGCCGGCCTGCGCGGTGACCACCTCCATCGCGCGATGCGTGAGGGGGATCGACCGGCTGCGGCCGGATTTGGTGATCCAGAAGCTGACGCGGCCCTCGCCGACGTCGCCCCATTTCAGCCCGATCGCCTCGCCGAGACGCGCGCCGGTATCGACCAGGAACACCGAGAGCCGGTAGTAATCCTCGGATCGGACGCGAATGGCGTCGAAGAGCGCGGCTTCTTCCTCGGCCGTTAGGAACCTGATCCGGCCGGCGCGCTCCTTCTGGCGGATGAAGTCCGGAAGGCTGTGGACGTCGCCCATTTTCAGCGCCTTGCGAAGCAGCTTGCTCAGCGCGGCCATCTTGCGGTTGATGGTGGCGTTGCTGTTGCCGCGGCTGCGCAGCGCCCCCGTGATCTCGTCGACAGTGTCCTGGGAGATCGCGCTGAACGCGCTGCCGCCCAGGATGGCATGCATCTCGTGAATGAAGGCGCAGACGTTGTTCTTGTGCGAGCCGTCTTCCCAAAGAATGTCGGCATAACGCCGGTAGAGATCCGCCAGTGTCTGCTCGCGCACGAGGCGCGGAGCGGATTGCGCGGAATAGGTCAGGGCGTAGGAGAAGCCAGGGATGTCCTGCCGGGCAGGAGCGGCGTTCCCTGTGGGCTCTTCGCGTGGGGTGTCCAGTGCTTTCGAAACGGCCACGAGAGGTCTTTCATCCTGGAATGAAGCCCCCCGGCTTACCGCAATAAAGGGACATCCACCGCCGCGTACCGGCCGCGATGCCCGTATATTGCCAAAAGGTTCGGGTCCGCAATTGTTAAAAATTGCGGACCCGACGGTCTAGACGCTCAGGCGCTTAGAAGTAGCGCGTGAAGCGGAGGAAGCCGTTCCAGGCATCGCCGTCGCCGCGGTTGAGGACGTTGTCTTCGTCGGCGTAGGAGCCCTCGAGACGAACCTCGAAGTTGGTGACGGGAGCCCAGACCACAGCACCCTGGACCATCCAGGCATTGTTGCCGTTGAAGGCCTCGAAGTACTGGCCGCCGACCGTGCCGCTCCACTGAGCATTGAACTTGTGGTTATACGAACCGGCAACCGACCACTCGACGGCATTCGCGCCAGCAGCGCCCGACACGGGCATGCTGAGAGCGTAGGCGTTGGTGCCCGAAGCGTAGAACACGCCAGCGCGGATGTTGGAGCCGGCCATGTTCGGGATGTTGTACTGCATGCCGATCATGCCAGCCCATTCATCGTTCGACTCGTCATAGGCAGCCTTGCCCCAGACGCCGCCCCAGCCCTGGCTGATGCCGAGGACGCCGACCACGTCGGGCATGTAGCCCTCGCCGCCCACGTCAGCGATGGTGTCGTCTTCCAGAACGATCGAGCCGAACACGCCGTTGCCGCCCGAGAAGGTGTAGCCGATCTGCTGGCGCTGCTGGTAGGCATAGGCGCCGCCGTTGTCGGTGTGCAGGATGCCGAAGCGGGCGATGCCCGGCAGGCCCCACGGGGCAGCCCATGCGGATTCGGTGTAGCCGACGTAGAAGCCGCCGAGCTGCACGATCGCCTGGTCCATGCCGTAAGCGGCGTCGGTGTTCGACACGGCGTCGGCCTGGATGCGCATGTAGCCGCGCAGCGTGCCCCACTCGGTGTCCGAGCGCGCATCGACGTTCAGACGGGCGCGGGTGTTGAAGCGCCAGCCTTCCGCGATGTCGCGGCGGTCGAGAGTGACGCCAGGGCCCGGATCCGCATCGTACACTTCGTCGCCGCCGGAAGCGTTCACCTGCATGCGGACGTAGCCGTCGAACTTCAGGCAGGTCTCGGTGCCGGGGATGTAGAAGAAGCCAGCGCCGTAGGCGTCGCAGACGCGGACGTATTCGACCGGCTCCGGCTCGGCGATGACGACGGCGTCGGCGGCGCGAGCGCCGGTGACTGCGACGAGGGCCGCAGCCGAGCCGAGAAGAAGGCTCTTGATGTTCATTTTCTGACCTCCAGTCAAAGTTTCAAAGTGGGTCTGGGTATTCTGGCTGAAGGACAGCATGGACTGCCCCATCCCCTTTTCCGAAAAAGATGCGTCTCTGCGCCCCTTCTCCGAGGCCAACCATACTCGCCGCCGCGGCCGGTTCAACTGCGGAACCGCCCGATCCCGGGCTTCCGCTGCTTGATGCCCGGCGTCTGTTGCACAAAAGCCACGAAAATCCCGGCCAGGCGCCGCAAATCGGGCCGCGTTTCAGAAAGCGGTAACACTTGTGGCACCCCCGACGGCCGGGAATCGCCCGTCCGGCGCTGGAATCGCGCCTTTTCCCGGTTGCGCCCGCGCCCCGTCGCAGCCGGCGCTTTGCCGCGCGGTTCCGCCAAGGCGGCAACGCCGATTCGCAGGCCTGCCCTGCCGCTGCCGCCGCACGAAGCCCGTGCCCTGTGCCGCCCATGCAGCCGGCTCGCCCCGTTCCTCTCCTACCTCCCGCCGGAAAATGCCTTGTGCGGCGGGACATTCCGGTCTATCCGGGCGGCAACGGAGAGGTGGCCGAGTGGTCGAAGGCGCTCCCCTGCTAAGGGAGTAGAGGTCAAAAGCTTCTCGTGGGTTCGAATCCCATCCTCTCCGCCACTTTCCCCCGGGTACCGCCCACAGATTCTCCTGCTTCGCGCCCCACATGCGCCGGATCTACCGGACGAACAGGATCTGGCACCGGGCCCGGGAACCGGCCCGGCATCCGTCCCTCCGTCCCAGGTCCGCCGCGATTCCCGGCGCCGGGCCGCCAAACCGCCGATCCGCGGTATGGCGCTCCATGCGGGGGCCGATTCGTCCGAAAATCCTCCTGCCGGTGGCGCGCAAGCCCGTCCGCGTGCGGCGCCCGCGGATGGGCTGCCCGACATCGGCACTCTCAAGTCCTTGAAAAGACGAGCGCAATCGCGCCGGCGCCCTCCATCGGCCGCTCTCCCGTCCATACTTTGACTGGAGGTCAGAAAATGAACATCAAGAGCCTTCTTCTCGGCTCGGCTGCGGCCCTCGTCGCAGTCACCGGCGCCCGCGCCGCCGACGCCATCGTCATCGCCGAGCCGGAGCCGGTGGAATACGTCCGCGTCTGCGACGCCTACGGCGCTGGCTTCTTCTACATCCCCGGCACCGAGACCTGCCTGAAGTTCGACGGCTACGTCCGCATGCAGGTGAACACCAACGAGAACGGCTACTCGATCGGTGGCATCGCCACTGACGACGAAGACTTCGACGGCTTCGAGGAAGGCTGGCAGTTCAACACCCGCGCCCGTCTGAACGTCGATGCGCGTTCCGACACCGAGTGGGGCACGCTGCGCGGCTTCCTCCGTATCCAGGCCGATGCGCTGACCAACGCCGACGCCGCCTACGGCATGGATCAGGCGATCGTGCAGCTCGGCGGCTTCTACGTCGGCTACACCGAGTCGGCCTTCGCTGCCCCGTGGGGCCTGCCGGGCATCTCGCGCTTCGGCATCATCCCGACCGATGGCGGCGGCGTCTATGCCTACCAGCAGCGCCAGCAGATCGGCTACACCTTCTCGGGCGGCAACGGCCTCTTCGGCTCGATCGTCCTCGAAGACGACGTCGCCACGGGTGAAGGCTACATGCCCGACGTGGTCGGCGTGCTCGGCATCAGCCAGGGCTGGGGTGGCGTCTGGGGCAAGGTCGCCTACGACGAGTCGGCCGAAGCCTGGGCTGGCCTGATCGGCATGCAGTACAACATCCCGAACATGGCGGGCTCCAACATCCGCCTCGGTGCCTTCTACGCGTCGGATCCGAACTCCTACGCCCTGAACCTGCCGGTTTCCGGCGGCCCCGCCGGCGCACCCGGCAACAACTTCGTCGAGTGGTCGGTCGCCGGTGCCTACACCCACGCCTTCAACGCTCAGTGGAGCGCCACCATCGGCGGCCAGTACTTCGAGGCCTTCGACGGCGACAACGCCTGGCTGGTCCAGGGTGCGGTGGTCTGGGTTCCGGTCACCAACTTCGAGGTTCGCCTCGAGGGTACCTATGCCGAGGAAGACTTCGGCCCGGTCACCGACGACACCTGGAACGGCTTCCTCCGCTTCACGCGCTACTTCTGATCCTTTTCGGGATCGGTTCGAGAACCCGGCGGGCAACCGCCGGGTTTTCTTCGTTCAGGTCGGTGTTTCGGCACGTTGGCTGCCGCCGCTGCGATGCGGGACGCGGTCGCCGGTTTCGGCCCGTGCCGGCAACGGCCCCGCAGTCTACCGCCCCGCGACGAGGTCGCGCGCGACGTCCGTGCGGCCGGTCAGCCGCATCTTGTAGACCTGGTAGTTCTCCATCACCCGCTGCACGTAGTTGCGCGTTTCTGTGAAGGGGATGCGCTCGATCCAGTCCACCACCGCCGCGAGGTCGGCGCCGCGCGGATCGCCGTAGCGCTCCACCCAGTCGCGCGCGCGGCCGGGGCCGGCATTGTAGCCCGCGAAGGTCAGCACGTAGGAACCGTCGAAGCGGCCGAGCTGGTCGGCCAGGAAGGCGGCCCCCAGCGTCGCGTTGTAGGCGGCATCCGTGGTCAGCCGCGCCGGCGAATAGGGCAGGCCGGCGCCGCGCGCCATGTCGCGCGCCGTGCCGGGCAGCAGCTGCAGCAGCCCGCGCGCGCCCGCGCCCGACACCGCGCCGGCGTTGAACTCGCTCTCCTGCCTGGCGATCGCATAGGCCAGCGCCGCGCCGGCATCCGAAATCTCCGCTTCCGGCGGGATGGCCCCGAGCGGATGCGCCAGCGCGCCGACGTCGAGGCCGCGCGCGGCGGCGATCTTGCCCACCCTCAGCGCCAGCGTGTGGTCGCCGCGCCGCTCGGCCATGGCGGAAAGCAGCGCGATCTCGCGCGGGTTTTCCAGCGTCGCCGCGAGCCCGCGATAGAGCGCTTCGGCCCGGCCGGCATGCCCTGCCTCCTCCAGCCGGCGGATCGCCGCCACCTCCGGCCGGCGGGCGAAGGCCAAGCGCTCGTGGGGCGACGGCTGCGGCGCGGCGACCGGGATCGTCTGCCGGCCGAGCTTCGCTGCGGCGATCTGGCCGTAGAAGGCCGTGCCGAAGGCCGCGGCCTTCTCGTAGGCGGCGCCGGCGTCGCCCGGCGCGCCGGCCTCCATCGCCCGTGCCATCCAGTAGAATGCCCGCGACTGCGAGATCGCGCCCGACGTCAGCGCGGCGATGCGTTCGAAATGGGCGAGCGCCGTTTCCGGCTGGTCGAGGAAGGACAGCGCATACCAGCCGGCATGGAACTCGGCGTCCGCCGCCATCGCCGGGCTCTCCGCCGAATGCGCTGCGGCGATGGCATAGGCGAGGTCGGGCCGGCCGATGTCGAGCATCTCGCGCGACAGCACGCGCCGTTCCACCCACCACGCATCGGGGTCGACGACGTCCTGCGCGTCCCGCCGCACGGAGAGCATCGTCTCCGCCGCCTCGAGGAACCGGCCGCCGCGCCGCAGGAAGCGGGCCTTGGCGAAGATGTAGGCCGACGTCCGCTGCTCTTCCGGCACGGCGTCGAGCAGCGCGGCGGCGGTCCTGTCGCCGCGGTTCACCGCGGTCCAGGCGCGGGCCAGTGCCTCCGCGCCCGCCAGCCCCGCCACGCGCAGCGCCGATTGCGCGCGCTCGTCGTGCAGCATCGTCTCCATGCGCACGCGGTGGTCCTCGCGCGACAGGATTTCGCCGAACTCCGCGATCAGCCGTACCTCCGTCGCGCCGTCCAGCCTCTGCATGCGCCAGACCGGGGCCAGCACCGCCGCCGCTGCCGCCCCGTCGCCGACCGAACGATGCGCCCGCGCGAGCATGAGCTTGCCTTCCAGCGTCAGCGGCGGGCGTCCGGCGAAGGCCTGGATCACCGCCTCCGGTTCCGCAGGCAGCCGCGCCAGCGCGCGCTCGCGGTTGCGCTCGATGCCGTCGAGGCCCGGCCAGCCGTCGAGCTCCGTCAGCGCGGCGGCCAGCTCGTCTGCGCCGACGGCCGAGAATCCGCCGCTCGCCAGCGCGAAGGTCAGGATGGCGCGGTCGAGCGAACCCGCCGGCAGCGCGTCGCGGATCGCCCGCAAGGCTTCGATCTCGGTCTGGTCGAGCGCGTCCAGCCCGCGGGCGACGGGATCGGCGGCGCGCCGCAGCGCCTTCGGGTCGGGCGTCATGCCGAGCGTCGGCGGATCGGGAACGATCGCGCCGGTGACGTCCGCGGGGTCGGGACGCGCCGAAGGCAGCGGCACCTCCGCCGCAGGCAGGCGCAGCGCCTGCGCCGGCAGCGGTGCGGCCGCGCCCGCCATCAGCGCCGCCATCAGGACGATCCCGCGCATGGGGACTGGCCTCCGGATCGTGTCTCTCTCGCGTCCTATGATGCGCTTCATCCCTGCCGAAATGGTTACCGGATGCTTCCTCCGCCAGCGTCGCCTCGCATGCGGGGCGAAAATGCCACACCGGCCGCGTCCACCGGCGCTCCTGCGCCGGCTGCCTATGGTGCGCGCCGCTGCAATCGGCTAAACAGCCCGCGCGCGCTGCCGTCGTGCCGCGACCAATGCCAGGGGAGTTCGTCGGAAAAATGTTCAGAGGCTCGTTCACCGCTCTCGTCACGCCCTTCCAGCGGGATGGCGCGTTCGATGAGAAAGCCTTCAAGGCCTTCGTGGAGTGGCAGATCGCCGAGGGCTCCGACGGCGTCGTTCCGGTGGGCACCACCGGCGAATCCCCCACGCTGTCGCATGACGAGCACCGCCGGGTGGTGAAGGCCTGCATCGACGTGGCCAAGGGCAACGTGCCGGTCATCGCCGGCGCAGGCTCCAACAACACCGTGGAAGCGGTCGAACTCGCCCGCTTCGCCGAAGCAGCCGGCGCGGACGCGGTGCTGGTGGTCACGCCCTATTACAACAAGCCCACCCAGCGCGGGCTCTACGAGCACTTCGCCGCCGTTGCGCGCGCCACCGCGCTGCCGATCATCATCTACAACATCCCACCGCGCTCGGTCATCGACATGACGCCCGAGACCATGGGCCGGCTGGCGCACGACTTTTCCAACATCGTCGGCGTCAAGGACGCCACCGGCAAGATCGAACGTGTCTCGGAACAGCGCATCACCTGCGGGCC
Organism: Aquibium microcysteis; assembly: GCF_014495845.1. Lineage (NCBI taxonomy): Bacteria > Pseudomonadati > Pseudomonadota > Alphaproteobacteria > Hyphomicrobiales > Phyllobacteriaceae > Aquibium > Aquibium microcysteis. The sequence continues at coordinate 5,955,102 of NZ_CP061080.1, forward strand.
GGACTTCATTCAGCTCTCCGGCGAGGACGCTTCCGCGCTCGGCTTCAACGCCCATGGCGGCGTCGGCGCCATTTCGGTGACGTCCAACGTCGCGCCGCGCCTCTGCGCCGAGTTCCAGGCCGCCACCATGGCCAACGACCGCGACCGCGCACTGGCGCTGCAGGACCGGCTGATGCCGCTGCACAAGGCGATCTTCCTGGAACCCGGCGTGTCCGGCGCCAAATACGCCCTGTCGCGGCTCGGCCGGGTCGAAAACGTCGTGCGCTCGCCGCTCGTCACCATCGAGGCGGCCACCGCCGAGAAGATCGACGCGGCCATGCAGCACGCCGGCCTCTTGAACTGACGCGGAAAGACCGCATCTTTCAGCCATGGTCCAGGTCAGAAAAGCCGATCCGAACAACCGCACCGTTGCCGAGAACCGCAAGGCCCGCTTCAACTACGAGATTCTCGACACGATCGAGACGGGCCTCGTGCTCAACGGCACGGAGGTGAAGTCGCTGCGCCAGGGCCAGGCGAACATCCAGGAAAGCTACGCCTCCAGCGAGGGCGGCGAGATCTGGCTGATCAATTCCTATCTGCCGGAATATCTGCAGGCCAACCGCTTCAACCACGAGCCCCGCCGCCGGCGGAAGCTCCTCGTCAGCAAGCGCGAGATGGCCAGGCTCGCCCAGTCGGTCGAGCGCGAAGGCATGACCATGGTGCCGCTGAAGATCTACTTCAACGACCAGGGCCGCGCCAAGCTCCTGCTCGGCGTCGCCCGCGGCAAGAAGCTGCACGACAAGCGCCAGTCCGAGAAGGAACGCGACTGGTCGCGCGAGAAGGGCCGCCTGCTGAAGGAGCGGGGCTGACGCGTGTTCGGCCGCGCGCTGCGCACGCGGCCGTTCGCCATCGTCCCGCTGCAGCCGGGCTGACCGGCCGCAGCGCTCCCGGCGAGGCCTCAGGCCCGCTGGGCGGCAGCAAAGGGCGCGCGGCGGCGCACGACCATCACCGGCGCCTTGTTGCGGTCGGTGCGCTGGATGAATTCGATCTGGTCGCGGAAATGCAGCTTGAGCTTCTTCAGCGACAGGAGCTTCAGGGCGTCGGGCCTTGGCCGCGCCATCTCCGCGTCGATCCTGGCCTGAACCTCCTGGCGCCGCCGTTCCAGAGCCTTCACGAATGTATCCATGTCCTGTCCTCCTGTGGTGGTGACGACAGGGAGATGAGAATCCCGAAGCGATAGTTCCAATTGATTGTTGAATTGGCTTCGATAGAGCCGATATATCGGGAATGCCGTTCCGCCCGACGCACCGCCAGCTCGAATATGTCGTCGCCCTCGACGACGAGCGCCATTTCGGCCGCGCGGCCCGCCGCTGTCACGTCTCGCAGCCGACGCTCTCGATCCAGGTCGCATTGCTGGAGAAGCAGCTCGGCGCCACGCTGTTCGATCGCATTCCGGCAGCCGTCGAGCCGACGCCGCTCGGCCGCCGCGTCGTCGCCACGGCGCGGTCGGTGCTGGCCTCGCTCGACGACATCGTGACGGAGGCGAGGGCGGGCGCAACCAATCTCGGCGGGCTGATCCGCCTCGGCGTCGCGCCGACCTTCGGGCCGTACTTCCTGCCGAGCCTCCTGCCGTCCATCCACCGCACCTATCCCGACCTGCAGCTCTACATCCGCGAGGACCGGCCGACATCGATCGAGCGCGACGTCCTCGACGGGATCATCGATTGCGGGCTGGGCCCCGGCCCGCGCGCCGAGCGCCTCGTCTTCCGCCCGCTGTGCGAGGAGGGGATCTTCCTCGGCGTCCCCGCCGGCCACCGGCTGGACGGCACGGGCACGGCCTGCGTGGAGGATCTGCGCGGCGAACGCCTGCTGACGCTCGGCCGCGGCCATCGGCTGTTCGACAGCGTGCGCGACCTCGCTGCCGCCTCCGGCGCCGTCTTCGTCGAGGACTACGAAGGCACCAGCCTCGACGCGATCCGCCAGATGGTCTCGATCGGCATGGGCTGCTCGCTGTTTCCCGAACTCTACGTCCGCTCCGAGTTCAGGCGCGAGGCCGATGTCCGGCTGGTCCCGCTCACGGGCTGGTCCGGCCGGCGCACGATCGGCTTCTTCTGGCGCGAGAACAGCGGCCGCCTGCGTCACTTCGAGAAGCTGGCGGCCGAGAGCGACGCCATCATCCGCGCACTCGCCCTGACCGGCGATCCGCTCGACGCCATGCGGATCGCGCGCGCCGGAGGCTGACGGCGGCCGATCCGCCAGCGCCGCCGCCCGCTCACGCCGTCGGGGCGACCCGTCGGCTGCGGCGGTCCATCAGCACGATCGCCAGCCCGCTGCCGGCCACCAGCAGGATGCCGGCGCTGGCCAGCGCATTGGGCAGCTCGCCGAACACGGTGTAGCCCGAGATCACCGCCCAGACCGTGAAGGCGTAGTAGAACGGCGCCACCGTGGCGGTCGCGGCCGCGCGATAGGCCGAGAAGATGAAGAAGTGGCCGAAGACGAGGAAGAAGCCGGAGGCGGCGAGCAGCAGCAGGTGCCGCGGGCCGGGCGTCACCCAGCTTTCGGCGGCGACGTGCGCCACCCCCGCGCCGATCACCACCACCACCACGGCCGACATCGCCACGACCAGCCCCGGCACGCGGGCATCGATCCGGCGGCCGGAAAGGTCGCGCACGGCGCTGAACAGCGCATTGCCGAGCGCCAGCAGCGCGAAGACCGAGACGCCCTGCATCGTCGGCTGTGCCACCATGATCGCGCCGGCGAAACCGAGCCCGATCAGCGCCGCCCGCAGCCGTCCGATCCGCTCGCCGAAGAACAGGGCCGCCCCCACCAGCATCAGGAGCGGCGTCACCTGGCCGAGCGCGATCGCGTCGGCGATCGGCATGCTGGCCAGCGCCACGACGTAGCAGAGCACCGCGGCGAGTTCCATGCAGCTGCGCACCAGCACGCGGCCGTCGGCCATCAGCGGCGCGTTGCGCGCCTGTCCGGCCAGCGCCAGCAGCGGCAGGCCCCACAGCAGCGCCGCCACGCCGCGCAGGAACAACACCTGGTACGGCGGCAGGCCGTCGGTCGCGAGCTTCATGAAGGTGTCGTTGATCACGTAGGATCCGGTCGCCGCGACCATGAGGAGCGGGCCGCGGATGACGGATGGAATCATGTGCATGCGGGTGACCCGAAAGGCGCGCGCCGGGAGCCGCCGGCCCATGCCTTCTACATCGACCGCGACGGCAACGCCAGCGGGTCGGATCCCGGTCGTGGGGCGCTCCTGGCCGGAGCCCTATGCGTCTCCGGCCCGACCCTTCAGACCTCGCACCTGAGCCGCTGCCCGCCGCAGCGCGGTCAGCCCGGCGCCGATCGCGACCGCCCAGAGGGCGAGGGGCACGGCCAGGCCCGCTTCCGGCCAGAGCGGCGCGCAGGCCGCGGCGAGCGCGGCTGCGGTCATCAGCGCCATGCGGTGCTGCTTGGCCATCGGTCCGCTAAAATCGGAGGGAAGGCCGTTGGCGCGGCCGAGTTCGCGCACATAGGCCGTCAGCACCGCGAAACCCGCGGCGGCCCAGCCGAGCGCCGGTTCCGCCGCGCCGAGCCCCGCGCCGACGAGAATGAGGATGTCGGCGACGCGATCGGGAAACTCGTTCCAGAACGGTCCGTCGGCGGCCTGCCTGCCGCCCTCGACGGCGACCAGCCCGTCGAACAGGTTGCACAGCAGCCGCAGCTGACAGAACAGGGCCGCGGCGACGAACAACCCGCTCCGAAGCCAGCCCTCCGCCGACCCCGCCGCCCAGAAGCCCGCGCCCGCGAGCGCGGCGGCGACCATGCTCGCCATCGAGATCTGGTTGGGCGTGACCGGCGTCGTCGCCAGCCAGGCGGTGATCGCTCGCGCCCAGCCGGTATCGCGGCTCGACAGCGGCCGCCGGTCGGATCCCGTCATGTCGTCCGCTCCCGTTCCTTCCAGAGCCACCACGAATAGAGCGCGGCATAGCCGGTCGACACCGTCAGCGGGACGACGATCGTCCGCGCGATCTCGGGCGTGCCGCTCGCCGAATGCAGCAGGATCAGCAGCGTCGCCGACAGGGCGAAGGCGGTCAGCGGCGGAACCACGAGACCGGCGACGCCGCGGAACCGCTGCGACACGCGCTCGACCAGCCGCTTCAGCCCGAGGGTGATCAGGCCCGACATGGTCCCCTGGAGAGCGCCCGCGACCAGCGCCTCCGGCAGCGGATGCGCCCGGTTGGCGAAAACCGCCCAGCCGCCCATCAGCACGAAGGCCGTCAGCACGTGCAGCAGGCCGTTCTTCGCCGCCGTGGGACCTGCGGGCCTCATACGGTCGACCACCAGTAGCGGACCAGATGGAAGAAGACCGGCGCCGCGAACACCACCGAATCGAGCCGGTCGATGAAGCCGCCATGTCCGGCGATCATGTGGCCCCAGTCCTTGACGCCGCGGTCGCGCTTGATCGCCGACATCACGAGCCCGCCGAAGAAGCCCATCAGCACGATGACGAAGGACAGCAGCGCCGCCTGGACCGGCGTGAAGGGCGTCATCCACGACAGCGCCGCGCCGAGCGCGGTGGCGCTGAGCGCACCGCCGGCGAAGCCCTCGACCGTCTTCGACGGCGACAGCTTCGGCGCGATCGGCGTGCGCCCGGCGAGCTTGCCCCAGACATATTGCAGCACGTCGCTGCTCTGCACCACCAGCACCAGGAAGGCGATCAGCATCACCGTGCGGCCCTCGTAGCCGGGAATCTGCAGGGTCAGCAGCGCCGGCACGTGCGAGGCGCAGAAGACGGTGATCATCAGCGCCCACTGCACCTCCGAGATCCGCACCAGGTAGTTCTCGGTGTCGCCGCGCAGGGCGGCCACGATCGGCATGGCCAGGAACGCGTAGACCGGGATGAAGATCGAGTAGAGCCCGTACCAGTCGATGTAGACCAGCCAGTACTGCACCGGAAGCACGATGAAGAACGCGCCCGCGAGCGCCCAGTGGTCGCCGCGCCGGGTGCTGGTCAGCGTCAGGAACTCGCGCAGCGCCGCAAAGGAGCACAGCGCGAACAGCACCACCACCCCGCCCTTTCCCGCTAGGAGCGCGACCGCCATGGCCACGACCATCACCCACCAGGACCGGATCCGGTCGTTCAGGTTCTCGATCACGGCATTGGTGCCGTCCGGCGAGAGCCGGCGCTCGAGCGCGTAGCCGATCGCCGAGGCCGCGACCAGGACGGCAAACAGCGCGACGAGCAGCGTGACGAGATCGGGATGCGGCGAGACGAGGAAGCGGGGCTGCGCGTCGTCGGTCATGGGCGTCTTCCGTTGGGGGCCAGCGCCAGCAGCGCCGCGCGGGTGCGCGCCAAGAAGGCGTCCTTGTCTTCCGATGCGGCGATGTGGAGCGGCGCCCCGAAGGTGACCGTACAGAGCAGCGGCACCGGCAGGACCTCGCCTTTCGGCATGACCCGGTTGAGATTGGCGATCCACACCGGCACCAGTTCGACGTCCGGACGCGCTTTGGCGAGGTGGTAGAGCCCGGTCCTGAACGGCAGCAGCGGCTCGTCGCCGGTGTTGCGCGTGCCTTCGGGAAACAGGATCAGCGACGCCCGCTCGTCGAGCGCACGCGCCATCTGCTGGACCGGGTCTTCCTGCCGGCGTTCGGGATCGCGCTCGATCAGGATGGCGCGGAAGACGTCGCGCCCGATGAAGGCGCGTGCCCTGGTCTTCAACCAGTAGTCGGCTCCGGCGACGGGCCGGGTGCGCCGCCGCAGCCGCTTGGGCAGCACCGTCCAGATCAGGATGAAGTCGCCATGGCTGGCATGGTTGGCGAAGTAGACGCGCTGCACGCCGCTGAGGTCCGCCCCCTGCCAGACGGCGCGCACCGCGGTGACGAGCCTTGCGAAGGTGACGATCGCCTGCGCCGCGACGGCGGCCGATGCCAGCCGCGCCAGCCGCTTCAGCGTGGTCCCCGCACCTGTCGGCCCCCCGGCCATCGTCGTCCCCGGCCCCCTGTCGTTACCTTTCCCGCCGCTGCCCGGCAATCGAAGCCTGCATCCGCCGTCTGCGGCCGCGCTACCCCAGCGCTTCCCGCACCGCCGCGAAGACGTCCACGAACATCGCCTCCGTCAGGCGGCCGGTGTTCGTATTGTAGCGCGAGCAGTGGTAGCTCGGAAACAGCGTCACCGCGCCCGTCGCCTGCCGGGCGCCGTGCCGGAAGGGGAGGGCGGCGACGCGCTGGCCGAGCGCCCGCACCGTCGACTGGTGGGCGATGGCGCCGAGCGTCACGATCGCTTCGAGCCTCGGAAAACGGGCGATCGTCGGCACGAGGAACTGCCGGCAGGTTGCGATCTCGGCGCCGACCGGCTTGTTCTCCGGCGGCACGCAGCGCACCGCGTTGGTGATCGCGGTTCCGATCAGTTCCAGCCCGTCGTCGGGCCGCGCCTGGAACTCGCCGCGCGCGAAGCCGAAGCGCTTCAGCGTGGAATAGAGCAGGTCGCCCGCATAGTCTCCGGTGAAGGGCCGCCCGGTGCGGTTGGCGCCGCGCAGCCCGGGCGCCAGCCCCACCACCAGCAGCCGCACCGTCTCCTCGCCCTGCGGCGGCAGGAAGCTCGGCACCGGCGCGTTGTGCCAGGAAGGTTCGCGCGCGCGCCACTCGGCGATGAAGCCGTGCAGGCGCGGGCAGAGCGGACAGTCGCGGTGCGGCTCGACGGCGGCGGCCATCGTCGACCGGCTCAAAGGTCGTCGTCGTCCGTCTCGACCGGCTCCACCCGCCGCGACGGACGCTCGGAGGGATCGCGCCCGACCTCGGCGCGCAGGCTCACCAGATCGACGAAATGGTCGGCCTGCCGGCGCAGGTCGTCGGAGATCATCGGCGGCTGCGAGCTCATTGTCGACACGACGCTGACCTTGCGGCCGCGCCGCTGCAGCGCCTCCACCAGCGTCCGGAAGTCGCCGTCGCCGGAGAAGATCACGTAATGGTCCACCACCTCGGACAGCTCGAGCGCATCGATCGTCAGCTCGATGTCCATGTTGCCCTTGATCTTGCGCCGCCCGGCCGAGTCGGTGAACTCCTTGGCGGGCTTCGTCACCACCTTGTAGCCATTGTAGTCCAGCCAGTCGATCAGCGGCCGGATCGACGAGTATTCCTGGTCCTCGATCAGCGCCGTGTAGTAATAGGCGCGCAGCAGGTAGCCCTTCTTCTGGAAGGCCGCGAGCAGCTTGCGATAGTCGATGTCGAAGCCGAGCGCGCGCGACGTGGCATAGAGGTTGGCGCCGTCGATGAAGAGCGCGATCTTTTCGCGGGGATCGAACATCCGAAATTTCCTCGTCGTCAAAAACTGTTGCGCAATGAACGGGACGCCGGGCTGCCGACGGTCGAATCGTCACGAACCTGCCACAAATCGCCGGTCCGCGAAACGGACCTGAAGTTTCACCCTGCGCGGGGTGCGAGCAGACGGGGGTCCGCGCTGCGGCTTCCGCTGCCGCGCTTGTGTTTTCGGCCCGTTCGGAGTATGGCACCCGTCACTCTCCGACAATGAGCTATGAAAGGGGCACTCCATGGCCCGCGTCACCGTTGAAGACTGCATCGACAAGGTCGACAACCGCTTCGAACTCGTGCTGCTCGCAAGCCACCGCGCCCGCCTGATCTCGCAGGGCGCGCAGATCACCATCGACCGCGACAACGACAAGAACCCCGTCGTGGCGCTGCGCGAGATCGCCGACGAGACGCTGTCGCCGGGCGATCTCAAGGAAGACCTGATCCACTCGCTGCAGAAGCACGTCGAGGTCGACGAGCCGGAGGCCGAGGCGCCCGAGATGATCGACCGCGCCGCCGACGAGAGCGTCGAGGCCGCGTCGGACGACGAGCCGGTCGCCTTCGACCGCATGACCGAGGAAGACCTGCTCGCCGGCATCGAGGGCCTGGTTCCGCCGGAGAAGAGCGACGACTACTGAAGCCTGGCCCCATCGTCGCCACTACCGCGGCCGCCCGGACATGGTTATCTGTAACATGCGTCGCGACTCCCGCGGCGCATGTTTCGTTCGGGAGCCCCGCCGCCGATGATGCGTCAGTACGAGCTTGTCGAGCGCGTCCAGCGCTACAAGCCCGACATCAATGAAGCCCTTCTGAACAAGGCCTACGTCTACGCCATGCAGAAGCATGGCCATCAGAAGCGCGCCTCGGGGGATCCCTATTTCTCCCACCCGCTCGAAGTGGCGGCCATCCTCACCGACATGCACCTCGACGAGGCCACGATCGCGGTCGCGCTGCTGCACGACACGATCGAGGACACCTCCGCCACCCGCCAGGAGATCGACGATCTCTTCGGCCCCGACATCGGCAAGCTGGTCGAGGGTCTGACCAAGCTCAAGAAGCTCGATCTGGTCTCCAAGAAGGCCGCGCAGGCCGAAAACCTTCGCAAGCTGCTGCTGGCGATCTCCGAGGACGTGCGCGTGCTGCTCGTCAAGCTCGCCGACCGCCTCCACAACATGCGCACGCTCGACCACGTGCCCGAAGAGAAGCGCCAGCGCATCGCCGAGGAGACGATGGACATCTATGCGCCGCTCGCCGGCCGCATGGGCATGCAGGACATGCGCGAGGAGCTCGAGGAACTCGCCTTCCGCCACATCAATCCCGGCGGCCACAAGGCCGTCACCGAACGCCTGGCCGACATCTTCGAGCGCCACAAGGGCGTCATCTCCGACATTGAGGCGGCGCTGAAGACGCTGTTCGAGAAGTACGGGCTGAAGGCGCAGGTCACCAGCCGCCAGAAGAAGCCCTGGTCGGTGTTCCGCAAGATGGAATCGAAGGCGCTGTCCTTCGAGCAGCTGTCCGACATCTTCGCCTTCCGCGTCATCGTCGACGAGGTGGAGGACTGCTACAAGGCGCTCTGCGCCATCCACACCACCTGGTCCATGGTGCCGGGCCGCTTCAAGGACTACATCTCGACGCCCAAGCAGAACGACTACCGCTCCATCCACACCACCATCGTCGGCCCGTCGCGCCAGCGCGTCGAACTGCAGATCCGCACCTGGCAGATGCACAAGGTGGCCGAATACGGCGTCGCTGCCCATTCGATCTACAAGGACATGGGCGGCAAGGTGAACGGCGCCGGTCACGCCATCTCCAGGGAGACCAACTCCTACGGCTGGCTGAAGCGCACCATCGAGGTGCTGTCGGAGGGCGACAATCCCGAGGAGTTCCTGGAGAACACGCGCCTGGAGATGTTCCAGGACCAGGTGTTCTGCTTCACGCCCAAGGGCCGGCTGATCGCGCTGCCGCGCGGCGCCACCCCGATCGACTTCGCCTATGCCGTCCACACCGACGTCGGCGACACCTGCGTCGGCGCCAAGGTCAACGGCCGCATCATGCCGCTGATGACGGAACTGAAGAACGGCGACGAGGTCGAGATCATCTGCTCGAAGGCGCAGGTGCCGCCCGCCGCCTGGGAACAGGTCGTCGTCACCGGCAAGGCGCGCTCGGCCATCCGCCGCGCCACGCGCGCCGCCATCCGCAAGCAGTATTCCGGCCTCGGCACCCGCATCCTCGAACGCGCCTTCGAGCGCGCCGGACGCTCCTTCGGCAAGGACATGCTGAAGCCCGTCCTGCATCGCCTGGCCCGCAAGGACGTCGAGGACGTGCTGGCCGCCGTCGGCCGCGGCGAACTCTCGTCGCCCGACGTGCTGCGCGCCGTCTACCCCGACTTCAAGGACGAGCGCGTCACCGTCGCGCCGCCGAAGGTGCGCGAGGAGGGCTGGTTCAACCTGCGCAATGCCGCCGGCATGCTGTTCCAGATCCCCGGCCGCTCCTCCCGCAAGGAGAAGGAGAAGGACCGCGCCAAGGGCGAGGGCAAGGCCGGCAAGGGCGAGCCGCTGCCCATCCGTGGCGTCTCCGGCGACCTGCCGGTGCGTTTCGCCCCGGAGGGCGCCGTCCCGGGCGACCGCATCGTCGGCATCCTGCAACCCGGCTCGGGCATCACCATCTACCCGATCCAATCGCCCTCGCTCACCGCCTTCGACGACCAGCCCGAGCGCTGGATCGACGTGCGCTGGGACATCGACGAGGATACCAAGGAGCGGTTCCCCGCCCGCATCTCCGTCACCGCCATCAACGAGCCCGGCTCGCTGGCAGAGATCGCGCAGGTCGTCGCCGCCAACGACGCCAACATCCACACGCTGTCGATGGCGCGCACCGCGCCCGACTTCACCGAGATGATCCTCGACCTCGAGGTCTGGGATCTCAAGCACCTCAACCGGCTGCTGTCGCAGCTCAAGGACACGTCGGCCGTCTCGGATGCGCGCCGCGTCAACGGCTGACGAAGGAGGCAACGATGGCGATGGACAGGGACGAGGTGCTCGCGATCTTCCGCGAGGCGGGCGCGATCCTGGAGGGACATTTCATCCTCACCTCCGGTCTGCGCAGCCCGATCTTCCTGCAGAAGGCGCGGGTCTTCATGCATGCCGACAAGACCGGGCGCCTGTGCAAGGCGCTCGCCGCCCGCATCCGCGCGGCGGTGGGCGAGGGCATCGACTACGTCGTCGGCCCGGCCGTCGGCGGCATCATTCCGGCCTACGAGACCTCGCGCCATCTCGGCGTCCCGGCAATCTGGGTCGAGCGCGAGGCCGGCGTCTTCCGTCTGCGTCGCTTCGAGATCGCGCCAGGCGCGCGCGTCGTCATCGTCGAGGATATCGTGACGACCGGGCTTTCGATCCGCGAGACGGTGGAGTGCCTGCGCAGCATCGGCGCCGAGGTCGTTGCGGCCGCCTGCATCATCGACCGCTCGGCCGGGAAGGCGGATGTCGGCGTGCCGCTGGTCGCGCTGGCGCAATACGAGGTGCCGGCCTATCCCGCCGACGCGCTGCCGCCGGAACTCGCCGCCATCCCTCCCGTCAAGCCGGGCAGCCGCAACATCTGACGCCCGGCTGCGCTGCTTCCGCAGCGGCACGGCGATCGTCGCAGCAAAGAGGCGACGCGGCGTTGTTCACGACCTGTGACATGAGTATACCTTATGTCAGTGGGCATGGCGATCCGGAGTCGCGGCCGGCCGGTTTAAGGCCGAGTCTGACACATTCCATGCCTATATCGGGAGACGGACGAGAAGACGGAGCAGGACGACCGGCATGTTGTTTCGGCGCAGAAAGCCGGCAGATATCCTGGAGCGTCTGCGCACGATGCTCTGGCCGCGCCGCTCCTTCTGGCGTTCGGCCCAGTATTTCGCCAAGCGCGTCCTGCGCCTGACGGCGACGCCGCACGCCATCGCCGCCGGCGTGGCGGCGGGCGTCTTCGTGTCCTTCCTTCCCTTTATCGGCCTCCACTTCATCCTCGCCGCGGCCCTTGCCTGGCTCATGGCCGGAAATCTGATTGCCTCGGCCTTCGGCACCGCGATCGGCAATCCGATCACGTTTCCGATCATCTGGGCGACCAGCTACAAGCTCGGCTGCGCCATCCTCGGTGCCAAGGCCACGCACGGCGATGCGCCGATCCAGCTCGGCAAGCTCCTGGAGCGGCTGGAGTTCGGCCAGCTCTGGGATCCGCTCCTGAAGCCCATGACGGTCGGCGGCTTCCCGATCGGGCTCGCCTTCGCGATCGTGTTCTACGTCCTGACGCGCTGGGGCGTCGCGGCCTTCCGGCGCCAGCGGCAGCTGCGCCTGCTGGAAAGGGCGAGGCGCCGCGCCGAAGCGCAGGCGATGGCGGCCGGCGGCGCATGATCATCGGGCTCGGATCTGACCTGATCGACATCCGCCGCATCGAGCGGTCGATCGAGCGCCACGGCGAGCGCTTCACCGAACGCGTGTTCAGCGAGGGCGAGCGCCAGCGCGCCGAAAGCCGCGGCGGCCGCATCGCTTCCTATGCCAAGCGCTTCGCCGCCAAGGAGGCCTGCGCCAAGGCGCTCGGCACCGGCATCGCCCAGGGCGTCTTCTGGAAGGACATGTGCGTCGTCAACCTCGCCGGCGGCATGCCGGTCATGGAGCTTTCCGGAGGCGCCGCCGCGCGGCTGGCCAGCATGCTGCCGGCCGGCCACCGCGGCGTCGTTCACCTGACGATCACCGACGACTATCCGCTCGCGCAGGCCTTCGTCGTCATCGAGGCGGTGCCGGTCGAGACGCCGCCGCACCTGCGGGGATAGACCTGGCGCGCGAAGCGGAGTATCGCACGCGCAATCTTCGTCGATGTCCGGTGCCGCTCGCGTGCCGGCGATGCCGTTGCCCCGCATCGCGCGAGCCGGTAGAAGCTTCCCATTCCAAACCGAGGACGACATGAGCGTGGCGGACAAATCGCAAAAGAAATCGGGCGGTCTCGGCGAGACCATCAGCGTCATCGTTCAGGCGCTGCTGCTCGCCGTGGTCATCCGGACGCTGCTTTTCCAGCCCTTCTCGATTCCCTCGGGCTCGATGCGGCCGACCCTCCTCGAAGGGGATTATCTCTTCGTGACCAAGTGGGCCTACGGCTATTCCCGCCATTCCCTGCCGTTCTCGCCCGATCTCTTCTCGGGCCGCATCTGGGCAACCGCGCCCGAGCGCGGCGACGTGGCGGTATTCAAGTATCCGCCGAACCCGTCGCTCGACTACATCAAGCGCGTCATCGGCCTGCCCGGCGACCGCGTCCAGATGCGCGACGGCCAGCTCTACATCAACGGCACCGCGGTGCAGCGCGAGAAGGCGGGCCAGATCGACAATCCCGACATCACCGAAGAGAACCGTCCGGTCGACGTCTACCGCGAGACGCTGCCCAACGGCGTCTCCTACGACACGCTCGACGTGACGCCCAACGGCTTCTCCGACAACACCCGCGAATTCGTCGTTCCGGCCGGGCACTATTTCATGATGGGCGACAACCGCGACAATTCCGCCGACAGCCGCGTCTTCGGCTTCGTCCCGGAGGAGAACTTCGTCGGCCGCGCCAACATCATCTTCTTCTCGATCGCGGGCGGAGCCAGCCCGCTCGAGATCTGGAAGTGGCCTTCGCTGATCCGCCCGTCGCGCCTCTTCGAATTCGTCGACTGATCGATGGCCGCCCGCAAGCCGGCCGGACAGGCGCTGGCGGAACTGGCCGCCGAACGCACCGGCCACGTCTTTCGCGACGTCGAACGGCTCGAACGCGCGCTCACCCATTCCAGCGCACGCCGCCACGCCGGCGCCGACTACGAGCGGCTGGAATTCCTGGGAGACAGGGTGCTCGGGCTCGTCGTCGCCGAGATGCTGTTCAAGGCCTTTCCCGGTGCGCCGGAAGGCGAGCTCGCCGTGCGGCTCAATGCGCTCGTCAGCGGTGCCACCTGCGCCGAGGTCGCCGAGGAGATCGGCCTGGCGGATCTGATCCGCGCGGATTCAGGGCTGAAGACGCTCTCCGGCCCCAACGGCCGCTCCACGCGGGCTGACGCGATGGAAGCCCTGCTGGCCGCGATCTATCTCGAGGGCGGGCTCGAAGCCGCTCGGCCGCTGATCGAGCGGCACTGGGGTCCGCGCAGCCGCCACGCGCAGGGCGCCAAGCGCGATCCGAAGACCGAGCTGCAGGAATGGGCGCACCAGTCGGCGGCCGCCACCCCGGTCTACTCCATCGCCGGTCGCGAAGGGCCGGATCACGAGCCGGTCTTCACCGTCACGGTGAGCGTCGGCACCCTTGAACCCACCATCGGCCGCGGCCGTTCCAAGCGCGAGGCCGAGCAGGCCGGTGCCGCAGCCATGCTCCAGCGCGAAGGCGTCTGGCCCAGATCGGAAGACCCCACATGAGCGACCAGGACCCGGCCCGTCCGGACGAGACCCCCGAAACCGCCGTACCCGGTGCCGCGCAACGCTCCGGCTTCGTGGCGCTGATCGGCGCGCCGAACGCCGGCAAGTCGACGCTGATCAACCAGCTCGTCGGCACCAAGGTTTCCATCGTTACCCACAAGGTGCAGACGACGCGCGCCATCGTGCGCGGCATCGCCACCCATCAGGCCGCCCAGATCGTCTTCGTCGACACGCCCGGCATCTTCAAGCCCCGTCGCACGCTCGACCGCGCCATGGTCCGCACCGCCTGGGGCGGCGCCAAGGACGCCGACCTCGTGCTGGTGCTGATCGACGCCGAGCGCGGGCTGAAGGGCGATGCGGGCGCGCTGGTCGAGAATCTCGCCGAGGTGCACCAGCCCAAGATCCTGGTCCTCAACAAGATCGACCGCGTGAAGCGCGAATCGCTCCTGGCGCTCACCGCCGAGATCAACGCGAAGGCGTCCTTCGAGCGCACCTTCATGATCTCCGCCCTCGACGGCTCCGGCTGTTCCGATCTTCTCGACCATCTCGCCGGGAGGCTTCCCGCCGGTCCCTGGTACTATCCGGAGGATCAGGTCTCCGACCTGCCGATGCGCCAGCTCGCCGCCGAGATCACCCGCGAGAAGCTCTATCTGCGCCTGCACCAGGAACTTCCCTATTCCTCGCATGTCGAGACCGAGAAGTGGGAGGAACTGCCGAACGGATCGGTCCGGATCGAGCAGGTGATCTATGTCGAGCGCGACAGCCAGAAGAAGATCGTGCTCGGCCACAAGGGCGAGACCATCAAGGCCATCGGCCAGGCCGCCCGCAAGGAGATCGCCGAGATCCTCGAGCAGAAGGCCCATCTCTTCCTCTTCGTGAAGGTGCGCGAGAACTGGAGCGACGACCCCGAGCGCTACCGCGAGATGGGGCTGGAGTTCCCGGGCTGAGGGGAGGGCGGGCTCTTTGCCTTGCCGGCCACTCGCTCCGTCGCGCCCCCCTCTGCCCTGCCGGGCGGGGCGAGCCACTTGTCTCGCCCGTCCTTCGGACCCCCCACAAGGGGGGAGATTGGCAGCTTCGGCGTCAGCGCCAGTCCTGCGATGATGGCGATCCTGCGATGATGGCGATCGGGCGAAGCCGGCGGAGCGCGTGATCTCCCCCCTTGTGGGGGAGATGGCCGGCAGGCCAGAGGGGGGCGACGTAGGGCAAGGCCCGTTCCGGTGATCCCCCCTTCACCCGCCCTCCAGCCCCTTCTCGAACCACAGATCCGCGTAGGGATTGTCGTTGAAGCGTTCGATCGCGCGATAGCCCGCGCTCCTGTAGAGCGCCTGCGCCTCCGTCAGCGCCCGGTTGGTGTCGAGCCGCACCCGCTCGAAGTTCAGCGCCCGCGCCTCGTCCTCCAGCGCCGCGAGCAGCCGGCGTGACAGGCCGAGCCCGCGCGCTTCGGGCGCGACCCACATCCGCTTGATCTCGCCCACGCCCGGCGAAAGCCGCCGCAGCGCCCCGCAGCCCACCGCCCGGCCGTCCAGACGCGCCACGAGGAAGCACCCGGCCGGCGGCGTCAGCGCGTCGTCGTCCGGGGTCGGATTGCCGTTGCCCGGATCGAATCCTCCCTCGAAGCGGCGTCCGAGTTCGCCGACATAGGCCGCCACGCAGGCCCGCGCGTCCGGCGAGCCCGGCGGCTCGACCGCGATGGTCAACGAGGATGCCGCCATGAGCCGTCGAACCTCCCGCATCCAGGCCACCAGCCGCAACCGTTCTTCCGGCGTTTCACGACGCGGTCGAAGGCAGGGATGATGCCGATCGGTGCCTGCCTGTTCTCGGACTTTAGTCAGAGAGTATTTCCGCGCGCAAGACCGGCATCATGGCGCGGCTGAATGGCGACCCATGCCGATCGGCCCTCTCTATCCGCGAGGGGTCCACTTGCGCCAAGCCGAGTGAGCGACTACTTCTGACCTGAAATCTGGTCAGAGGTTCCCATGCGAACGGTCAGCATTGCCGAAGCGAAGGCCCATCTCAGCGACCTGACGGCCAGAGCAGCGGCAGGCGAAACGGTCACCATCACGAGGCATGGTAGACCGATAGCGCAATTGACCGCGGTCGACGAGCCGCGTGAGCGTGTTGATCTGGCAGCGCTGCGAGCCTTGACCACGGCAGTTCCCCGCCAGTCCGAAACCGCAGGTGATTTCGTCCGGAGCATGCGCGACGACGACCGCTACTGATGCTCTATCTCGACACGTCCGTTCTCGTTGCCATGCTGACCAGCGAAGACGCGACCGCGCGTGTGCAGGACTGGATTGCCGACCAGTCGCCTGGCAGTCTCGCCCTGAGTGAGTGGGTGCACACCGAATTCGCCTCGGCCATGTCGATCAAGGTGAGGACGGGACAGGTCGGCGACGATGATCGTGCGACGATCATGGCGACTTATACGCGCATCGTCCGGGCGTCGTTTCGTGTGCTTCCCGTGTCCAGCGAGGACTTCCGCATCGCCGCGCTCCACCTGAAAGATCACGTACTTGGTCTGCGGGCCGGCGATGCGCTGCACATCGCCGTGGCGGCCGTGCACGGCGCGACACTCTGCACGCTCGACCGCCGTATGGCCGTCGCGGCTACCGTCCTGGGCGTCCAGTCGCTGCTTCTGTAGAAGCGTCGGGTCCTGCGCCGGGACGCGGGGCAGCCGCATCGAGACGGAGGCTGAGGAGGAAGGCCTGGAAGCCGGCGTACCCCTCCGTTTCGTCATCCCGGAACGACGTCCGAGCGCAGCGAAGGACGACGTATCCGGGATCCATGCCTCGCCGCCCATGCGCGCGATCGGATGCACGACGAGGCACGTGGCGCCGCCGCCCGGGGACGCCGCTGCCGCGAGCCGGAACCCGCCGCATGCCGGCCTTGCCGGGCCCCTCCACTCTCGTCATCCCGAACCGGCCTGTCCCATCCCACCCGCGCCATCCTTGCATTCACCGCCGATCCGGTGGAAACCTCCGGGCCATGGAGTGGCGAGACGAAGGCATCATCATCGGGTCGCGCCGGCATGGCGAAACGAGCCTCATTCTCGAAGTGATGACCCGCGCGCATGGCCGCCACATGGGCATCGTCCGCGGCGGCCGGTCGCGCCGCATGCAGCCGGTCCTCCAGGCCGGCAACCGCGTCGATCTGGTCTGGCGCGCCCGCCTCGACGAGCATATGGGCCAGTTCCAGGTCGAGCCGATCGAGCAGAACGCGGCGCGGTTTCTGGCCAGCGGCGCGGCGGTCTACGCGCTGCAGACGCTTGCTGCCCATCTCCGGCTCCTGCCCGAACGCGATCCGCACGGGCCGCTCTTCGAGACGCTGGCGATCATCCTCGACCATCTCGACGAGCCGCGCGCCGCCGCCGAGCTTCTGGTCCGCTTCGAACTGCTCGTCCTCGACGAACTCGGCTTCGGGCTCGATCTGTCCTCCTGCGCGGCCACAGGATCGCTCCAGGATCTGGCCTTCGTCTCCCCGAAGTCCGGCCGCGCGGTCAGCCGGACCGCCGGCGAGCCTTGGCGCGACAGGCTGCTGCCGCTGCCCGCCTTCCTCACCGCCGGCCCCGGCCTGCGCGGCGACGAGCGCTCCCTCGAAGACGCGTTCCGCCTCACCGGCTTCTTCTTCGGGCGCCATGTCTACGAACCGCGCGGCATCGAGCCGCCCGAGACCCGTGCTGGCTTCCTGTCCGCCCTCAGGCGGTCCTTCCGTGACGATACCCTGCCATCCAGAGAGAACGAGCCTGCGCAATGAGTGAAGTCGAACTGTATCCCGGCCATGTGTCTCCCCTCGGCCTCGGCTCGATCCCGCTCGAGGAGGTGCTGCGGTACACCGGCCTGGAACTGCTGCAGCGGCTGATCGACGGCCTCTATCCGGCCCCCTCCATCGGCGCCCGGATGAATTTCGGCCTCGCCGGGATCGGCGAGGGCCGGGCGGTGTTCCGCGGGCTGCCCTCCGAGCGCCATCTCAATCCGCTCGGCACGGTGCATGGCGGCTGGGCCGCGACGATCCTCGATTCGGCGCTTGGCTGCGCCGTCCACACCACCATGGCGAAGGGCGAGGCCTACACCACGGTCGAGTTCAAGGTGAACCTGATGCGTCCGATCACGCCGAAGACCGGCGAGGTGGTCTGCGAGGGCCGGGTGATCAACCGCGGTCGCACCATCGCCGTCTCCGAGGCGACCCTCAAGGATGCCGCCGGCAAGCTGCTTGCCTTCGGCACCGAGACCTGCTCCATCTTTCCCGCGACGAACCTCGCGCCGCGCTGATCCGGCCGTCGCGCCATCGTCGTCCATCCTGCCGCTCCGGGGGGAGCCGGTCCCATGATCGAGTTCATCGTCGCCGCCATCATCGTCGCTCTGGGCGTCGTGGCCATGCGCCTCAACGACCGGCTGAACCGGCTGCAGCGCGAGTTCGAGGCGCTGCGCGGCTTCGTCCTGGAGACCATGCCGGTGCCGGCGACGACGCCCGCGCAGGAGCCCGTCCCCGCAGCGACGGCGGACGCCGGACAGGCGCCGGCCGAAACGCCCCTCGACCCGCGGGCAGCCGCTGCCGCGGCGCGCGAAGACACCACGAAGGCGCTCGCCGAACTGGAAGCTCTGGCCGCCCGGCCGCGCCGTTACGCCTGGTCGGCCGAGCCCGAGCCCGAGCCGGAACCGGAGCCCGGGCCGGCGCCTGCGCCGCCGGCCGGACCGGCGCCCGCTTCGCCAGACATCGAGACTGCACTGGGCACCCGCTGGGCGGTCTGGGTCGGCGGCCTGGCGCTGGCGCTCGGGGGCGTCTTCCTCGTTCGCTATTCCATCGAGGCCGGTGTCTTCGGCCCCGGCTTGCGGCTTCTGATGGCGGCCCTCCTCGGCGGCGGCCTCGCCGCAGCGGGCGAGTGGATCCGCCGCAGCGGTCTGCGCGTCCCGGTCGAGGGCCTCGGCGGCGCGTGGGTTCCCGGCATCCTCACGGCAGCGGGTGCCTTCGTCCTGTTCGGCACCGTCTACGCCGCCCACGGCCTCTACGGCTTCATCGGCGCGACGCTCGCCTTCCTGCTGCTCGGCCTGCTCGGCCTCGGCACCATCCTCGCGGCGCTGGTCCACGGCCAGGCGCTGGCCGGCGTCGGCCTGCTCGGCGCCTTCGCCACGCCGCTGCTCGTTTCGTCGCAGGCGCCGAGCCCCTGGGTCCTGTTCGGCTACCTCGCGGTGGTCCTCCTCGCCGCCGCCGCGATCGCCCGGCTGCGCGGCTGGACCGCCCTGATGACCGGTGCCGTCGTCGGCATGGGCCTCTGGACTCTGCTCTACCTGATCACGATGCAGGACGTGCGCCTCGCGCCGGCCCTGTTCGCCAATCTCGTCGTCCTCGCCGCGCTGGCGCTGATCTGGCTCGCCCTGCGCGACGACGGTCCGGCCGCGCGCTTCGATGCTCCCGCTGTCGCGGCCGGCGTCGTCGTCGGCTTCGCGACGCTCTTCCTGCTGATCGATCCCGATTTCATCCTCGCGGGCGGAGAGATCCACGCCGCCATCCTCGCCGTCGCCATGCTCGCCATCGCATGGCTCCAGCCGGCGGCGCTGCCGCTCCTGCACGCCGCGGGCGCCACGCTCGTCCTGGCGCAGATGCGCATCGCCCTCTCGGGCACCTTCGCCTTCGAGATTCTCGGCGAGCCGGTGACGCTCGACGGCCCGGCCGTCCTGCCCTGGACCGTCGCGGGCGCCTGGACCTCCGCGCTGCTCGGGCTGCTCGTCCTGGGCACGGGCATGGTGTCGGCGCGCGGTTTCGCCGCCCGCCGGCCGCGCCGCGCCGCCATCTGGGCCGGCCATGCCGTGCTCGTGCCGCTCGCGATCCTGGCCGCGGGCTGGATCGCCTACGGCGACGTCGACCGCGACTGGCTGCGCGCAGCCGCCGCGCTGGCACTGGTCGCAGCCTTCGTCGCCGCCGGGGAAGCCGTCGCGCGCTCCGAAGAGCCGCCGCTCACCGGGCGTCTCGCCGCGAGCCTCTTCTTCGGCGGTGCGGCGCTGGCGACCGCGCTCCTGCTGCTGATGGCCTTCGGCCCGCTCTGGACGACGATGCTCGCCGGCGCCGCCGCGGTGCTGCCCGCGCTCGCCACCCGCCGGCGCGGCTATCCGATCCTCGGCTGGCTTTCCGTCGGCGCCGGGGTCTTCGTGCTCGCCCGCGCCGCCGTCGATCCGACGATCGTCGGCGCGTCGGCCCTCGGCACGCTGCCCGTCTTCAATGCGCTGCTGCCCGGCTACGGCATCCCCGCGCTCGCCTTCGGCTTCTGCGCATGGCAGCTCGCCCGCACCACGGACGGCCGGCCGCGGCTCGCCATGGAGGCCGCCGCCGTGCTCTTCGCTCTCCTCACCCTGGCCATGCTGGTGCGCCACGCCATGAGCGGCGGCATCGTCGACGGGGCCGCCGTGACGCTCGCCGAACAGTCGATCTACACGCTGATCATGCTCGGCGCGGGCGCGATCCTGATCGCCATCGACGCCCGCTCGCCCAGCGCCGTCCTGCGAATCGGCTCGCTCGCCGCCGCCGTCCTTTCCGTCGTGCTCGTCGTCATCCGCCATCTCGGCACGCTGAACCCGCTCTTCACCGGCGAGCCGACCGGCTGGCTCCCGGTCCTCGATCTGCTCCTGCTCGCCTATCTCCTTCCGGCCGCCGCCGCGGCCGGGCTCGCCTGGTTCGCCCAGGGCCGGCGGCCGCGCTGGTACTCCGTCATGCTGGCGCTGACGGCCGCCGCGCTCGCCTTCGCCTGGGTCAGCCTCACCGTGCGTCGCCTGTTCCAGGGCGAGAGCATCGCCATCTGGCACGGCATGACGCAGCTCGAGACCTATGCCTATTCCGCGGTCTGGCTGGCGCTCGGCGTCGGCACTCTCGTCCTTGGCGTTCGCCTTTCCTCACAGGCGTTGCGCATCGCGTCGGGTCTGCTCGTGGCGCTGGCGGTGGCGAAGGTCTTCCTGTTCGACCTCTCCGAACTCGAAGGCGTCCTGCGCGCCCTGTCCTTCATCGGCCTCGGCGCGGTGCTGATCGGCATCGGCCTGTTCTACCAGCGCCTTCTCGTCGGCGCGGCCAGGCGCCGGGTTGCGCCGGTGCCGGATGCAGCCCCGGCAGAGGCCGTCGAAGGCGGGGCGACCGGTTCCGCGGATGCGGCAGCGCCGGAGGGCGCGGAGAAGTCCACCGCGCCGGTGGCGCGGCGCGTGGTCCTGCCTGCCCGCGAAACCGCACCGGCGGGGGAAGCGGCGTCCGATCCTTCCGTTCCGCCGATCGCGCTCACGGCGTCCGTCACCGGTGCGGGAGACGCCGCGCCGGCGGTCGCACCCGTATCCGAAGGTCGCACTGTTTCGGACGCTTCGCCGGTGCCAGGCGCGCCGGACGAAGCCGACACTGCAGCGGCACCGGAGGCTGCCCCGGCGAGCGGGCCGGAGACGTCCGATCCTGCCGTGTCCGCCGGGGACAAGGAGACGCGCGCCGAAGCCGCAGCGAGCGCCGCGGCCCCGTTCACCGCGCCGGTGGACCATGCTCCGCCCGTCGACGCCAAGGCCGACATCGGCGAACCGCCTGCGCCCGCCGGGGCGACCGCTGCGACGGAAGCGACACTGCCGGATGAAGCGGCGAGGTCCGGGGGCGAGACCTCCGGGGAGGCGGTGCCGGGAGACGCGACGCCTGCGGAAACCGCGAAAAGCGAAAAAGGCGAGGCCGAAGCCCCGCCTTCCTCCAAGCCGGATCGGCCGTGAGCGTCAGGCGATCTTGCCGCCGCCCTGCTTGGTGATCACCACGACCGACGGACGCGTCGGCATGCCGTCCTTGAAGTCGGGCCAGCGGGTCGCCGGCGCCTCGAAGGTCGCCAGCCCCTCGTCGCCGGGATGCTGCACGGCCAGGAACAGCGTCTCGTCGTTCGGCGTGAACGTCGGTCCGCACATCTCCGCGCCGACCGGCACCCGGAAGAACAGCTTGGAGGTGCCGCGGGCGTCGCCCTCGGTGTCCACCGCCCACAGGCCGTCGGTCCGTCCGGTCTCCTTGCGGTTGTTGCCGTCGGTCGAGACCCACAGCCGGCCGGCGGCGTCGATGGCGCAGTTGTCGGGCATGCCGAACCAGCCGTTCGCGGTGGTCGCGGTCGAGAAGGTCGCGCCGACTTCTGCCACCGACGGATCGCCGCACTTGAGCAGGACGTTCCAGGTCGACCTGGTCGACGCGAAGTCGACGTCGGTCTCGGTGATCTCGATGATGTGGCCGAAGGCGTTCTTGGCGCGCGGGTTTGCCGCGTCGACCTGGTCGTCCTTGCGGCGCGTGTTGTTGGTCAGCATCACGTAGACCTTGCCGGTCTTCGGGTTCGGCTGCACGTCCTCCGGCCGGTCCATCCTGGTCGCGCCGAGCACGTCGCCGGCCCGCCGCGCCTCGATCAGCACGTCGGCCTGGTCCCTGAAGCCGTTTTCCGCCGTCAGCGGACCCTCGCCATGGACGAGCGGCAGCCATTCCATGGTGCCGTCGGCGT
Source organism: Aquibium microcysteis (assembly GCF_014495845.1). Taxonomy (NCBI): domain Bacteria; kingdom Pseudomonadati; phylum Pseudomonadota; class Alphaproteobacteria; order Hyphomicrobiales; family Phyllobacteriaceae; genus Aquibium; species Aquibium microcysteis. The sequence continues at coordinate 5,977,260 of NZ_CP061080.1, forward strand.
CGAAGCGCGCCACGTAGAGCGTGCCCTGGTCGAGCAGGTCCATGTTCGCCGCGCGGTCGGCCGCGTCGTAGGTTCCGGCGGTGACGAACTTGTAGACATAGTCGAAGCGCTCGTCGTCGCCGCAGTAGATCACCACGCGGCCGTCCTTGTTGACGATCGACTCGGCGCCCTCGTGCTTGGTGCGGCCGAGCGCGGTGCGCTTCTTCGGCGTCGAACCGGCGTCGAACGGATCGACCTCGACGATCCAGCCGAAGCGGTTCGGCTCGTTCGGCTCCCTGGCGACGTCGAACCGCTCGTGCACCGTGCCCCAGACGTACCAGCCCGACGGAACGCCGTAGCGCTTGTAGGCGGCCGCCTGCGGATCGTTCTCGGCGACCTCGCCGATGAAGTAGCCGTGGAAGTTCTCCTCGGCCATCAGATAGGTGCCCCAGGGCGTCACGCCGCCGGCGCAGTTGTTGAGCGTGCCGAGCACCTGCGTTCCCGAGGGATCGGCCTTGGTCTTCACGCGGTCGCTGCCGGCCACCGGGCCCGTCAGCATCATCGGCGTCTCGACGGTGATGCGGCGGTTGTAGGCGCTGTCGAGCACCGGCGCCCACTTGCCGCCGGTCCTGGCGATCTCGATGACCGTGCCGCCATGCGCCATCATCTCGATGCCGATGAGTTCGGGCGTGTATTCGCCCATCTTCACCTTCTGGACTTCCTTCTTGACCCCGTCCTTCTCCTCGACCTCGGTCACCACCGTCGCCCAGGCCGGGAACATCAGTTCGGCATTGGTGTATTCGTGGTTGACCACCAGCAGGCCGCGCTCGCTCGAGCCGTCGAGCGGGATGAAGCCGATGTAGTCGTTGTTGTAGCCGAACTGCCGCGCCTGCGCCGCGGCGGTCTGGTTCATCGGGTCGAAGTCGGGCGAATCGGCGAACACCTTGTCGCCCCAGCGCAGCAGGATCTCGGCGTCGTAGCCGGCCGCCACGTGGTGCATCTCGTCGACGCCCGCCTCGACCTCGTCGAACGAGAAGGCGCTCGCGCCGGCCGCCTTCGCCTCGTCGGCGGCGATGAGCGCCAACGGGCTGACGGTCGTGGCGATGGCGGCGACGCCGAGCGAACCGGCGAGGAAGCCGCGGCGCGAGTAGCGCCGGTTGATGACGTCGCCGATCGTCGGATTGGCGCTGGCATTGCGGCCGATGTCTTCGGACTCCTCGCGGACCTGCGTCGGGGTGAGGAATTCCTCTGGGTTGGCGCGTTCGTTCATCCCTGCCTCCTGGGGTTGGTGAGAAGCTCTGCGGAGGCACGCCTACGGGCGCTCTGTTTCACCCGTGTGACGGTTCGGTGAAGGCCGCACGGAACCCGGTCCCCGGGGTCACTCCGCCGCAGCCAGCGCCGGCCGCGCCACCGGCGCCTCGCGGATCGGCCAGTGCACCACCGCCGCGAACAGGCCGAGCGCGACGCCCAGCCACCACACGGGGTCGTAGGAGCCGAAGAGATCGTAGAGGTAGCCGCCGAGCCACACGCCGAGGAACGAGCCGATCTGGTGCGACAGGAACACCAGCCCGCCGAGCATCCCGAGATGCCGCGTGCCGAACATGATCGCCACCAGCGCATTGGTCGGCGGCACGGTCGACAGCCACAACAGTCCCATGACGACGGCGAAGACGATGACGCTCGCGGGCGTCTGTGGCAGGACCAGGAAGGCCGTCACGACGATCGACCGGCCGATGTAGATCCAGACCAGGAACATCGGCTTGGAATAGCGCTGGCCGATGACGCCCGAGGCCAGAGAGCCGATGATGTTGAAGAAGCCGATCAGTGCCAGCGCGATCACGGCATAGCGCGCCTGGATGCCGATGTCGGCGATGTAGGCGGGGAAATGCGCGGTGATGAAGGCCACCTGGAAGCCGCAGACGAAGAAGCCGGAGACCAGGAGCAGGTAGCTCCTGTGCCCGACGGCCTCGCGCAGCGCCTCGCCGGCCGTCTGCGCGATGTCGGTCTGGCGCTGCGACCCCGAGCTGGAATTGCCGCGCAGCGGGATCGCCAGCACCGGGAGGATCAGCATCATCGCCGACATCACCAGAAGCGAATCGTACCAGCCATAGGCGTCGATCAGCCCCTGGCTCAGCGGCGCGAAGATGAACATGCCGGCCGATCCCGCGGCCGTGCCGATGCCGAAGGCGAGGCTGCGCCTTTCCGGCGCCACGTTCCGCGCGAAGGCGGCGAGCACGATGCCGAACGAACCCGACGCGATGCCGAGCCCCACCAGCACGCCGCCGCCGATATGCAGGCCCATCGCGCTCTCGGCATTGGCCATGACCGCGAGGCCGGTCGCGTACATGACGCCCGACAGCGCCAGCACCCGCCAGGTGCCGAACCGGTCGGCCAGCGCGCCGAAGAACGGCGTGCCGAGGCCCCAGGCGAGGTTCTGGAACGCCATCGCCAGGCCGAAGGTGGTGCGGTCCCAGCCCTTATCGGCCAGCATCGGCAGCTGGAAGAAGCCCATCGCCGAGCGCGGGCCGAAGGTCAGCGCCGCGATCAGGCCGCCGCACAGGATGATGAGCCAGGGCAGGCTCGGGACGTCGCGTGCGGTCTTGGCTGCCTGCGGCATGGGGAAGCTCTCCATTCGTCCGTTGTCTACTGCATCAGTCCCGCGGCCGAAAAACGAATAGTTCGACGCCGACCGTTCAATTTCGCTGATGATGATGGCCTCGCGACCGTTTCAGCACCCCGCGCGAACGAGGGTGTCGCCGGATCGCATCATGCGCGGCTTGCCTTGCACCCAAGATGCTTGCATACAAGATATCAGCACGCAAGCGGATCGGATTGGGCCAGAATGGAGCGGATCGAGGATTGCATCAGCTTCCTGCTCGGCAAGGCCACGCAGCAGGTGGCCCGTCGCTCGCGGGACGCGCTGGCAGCGCACGGGGTCACCCCCGTCCAGTTCGCCGCCCTGCACATATTGTCGGAACGGGACGGGCTGAGCTGCGCCGAGATGGGCGCCCGCCTCCTGCTCGACAGCGCCACCATGACCGGCATCGTCGACCGGCTGGAGACCGCCGGCCTCGTCGAGCGGCGGCCGGACCCCGAGGGCGACCGCCGCATCAACCGCATCTATCTGAGCCCGGACGGCCGCGACCGCTTCGGCCCGATGAACGCGGCCATGGACGGCGTCAACGCGGAGGTGGACCTGATCCTCGGCTCGCGGACGCAGGGCCTGCGCGCCGCGCTCGCGGTGCTCGGCGACGTCGGGCAGCAGCCGGCGGACGCGAAGGACCCGTCCCGGTGACGGCCGCCTGGCCGCCGCCGTTCAATCCAGCAGCAGCTTCGGCTCGGCGCCCGCTTTCCCGGCCGCGGCGCCGTCGGCGCGGATGATGTGCAGGTCGCGCTGGGGGAAGGGGATCGAGATGCCCTTTTCGTCGAAGGCGAGCTTTGCCCGGCGCGTGAAGTCGAGCTTGGTCTGGAACCAGTCGGGCGACTTCGTCCAGTAGCGGATCGCCACCACCACCGCGTTGTCGCCCAGCGCCGAGACGAAGCAGTTGACCGGCGGGTCGGCAAGAATGCGCTCGTCGGCGGCGGCGATCTCCGCATAGGTCCGCAGCGCCAGCGCGATGTCGTCGCCATAGCCGATGCCGATGGCGATCTCCTGCATGCGCACCGGGTTGCGCGAATAGTTCGTCACCGGCGAGTTCCAGAGCTCGCTGTTGGGCGCCATGATGAAAAGCCCGTCGAAGGTCTTCAGCTCGGTCGCGAACAGGCCGATTTCCTGCACGGTGCCCATGACGCTGCCCGCATTGATGAACTCGCCGACCCGGAACGGCCTGAGCACGAGCAGCATGATGCCGGCCGCGATGTTCTGCAGCGTTCCCTGCAGCGCCAGGCCGATCGCCAGTCCCACCGCGCCGAGCGCGGCGATGATCGAGGCGGTCTGCACGCCGAACTGCGCGAGCACCGTCACGCCGACGATGATCAGCACCGCATAGCGCACGATCCTGGAGAAGAACTTGCGCAGCGTCTCGTCGAAGCCCCGGAAGCGGCCGAGCGCGGCGTAGGTGGAGCGCTGCAGCACGTTGGACAGGATGTATCCGATCGTCAGGACGATCAGCGCGCCGACGAGAGAGAAGGAGTAGGTCACGATCAGCGCGCTCGCCTGCTCCCAGGCGGTGCGCGCCGCGATCACCATGTCGGCCGTGCTGGTTTCGATGCGATCGATGGGGTCCAAGGGTCTGTCTCCGTTGCTTGGGCTGGGGTTTTCAATCGATCCGGAGGGTCCGGGGCCGCCGATGGGCATGTGTTCCACAACGCCGGATGGCACGTTGCGCTCCCGCCGGCGAGGGCCTTTCGTCTCGCCACACTTCCGTCATAATCGAAGAGCGAAGGCACCGTGCGCGCCTGCGGAATGGCCGCGCCGCAGGCTCTCCGCGAACGGGGCCGGGGGTCTTCGTCGGAGGAGATAAGTCCCTGAGATGACCGCCCGCATCCGCCCTGCCGATCTGCGCGACATCGCCGAACTGGTGGCGATCGAGAACGCCGTCTTCGCGACGGACCGCATCTCGCGCCGCTCCTTCCGCCAACTGATCGAGCGCGAATCGGCCGAGACACTCGTGTTGGAGGAGGAGGCCCGCATCGCCGGCTACGCGATGGTCCTCTTTCGCAAGGGCACGGCCGTCGCCCGCCTCTATTCCATCGCCGTCGCGCCCGACCGCGCGGGGGCCGGCGCCGGCGGCAGGCTGCTGCAGGCCGCCGAGGACGCCGCCTTCGGGCACGGCCGCATGATGCTCCGGCTCGAGGTGCGCGAGGACAATGCCCGTGCCATCGCCGTCTACGAAAAGCGCGGCTATCGCCGAATCGGCCGCGAGAACGAATACTATTCCGACGGCATGGCGGCGCTGCGCTACGAGAAGACCCTGCGCGGCGGCGTTCCGGTGCAGACGCGCGTGCCCTTCTACGAGCAGACCTGCGAGTTCACCTGCGGTCCCTGCTGCCTGATGATGGCCAAGGCCTTCTTCGACCGGTCCTTCACGCCGGACCCCGTGATGGAAATCCGCCTTTGGCGGGAGGCGACCACGGTCTTCATGATGTCGGGACCCGGCGGCTGCGAGCCCTTCGGCCTGGCGGTCGCCGCCCGCGATCACGGCCTGTCCGCGGAGATCCTGGTCTCCTTCCACGGCGCGCTCTTCCTCCAGTCGGTGCGCAGCACGGAAAAGCGCCGCGTCATGGAACTGGCGCAGGTGGATTTCCGTTTGCGCGCCGAGCGTCACGGTCTGCCCGTGTCCTACCGGCCTTTCGTGCTGGACGACATCCGCGGCGCGCTCGCGGAGGGGAAGCTCGTCATCGTGCTGGTCAGCGGCTATCTCATGTTCGGCAAGAAGGTCCCACACTGGGTCCTTGCCATCGGCGACGATGGCGACCACATCCTGTTGCATGACCCATGGGTGGAGGACGAGCGCGGCGAGACCAAGGCGGACGCGGCCAACATTCCTGTCCCACATTCCATCTTCATGACCATGGCGCAGTTCGGCCGCGACGGCCTGAGGGCGGCCATCATCATCGGAAAGCTCGACCGTCCATGACCTGGGTCATCCTCACCGGCCGCCAGAACGACATCGACCCCTACGCCACGCCGCACAAGATCATCACCAACCGCGACTATCTCGCGCATCCGGCGCTGTTCAAGGGACAGCGGCCGAAGGTGATCAACCTGTCGAACAGCTACGCCTACCAGAGCCGCGGCTATTACGCCTCGCTGCTTGCCTCCTCGCGCGGCCACCGCGTCATCCCGACCGTCGAGACCATGATCGACCTGTCGGAGCGCAAGCTCTACGAGCACGCGCTGCCGGAACTCGAACTCGCGCTCAACAAGTGCCGCAAGGATCTCGGCGGCGTCTTCCCGACAAGGCTCCCGGTCTTCTTCGGCATCGCGCCGTCCAGGGCGACGGACCGATTCGCGAAGCTCCTCTTCGACTGGTTCCGCGCGCCGGCGCTCGAGGTCTCGATCAAGGACGAGAACGGCTGGGCCGCGATCCGCAAGATCGGCTTCGTTCCGCTCGGCCGGATGAAGCCGGAGGAGGAGGCACGATTCCTCGAATGCCTCGCCACCTACACCCAGCGCGAATGGCGCGACACCCGGACCCGGACCCCCTCGCGCTACACCTTCGCCACGCTTGTCGACCCCAACGAGGAACTCGCCCCCTCGATGGTGTCCTCGCTGCGCCACTGGGCCAAGATCGCCGAGAAGATGGGCGTCGAGGTCGAGCCGATCGGCAAGAAGGATCTCGCCAGGCTCGCCAACTACGACGCGCTCTTCATCCGCGAGACCACCGCGATCTCCAACCACACCTACCGCTTCGCCCGCCGCGCGCAGCAGGAGGGCATGCCGGTCATCGACGACCCGATGTCGATGATCCGCTGCACCAACAAGGTCTACCTGAACGAGCTGATGACCGCCAACAAGGTGCCGGTGCCGCCGTCGGTGATGATCGCGGGCCCCGCCGACTTCGACGTCGCGGCCCAGCGGCTCGGCTTCCCGCTCGTCCTGAAGATCCCCGACGGCTCCTTTTCGCGCGGCGTCAAGAAGGCCTCCACGCCCGACGAGCTGAAGGCGCTCGCCACCGAGTGGCTCGAATCCTCCGACCTGATCATCGCGCAGAAATACCTGCCGACGCAGTATGACTGGCGCGTCGGCGTGCTCGGCGGCCAGCCGCTCTTCGCCTGCCATTATCTGATGGCCAAGAAGCACTGGCAGATCGTCAACCACGACCGCGCCGGCAAGCCCGACCAGGGCGGCATCAAGCCCTTCCGCCTGAAGGATGCCCCGCCCGAAGTCATCGACACCGCCGTCCGCGCCGCCCGCTGCATCGGCGACGGCCTCTACGGCGTCGACCTCAAGGAAACACCCGACGGTGTCTACGTCATCGAGGTCAACGACAACCCCAACCTCGACCACGGCTGGGAAGACGCCGCCGAGAAGGATGAGGTCTGGGTCCGCCTCACCCAGTGGTTCCTGGACCGGCTGGAGCGCACGGGGCGGTAGGCGCGAATGGAGGCGACACGGACACCGGTGTCGGTGTATCCTGCCGTTGTTCCCTGGGACGGCAAGCGGGATGAAGTTCGAAATCCACGGCCGGTGGCGAAAGGGCTATGCGTTCGATCTCCACACGCTCGCCAGCACCTATCTCGGGCCGGATGAATTCGGTCATGATCGCTTCGAGAGCAAGCGAAGCGAGATGGGCGAACTCGTCTATCGGCTCAAGTACCAGAACGACCGAACCGCCATTCCGCAGATCATCCGCCTCCTCGATGGTATCGGAGGGATCGAGAAGTTCGCCGCGATCGTTCCCGTGCCATCGTCGAACGGGGCTCGTCCGTTCCAGCCAGTGGACGAGATCGCGCTGGCGCTTGGCGAAAGCCGGAATGTGCCGGTCCTGGCAGGCTTCCTGCGCAAGTCCGGTGCAATGGAACTCAAGAACGTAGGCGATCCGGAAGAAAGGCGCTCGCTTCTGGCGGGTTCGATTTCGGTTGCGGGCCGTCAGACGCTCGAGGGCAAGCATGTGCTTCTGGTCGACGATCTGTACAGGTCGGGAGCAACGCTCGATGCCTGCTGTTCGGTCCTGCTTGACGATGCAAAGGTTGCGAGCGTCTGTGCTCTCACGATGACCATGACGAGGAGCAAGCGATGACGACCGTCTTCCTATCGGGTTCCCGCAGCGTGAACCGGCTCGACGACGCGATCCGCGACCGCATCCGCCGGATGATGGATCAGGAGTTCGCCATCGTCATCGGCGACGCCAGCGGCGCTGACAAGGCCATGCAGATTCATCTCGCTGCGAATGGCTATCGGAACGTCACCGTCTTCTGCGCCGGCCAGACGTGCCGCAACAATGTGGGCGAATGGCCGACGAGACACGTCGAGGTTCCTTCGTCACTGTCCGGTCGCGATTTCTACACGGTGAAGGACAAGGCCATGGCGGGTCACGCCGACTACGGCTTCGTTCTCTGGGACGGGAAGAGCGCAGGCTCGATCAACAACGTTCTCGAACTCGTCAGGCAGGGAAAGTCGGTCGTCGTCCACCTCTCGACCACCCGAAACTTCGCCGTGGTGAAGACCGCCGAGGACATCGCGCGCCTGCTCGAACTCTGCGACCGCGACGACTATCTCGATATCGCCAGGAAGACCAACCTCACCCGAACGATGGCCGAGATCGGCCGGGCAGGGCAGGCGACGCTGAACCTGTAGCGGGGGAACCTCCATCGGCCGCTCAGCCCACCAGCGCCGCCACCGCCAGGCTCGCGCCCATCAGCGCCACCGCCGCGACCACGAACGCCGCGTCCCGCTTTCCCGCTCGCGGCGCGCCCGTCACCGTGCGCTGCGGCCCGGCGCCCAGTCCGCGCGCTTCCATGGCGATGGCCGAGCGGGACGCGCGGCGGATGGCGTAGGCGAGCAGCGGCACGACCAGCGCGGCGGCCTCGCCGGGGCCGGGGATGCGGCGCGGCGGGCGGCCCCGTCGCATGGCCCGCGCCAGCCGCATCTGCCGCGCCTCGCCGACGAGGTCCGGCACCAGATGCAGCGCCGAGAACAGCGCGTAGCCGATCGACGGCGGCAGCCGCCACGAGACCATCATCGCCTTGATCAGCTGGCCGGGGTCGGTCGTCAGCGCAAACAGCGCCGAGACCATGCCGCAGGCGATCGCCCGCAGGAACAGCACGATGCCGGCCGACAGCGCCGCGCCGCCGAAGGGCGATTCCGACGCCACGTGCAGCGCGAAGTCGCTCTCCTGCCGGAACAGCACCGACGTGGTGAGGAAGCCGAAGCCGAACAGCGCGAAGGGAACCATCAGCGCCAGCACGAGAAGCGGCGAGCGGCGCTCGGCGAGGATCAGCGCCAGCGCCGCGACCAGGATCGTCGCCAGCTGGAAGACCGCGTCGAAGACCAGGATCGAGGCCGCGATCCAGACGAGGCAGACGACCATCCTGGGCAGCGGATGCAGCGCGCTCAGCATGCCGCCGCCTCCGCGCCAGCACGGGTCCAGGCGGCGAGGTCGAGCAGGGCCGGGCGCTCCAGCCCCGCGTGGCGCATCAGGTCGCGGTCGGCGAGCAGAACGGGGCAGGAGCCGTCGGCGAGAATCCGCCGCTCGCCGAGGATGACGGCGCGCGGGCAGGTCGCGAGCGCGAAGTCGAGCTCGTGCGTGATGATCGCCAGCGCCGTTCCGCGCGCCCGCAGCGCCTCCACCGTGCGCGCCAGCGCCGCGACGCCGGCGGCGTCCAGCCCGGCGGTCGGCTCGTCGAGCACCAGCAGAGGAAAACGCCCCGCCTCAACCAGGCAGGCCAGCGCCAGCCGCCGCTTCTGGCCTTGCGACAGTTCGAACGGATGGCGCGCGGCGAGCCCCTCGAGCCGCCAGTCGCGCAGGACGGCGGCGATCCGTGCCGCGTCGGCCTCCGCCCCGCGTCCGGGGCCAGCCGGCATCGGCAGATCGTGTCCACCGGAGCCGATCCCCAGCGCCGCCGCGATCTCCTCCCCCACCGAGCCGGCCGCGAACTGGCCTTCCGGATTCTGGAAGGCGATGCCGCCGGCAGCGCCGTCGCGCCGCCCGCGCTTCAGCCGCAACAGGCCGGCGAGGCTCGCCCCCAGCGTCGACTTGCCCGCCCCATTGGCACCGAGGATCGCGATCGCCTCGCCCGCGCGGACGGCGAGGTCGATCCGATCCAGCACCATGGGGCCGAGAAACGGCGCGCAGGCCGCACTCGCGAGCCGGACCACCTCCGTCCCGCCTCCCGCCGCGGCCGGCGCGAGGCGCTCCGACACGAAGCGGGCCGCGACGGGCCGCGCCGCCTCCCGCTGCCCCGGCGCCAGCGCGTCGAGACCGCGGATCGCCTCGCCGATGGCGAGCGGCGTGGGCTCCAGCACCACGCCCGCGGCCGCGAGGTCGGCCGCCAGTTCGGTCGCCGCCGGCCGCCAGATGCCTTGCGCCGCCAATGTCTCGCGATGCGCCGGAAACACCGTCCGCGGATCGCCCGCGGCCACCAGCCGCCCGTCGCGGTCGAGCACCGCCACGCGGTCGACGCTGCCCACCAGCCCGTCCAGCCGGTGGTCGACGACGATCACGCTGCGCCCGTCCCGTCGAACGAGCACCAGCTCCGCCAGCCGTGCGGCCGCGGCGGGCGCCAGATGCGCCGTCGGCTCGTCCACCACCACCAGCGCCGCGTCCTGCGCCAGCAGAGCCGCCAGCGCCACGATCTGCTTCTCGCCGCCCGACAGCGCCATCGTGCGGCGGCCGCGGTCGTCGGGCGACAGGCCGACGGCCCGCATCGCCGCCGCCACGCGGGCCTCGATCTCGGCAAGGGGCAGCGCCCGGTTCTCCAGCGCGAAGGCCACCTCGTCGCCGATCGTCATGCCGCAGAGCGTCTCCTCGGCGTTCTGGAACAGCCGCGACACCACGACCGACCATTGCGCGGGCCGTCGCGCCGACGCCGCCTCGCCGAACAGCTCGACCGCGCCCGAAACTTCGGCCGGCATCGTCTGCGGCACCAGCCCGGTCAGCGTGGCGAGCAGCGTCGACTTGCCGGCCCCCGACGGTCCGAGCAGCAGCAGCACCTCGCCCTGCCGCACCGCGAGCGTGACGGGACCGACCGCATCCGCCGCCGCATAGGGGTAGCGCACGGCGGCGTCGCGCCAGGTCGCGGCATCGATGGCTGGCGCCTCGGGCATGCCGTCACGCGATCCCGGCGCGCCGGTCGCGGTCGATGCCGAGGCCCGACAGCACGCCGGTGCGATACAGCGCCTCGGTGATCCAGTGGCCCGCGAGCCCGCCGAGCAGCGCGCCCGACAGGCAGCGCAGCGTAAACATCGCGATCAGCAACCCCGGCGCCAGCGCGCCATAGTCGAAGCGGAACCAGGTGTATGCGAACGAGGCCACCGCCGCGCCGACGCCCGCCGCCAGCAGCACCGGCAGCCGGTAGCTGCGCCAGCGCGTCGCCGCGAACACCGCCTCCGCGCCCGCGCCCTGCACGAGCCCGGTGACCAGCAGCAGCAGCCCGGCCGGGCTGCCGAGCAGCACCTGCGTCGCTGCCGCCAGCAGTTCCGACAGCAGTGCCGCCCCCGGCTTGCGGATGATCTTGGCGGCGATAATCGAGACGATGAACCAGAAGCCCATCACCACGTCCATGGTCACCGGCCCGAACACCGCCTGCGCGATCAGCCACACCTGCACCCAGGCCAGGTAGAGCACGCCGAACACGGCGCCGAGCACGGCGACGATCAGGATTTCGCGCAGAGTCCACGCGTTGGAGCGGGCGACGGCAGTCATGACGACCTCGAGGTTTTCAGGTTGGGAAGAGGGACGCGCGGACGGTCCGCGCGCGGTCAGGCTGCGGTCGGGCTGTTCGCCGAGACCGTCAGGTCGAGCGCGACGTGGCCCTCGCGCGCGCCGAAGCTCAGGAAGGCTTCCGACAGGGTCGAAAACACCGGTCCTGCATCACCGCGCAGCTTGGTGCAGAAATTCTTCGACCGGTCGAAGACGCCGGACCCCTTCAGGAAGTCGATGCAGCCGTAGATCTCGTCCATGTGGGCATGGGCGCCGAGCGGATAGAGCGAGAACTGCGCCGCCACCGGCTGGCCGAGCAAGGCCGCCTCTGCCACGCGCTGCCGCGCCTGCGCGATCCGCGTCTCCAGAGGGCCGAGCGGCCCGCCGGCAAGCGGCGTGCAGAGCGCGTCGTCCGGTTCGCCGGGGCAGCCGCGCGACACCGTCGCCGACAGCACCACGTGCACGCCGGACGCCGCCGCGGCGGTAAACAGGTCGCGCATCGCCGGGAAGATCTCTTCCGGCGGACCGACGATCAGCGTCGAGACGTCGTCGGTCTCGATCCGGAACCGTTCGCGATAGGGGTCGAGCGCCGACAAGGCGCCGAGGATCACGGCGACGAAATCGTCGCACATGGGATAAAGGGATATCTGGGCACCGGAAAACATGCTCGCCTCGCTCCGCTGGCATTAACCAGATCAGCTTGAGGGTCCGGAGGCATGCCGCCCCGCATCTCAGCCCCGGCGTTACGGAGCTCCCCTGTCGAATGCATCATTGGTATCAGGCACCGGCGGCCGGCGCAAGCCGGCTCTGCAACCTTTCGCTGCATGGCTGCCATGCCGGTCGCCGCGCAACGGCCACCGCCGTCACTGCATCGTGTTCGGCAGCCACATCACCACCCAGGGGAAGGCGATCAGCAGGCCGAGGCGCAGCACGTCGGTGGCCACGAAGGGCATCACGCCGCGATAGATCGTCGGCAGGCTGACGTCGCGCGCCAGCGTGTTGATGACGAAGACGTTCATCCCGATCGGCGGCGTGATCAGCCCGAGTTCCACCGTCATGACGATGATGACGCCGAACCAGATCGGGTCGAAGCCGAGCGCCAGGATCACCGGGAACAGGATCGGGATCATCAGGATGATCATCGCCATGGCGTCGAGGATACAGCCGAGCAGCACCATGAACAGGAGGATCAGAAGCAGCGTCGGATAGGCGCCGAGCTCCAGCGACAGCAGGAAGTTGGTCACCTTCTGCGGCGTCTGGGTGATGGTCAGGAAATAGCCGAAGAGGATGGCACCGATCAGGATCATGAAGATCCCCGCCGTCACCTGGATGCTTTCGAGCAGGCACTGGTAGAGCCGGCGCCAGCCCATCCGCCGCCGCGCGACGCTGATGATGATCGCGCCCGCGGCCCCCATGCCCGCCGCCTCCGAGGGCGTGAAGATGCCGCCATAGATGCCGCCGATGACGAAGACGAACAGGAGCAGGATCGCCCACACCCCGCGCAGCGCCGCCAGCCGCTCGCCCCAGTCCGCCCGCGGCTGTGCCGGGATGCCGCCGCCCGCCACCGCGACGTAGATCCGCACCGTCACCAGATACATCGCCAGAGCCAGCAGGCCCGGCACCAGCCCGGCAATGAACAGCCGGCCGATGTCCTGCTCCGTCATCACGCCGTAGATGGCGAGCACGATCGAGGGCGGGATCAGGACGCCGAGCGTCCCGCCGCCCGCCACGGCGCCGGTGGCCAGCGTGTCGGGATAGCCGTATCTGCGCATCTCCGGCAGCGCCACCTTGGCCATGGTGGCGGCGGTGGCCACCGACGAGCCGCAGATCGCCGAGAATCCGCCGCAGGCGGTGATCGTGGCCATCGCGAGCCCGCCGCGGCGATGCCCGAGGAAGGCGTTGGCGGCGCGGTAGAGTTCCGCACTCATGCCCGACGCCGAGGCCACGGCGCCCATCAGGATGAACATCGGCACCAGGCCGAGCGAATAGTCGGTCACCGTGCGGATCGGCGACAGCGACAGGAGGTTCAGCGCCGGCGTCCAGGCGGAGAGCATGCCGAAGCCGCCGACGCCGACGATGCCCATGGCGACCCCGATCGGCACGCGCAGCAGCAGAAGCAGGAACAGGACGACGAAGCCGCCGGCCGCGATGACATCGTTGCTCATCATGGCCGTGCGTCACCCGCAGGCGCCACCAGCGCGGCGAGCGACCGCAGCACCCGGGCCGCGAGCACCAGCGCGCAGAACAGGATGCCGAGCCAGGCCACGGCGGTGAAGGGCCAGACCGGTATTCCCATCTCGAAGGTCGTCAGGCCCGAGCCGCGCACCTTCTCGACCTGCCGGAACAGCATCCAGGCGAAGGTGAAGACGAAGCCGGCAAACAGGATGTCCGAGAACAGGTCCACCGCCTTCTGCGCGCGTGCCGGCAGGATCTGCCAGAACAGGTCGACCTTGATGTGCTCGTTGCGCCAGGCCGCCGCCGCGATGCCCCAGAAGATCGCGACGCCGAGCAGCAGCCGGCTGACGTCGAAGGAGCCGGGGAAGGGCACGTTGAAGACGTAGCGCAGCAGCACCGCCAGGAAGGTCAGCGCCGTGATGATGGCGAGGAAGATCGCCGCCGCGCCGTCGACAAGCGCCGACACCCGGCCGATGATCCGATCGAATCCGCTCATGGTCCGTTCCGCAAGAGAGGGTCAGTCAGTCTGGCACCGTCCGGCATCGGCTGCCGGACGCGCCGTTCGTGCGGCCGGTGCGGCGGCGTCGCGCCGCCGCACCGGGCAGGCCTCAATAGGCCGCGCCGCGTGCCTTCAGTTCGCTTTCCAGCGCGCTCATGGCGGCATCGGGATCGACGCCGGCCGCCTTCACCTTGTCGGCCCACTGCGCCCGCAGCGGCGCCGCGGCCTCGCGCCAGGCGGTGACGTCGGCCTCCGAGGGCACGATCAGCTCGTGGCCCTCCATCGCCTTGATCTTCTCGCGGCCGCTGTCCTCGTTGTCGGCCCAGCCGATCGCCACCTTCTCGGCCCAGTCGCTGGTGCAGTGATCGTCGATCACCTTCTGCTGGTTCTCCGACAGCGATGCATACTTGTCGGGGTTCATCACCCAGGCGAAGGTCGTCGCGTAGAGCGGCATGTCGAGATGGTAGCTCACCGCCTTGTCGATGCCGAAGATCAGGATCGAGTTCCACGGGAAGGTGATCGCGTCGGCCACGCCGCGCTCCAGCGCGTCGCGCGATTCGGGCGCGGAGACCTGTGCGTTCTGGCCGCCGAGCAGCGACACGAAGCTCGCCATGGTGGCATGCGCCGGCCGCACCTTGAGGCCCGAAACGTCGCCCGGCACCTTGATCGGGGTCTTCGAATGGAACGTCCCCGGCGAGTGGAAGTGCACCAGGCACACCTTCACGTCCGGCATCTCCTTCTCCGCATAGGCGCGGTACCAGGCGTCGAGCCCGGCCGAGCCGCCCTTGGCGTTGCTGATCAGAAAGGGCAGTTCGCCGGCCGCGATCACCGGGAAACGGCCCCGGCTGGTAGCCCGGATTGACGAAGGCGATGTCGGCGATGCCGTCGCGCGCCATGTCGTAATGGTCGCCGGCCTGGCCGAGCTGCTGCGCCGGATAGAGCGTCACGGTGATCGACCCGCCCGACGCCTCCTTCACCGAATTGGCCCATTCCGTCATGCCGTTGACGTGCAGCGGATGCTGCGGCGGCACCCAGTGCGCCAGGCGCAGCTCCACCGGCGCATCCTGCGCCAGCGCACCCCCGCTCAGAAGCGCTGCTGCGGCGACGCCGGCCGCGAACATGGTTGTCCTGATCATGTCGTTCCTCCCTGGCTGAATGCCCCGGCGCAGTTTCCTCCCGCAGCCGGCCATGGAGAAAGCCTAGGTTGTGCGACGCCGGGAGGCAAGCGGTTTCGAGGAAGCGTGTATACATGCAGGGGGAGGGGGCCGCCGGCCGGCGGCGACGGGGCGAGCGGACCAGTTGTGGTGGAGGCACTCTGCTCGGTCGCCGATTGAGCCGGAGCCGACGCCATTTCCGCCATTGACGCTTCACGCTGGAGATGTCCGCTTGTGGTCCACAGTGGCCAATCCAGTCGGTGAAGACCAAGCATACGATGATCTGCTGGACGCGACCGGCTGACGCAGAGATCAGAGACGGTTCCTGCCCCGGCTCCGACTTCAAGCTCGACCGCCTACCCATCTGGATGCAGTGCCCGCGTCGGCCATTCTAACGTTGTCGAGATCGAATGTATCTTGTTCGACTCCAATGTATCGGTAAATGACGATCCTGTTCGCTTTGCCAGAATCGGGCCGAGATGCGTATGGTGGCCAAATAGTCGATATTTAGGAGGATTTCGTATGCCAGGATTTTTTAAGACCCGAAAAGCTGCTGTGGACAGAAACACGCTAGTCCGTGAGCCGCAGCGTGAAGCATTCGCAGCCATTGATCGGTTCGTCAACGAGGGCGACAGGGAAGCGGGAGTCGTGCTGCCGGTCGGCTGCGGCAAGTCGGGGACGATCGCCATCTCACCGTTCGCCTTCAAGTCCAACCGCACGTTGGTTGTGGCGCCGAACCTAAACATTGCCCGACAACTTTTAAAAGAATTCGATCCCGCGAACGTGGACATGTTCTATCAGAAGGCAAAGGTGATCGGCGCTCCGTATCCTGAGCCGGTCGAGATCAGGGGTAAAACGACCAATCGCGGCGACCTCGACGTATCTGACGTCGTCGTCACGAATATCCAACAGCTCCAAGGCGATGAAAACCGCTGGCTTCAGGATCTGCCGGATGACTACTTCGATCTCATCCTCTTTGACGAAGGGCATCACAACGTCGCGGCGTCCTGGGACCTTCTCAAGGCGAAGTTCCCCGCCGCACGCATTGTCAACTTTAGCGCTACTCCTATGCGCTCGGACGGCCAACTCATGGCCGGCAAGATCATCTACTCTTACCCGGTCGCGCGGGCAATCCGCGCCGGCTACGTGAAGCGGCTCAAGGCCGTAGTGCTCAACCCCAAGACGCTACGTTATGTCCGGCGAGAGGACGGGCAGGAGATCGAGGTGAGCCTCGACGAAGTGCGGCGGCTTGGCGAGGACGATTCCGGTTTCCGTCGTAGCATCGTATCATCAGAGGCGACCATGACGACCATCGTCGACGCCTCGATCCGCGAACTAGATCGGCTTCGGAAGGAAGCGGGCGACAACAATCTTAAGATCATCGCCTCCGCTCTGAACTTCGTGCACTGCGGGGAGATCGTGAAGGCATACCGGGCGCGCGGTCGCCGCGCGGACTACGTGCACTCCCTCGAGGATGGCAAGGCCAACGATAAGGTAATGAAAAAGCTCGAGAACAACGAGCTCGATGTGATCGTTCAAGTGCGAAAGCTCGGGGAGGGCTTCGATCACCCACGCCTAGCAGTGGCCGCCGTGTTCAGCATCTTCGCCAATCTCTCGCCCTTTGTGCAGTTCGTTGGCCGCATCATGCGCGTGGTGATGCAGAACGCGCCCGACAACCCGGTGAACCGCGGCGTCGTGGTGTTCCATGCCGGCGCTAACGTCGCCAGACGGTGGAGCGATTTCCAATCCTACACCGGCGCAGACCAGGAGTTCTTCGACGCCCTGCTGCCGATGGAGGAACTTGACTTCTCGCGTGGCGACGAGATCGAGATCGATCCAGTTGTGCCGGGATCAGGCGATAGCGTCCAGGTCCGCTCGCAAACGGAGGTCCAGCTCGAGGAGATCCCGCTCATCGAGGACGACGCTGAGGCACAGGAGATGATCCGGAAACTCCGCGAGCGCGGCTACACCGGCGAAGTTGTTGCGCGGGCCATGAATCAGCTCGACGCCGTGCCGGTGACGAAGGTGCGTCAGCGCCAGGCTCATCGTGCCGCCCTTGACATTCGGATCAAGACGGAGGTTGGCAGGATCTTTGCCGTCAGGAAGATCAACCATCAGGGATACGACCTCGACCGAAGGCGGCTGAACAAGACGAATTTCGTCGTGATGAAAGGCGCGATTGACGATCAGGCCAACAAGCTGGTCGGCAGAAAATCAGGCGAGCGCGGCGAGTTCACACAGGGAGAGCTAGACCGTATCGAGGCCGATTTCGCTGGTATCGTCGAGCGCGCGACTAAGGCGGTGTTCGATGCCTAGGATCAAGTCGCTGCTCACCACCGTTGAGATCGGGATCGTGAAGAAGGGGCATAATTGCCAGGGTAACGCCACTCACCGGCTGCAGAAAGGCGACCGGCGAATGGAGGTGAAGAACGAGCGAAGTTGGGACTACTACTGCCTCGATTGCGGAGTGAGAATCTTGCAGCGTGACGCGGAAAAGATCAAAGCGACGCTTGCGCTTATCACTGCCGGCGAGGTCAACAGCGTCGAGGGAGCGGAGCCGATCTAGGCATCCTATCCGCCGTCACCCCGTCCCGTGCCCGCTCCATCTCCCCCACCAGCCCCCCGAACCGCTCCAGGAACGCCCGCTGCACCGCGCCCGCCGGCCTCGGCTCGAGGTCGAGCGCGCGGGCTTCGATCCCCCGCGGCTGGCCGAAGAATTTCTTCGCCTCCTCCACCGAGAAGCCGGCGAGTTCCGTCGCCTCGAAATAGGCGGCCACGAGATCGGCCTTCTTGATCGTGGCCTTCAGCCGGTCGGCGCGCAGGGGCAGCGAGAAGCGCATGTGGATGGCGTTCTGCAGGCGCTCCTCCACCGCCTTGTAGCCGCCGCCGACGGCCGCCTTGAAGGGCGAGATCATGTCGCCGATGACGTATTCGGCGCCGTCGTGCAGCAGCGCCGTCAGCCGCGCCTGCGGCGTCGCGGCCGGGTTCTGCAGCGTGAATATCGTCTCCACGAGCAGCGAGTGCTGCGCCACCGAGAACGCGTGGTCGCCGCGCGTCTGGCCGTTCCAGCGCGCGACGCGGGCGAGCCCGTGCGCGATGTCGGAAATCTCCACGTCGAGCGGGGAGGGGTCGAGCAGGTCGAGCCGGCGGCCCGACAGCATGCGCTGCCAGGCGCGGGCCGGTGCGCCGGGCCGGTCGGGCATCAGGGCTCCTCGCCGGCCGTGGCCTCGGGGAAGGAGAAGCCCATGCCGGGCGGGATCGACAGTGTGAGCGCCACGCCGCCGGCCGTGACCGGCGCGGCCGCATCCATCGCCGCCTTCACCTTGTCGATGCGCACCAGCGCCAGCCCCTCAGTGCCGAGCACGGTGCCGAGCGCGCCGGCCGGGCGGCCGTCGGCGAGCACCGGCGTGCCGGCGTCGGGCAGGTCGCCCTCGCCATGGGCGATCAGCACGCGCCGCCGCGCCGTGCCGCGATGATGCATGCGCGAGACGACCTCCTGGCCGACATAGCAGCCCTTGCGCAGCCCCACGCCGCCGTTCTGGTCATACAGAACGTCGTGCGGAAACGCGTCCGACAGCGCATGGTCGCTGCCGCTCTCGGCCACCCCATGGGCGATGCGCAGCCGCGTCCAGAGGTCGAGCGAGTTCCCCGCCGCGGCGGCCTCCGCCACCGCCCGCCGCCGCACGTCGAGCGCCTCGGGGAAGCGCAGGTCGCGCAGGCCGCGTGCCTCCGCCGCGGCGCCCGGAGCCGTCGCCGTCGATCCGGCATCCGGGGCGTCCGGCCCGGCGACCCACGAAACCGCGACGAGCTGCTCGTCGCGCCTGGAAATCGTCAGCTTGGCGCGCAGCTTGTAGAGCATCAGCCGGCGCATGAAGTCGTCGGCGATCGCGCCGCGGCACTCGAGCAGGAAGCCGTCCGCGCCGTCGCGGCTTACCAGGAAGTCGAACAGGATCTTGCCCTGCGGCGTCAGGAGCGCGCCCGGTTTCGCCACGCCCTCGGGCAGGGCGGCGAGGTCGGTCGTCAGGATCGACTGCAGCAGATGCTCCGCGTCGGGACCGGACACGGAAACGAAGGCGCGGTCGGCGAGGACGACGGTCGGCATGGTGTTCCTCCGGCTCCCTTCGGCCGGCGTGGCGGCCGGCGCGGGCAGAGCCTCGGCTTGCATTCTCGGGGGCCATTACGTAAGCCGGCCGCATCATCCGGGCAAGGGCGGTGACGGCGATGGCTTCAACCTGCGATCTCATCCTGACGGGCGGCACCGTGGTCAACCAGGACGGCGCGGGCATCCGCGACGTCGGCGTCCGCGCCGGCCGCATCGTCGCCATCGGCGATCTCTCGGCGGCCAGTGCTGCAGAGCGCATCGACTGCACCGGCCTGCACGTGCTGCCGGGCGTCGTCGACAGCCAGGTGCATTTCCGCGAGCCGGGGCTGGAGCACAAGGAGGATTTGGAGACGGGTTCGCGCGCGGCCGTGCTCGGCGGCGTCACCGCGGTCTTCGAGATGCCCAACACCAAGCCGCTGACCACCAGCGCCGAGGCCCTCGCCGACAAACTCGCCCGCGCCACGCATCGCATGCATTGCGACTTCGCCTTCTGGGTCGGCGGCACGCGCGACAACGCGCACGAGGTCGGCGAACTCGAACGCCTGCCGGGTGCGGCCGGCATCAAGGTCTTCATGGGCTCGTCGACCGGCGACCTTCTGGTCGAGGACGATGAGGGCGTGGCCTCGATCCTGAAGAACACCCGCCGCCGCGCGGCCTTCCACTCCGAGGACGAGTTCCGCCTGCGCGAGCGCATGGGCGAGCGGATCGACGGCGACGCCGCCTCGCACCCGGTCTGGCGCGACGAGATCGCAGCGCTTCAATGCACCGAGCGTCTGGTCCGCATCGCCCGGTCGGTGCGCGCCCGCATCCACGTGCTGCACATCTCCACCGCCGAGGAGATCGCCTTCCTCGAACGGCACAAGGACGTCGCCTCCTGCGAGGCCACCCCGCACCACCTGACGCTCGCCGCCGACGACTATGCCCGCCTCGGCACGCTGATCCAGATGAACCCGCCGGTGCGCGCCGCCCGCCACCGCGACGGCATCTGGACGGGCATCGCCAATGGAGTCGTCGACGTGCTCGGCTCCGACCATGCGCCGCACACGCTGGAGGAGAAGGCCAAGCCTTATCCGGCCTCGCCCTCGGGCATGACCGGCGTGCAGACGCTGGTGCCGATCATGCTCGATCACGTCGCCGCCGGCCGCCTCTCGATCGAGCGCTTCGTCGACCTGACCAGCCACGGCCCCAACCGCCTCTTCGACATGGCCCGCAAGGGCCGCATCGCCGCCGGCTACGACGCCGACTTCACCATCGTCGACCTGAAGCGGAAGGCCGTCATCCGCAACGAGGACCAGGGCTCGCGCGCTGGCTGGACGCCCCATGACGGCCGCGCGGTCACCGGCTGGCCGGTCGGCACCATCATCCGCGGCCGCCGCGTCATGTGGGAGGGCGAGATCGTCACGCCGGGGCAGGGCGAGCCGGTGCTGTTCGCCGAAGCGCTGCCGGCCTGAAGCCGGGGCTAGCGCGACAGGCTGCGACCTATGCCGGCCGCCGACGCCCTCGCCACGTCATCTTCGGGCTTGTCCCGAGGATCTGCAATGCGGCGCAAGAAAGGTCCTGCCGACGCGCGGGACACGCCGGAGCGCCCGTCGCGCAGGAGGCGGCAGATCTTCGGGACAAGCCCGAGGATGACGGCCGTCCGATTTCGCAGGTGCTCGCTGGGCGGAAGAAGACGAAGGAGATGCGACGGGTCCGGCCTCGCGCGCCCGACGCTCAGTCTCCCGCCACGAAGAACAGCCAGCGTCCTTCGGGCGAGAAGCCGGCACGATAGAAGGTGTAGGAGCCGTAGAGCTTCATCTCCTCGACGTCGCCCGCCGTCACGATCTTGAACAGCTCGACCCGCTGCGGGTCCGTCAGTCGCTCCAGCGGCAGGCCGAAGAAGTAGGGGAAGACGTAGATCTCGCCGGGCGTGCCGGGCGAGAGGTGCACGTAGCCGGCCTCCAGTATTTCGAGCAGGATGGCGAGGATCTCCTGACCGCGCTCGTCGCCCGACATCTCGATCAGATGGGCGATCGGGTCGTCGCCGGCGTCGCCGAAGGAGATCTGCGTGGCGCCGTCGCCGATCCCGATCAGCGGCCGCAGCCGCTCCGGGTCGCCGCTGCGGCAGGCCTCGAGGATCAGCTCGCGCATGCGACGGACCTCGTCGGGCAGCAGCGAATAATCGTAGACCACCTCCGGCAGCGTCTCGTCTGCCGCCTCGCCGTCGTCCGGCTGTTCCGGCTCTCCCGTGCCTGCCGGCGCGTCGTCCGCGGGCGAGGGTGGAACGGCCGGCACGGCGGGCAGCGGCAGCCGCAGCACCGGATCGGGCAGCGGCACGCCGCGCTCGACCGGGGCCGTCTCGTCGGCCGCGTCTTCCTCGCTCGCCGCCGGCGCCTGGCCGATCTCGCTCAGCGCCAGAAGCGGCGCGCCCTTCGCATGCGGCACGCTTCCGGCGCGCGCGTCGGCACCGGCCGGCAGCGCGACCGCGGCTGCGAGCATGGCGATCGCCAGGGACCTCGGTGCGAACGTCATAAGCAGGGGCTCTCGTTTGGTCAGGCGTCCGGCGCCGTGTCGTGCGGCTTCAGTGGTGGGAGCGGACCAGTTCGAACTCGCCGGCGATCACCTTCTCGCGCATCGTGTCGAGCAGGGCCAGCGCCGTTTCCTCGCCGCAGGCGCGCAGCAGTTCCACGAAGGCCGTCGTCAGCGCGGCTTCGGCGATGATCTCCGGTTCGATGCCGGCGGAAAGACCTTCGGCCCAGGCTTCCGTCTGGCTTTCCACCGCCGTCAGGCGCTTCTCCTCGCGGATCAGCGCGTCGATTTCGCCCAGTCCCTGTCCCATGCTTTCCACCCACCTTGCCGCGGCGGCCGTCCCGTTTCGGGGCAGTGCCACCGTCGGTCCCTTAATGAACCGTTAATCCTTTACCACAGGACGACCGCCTTGCACGCCGCCATCCCGGGAAAAATCGCCGGCCGTCTAGTTGCCGAACGTGATCACCGTCTCGTGCGTCAACTGCTCGCCCTCCTTCATGTAGCGCGCGATCGCCGCCGCCACCGCCTCCGTGCAGTTCATGTGGATTTCGGAGTTGCTCCGGTAGCCGCGGTTGAAGCTTGCCACCAGCCGTGCCCGCTTCTCGGGCGACGGGTCTTCGGCCGCCACCAGCGCCTCCATCTGCTCGCGCCAGAGACTGCCGGTCTCGCCGCAGAGATTGCGCAGATAGTGCAGCGATCCCAGCACCTCGCCCAGCCGGTACAGCCGCTCCTCATAGGGCGCATCCACCGCGCCCGCCGGCAGGGGCAGGGTGACGAGGAGGCCGAGCAGGGCGGCACGGAATCGCGTGTGGCGTGACATCGCCCCGTTCGTGCCGCAGGAATCGGGCGCGAACAAGACACCTGCGGGCATAGGTTGCCGGATGGTTAACGCGGAAGCGACAATATGATCCTTGCGGCGGAAAGAGTGGACGCCGTCATCGGTAGGTCCGCCATCTCCGAAAGGGTGAAGAAGCCCGCAGCCGTGGCGTCGTCCCCGGGGATCGGCTCGCCGTCCACGTGCAGCGCGCGGAACACGGTGAGATGATAGGTCGTCTGCGGCGTCGCGCCCTCGAGCACCAGTTCCGCATGCACCTCCAGCGCGGCGGCCGAGAGCCCGGTTTCCTCCTTCAGTTCCCGGCGCGCCGCCTCTTCGAGCGTCTCGCCGTGCTCGACCCGGCCGCCGGGAAAGGCGTAGAGCCCCATCGCCGGCGCGCGCCCGCGCTTCACCAGCAGCAGGCGCTCGCCGCGTCGAAGCGCGATCGAGACGGCGGGAACGAGCACGGGCGCGGTCACCGGCCTGAACCGGCGGCGGGCGCAGGATGCACTCTGCTTCCGCAGCCCCGCCCGCCCATGCTCAGCCCGCCTTGCGGTAATCGCCGGTCCAGTCGCCGACCGTGCGTGCCTCGGCCTCGTGAACCTCTTCGCGCCAGGGTTCGGCGAGCGCTGCCGCATACCAGTCCTGCATGGCCGGAAGCGCGCGGAGCCGTGCCGCATAGGCGTCGCCGGCCTCGCCCAATTCCAGCCCGTAGGTCTGGGCGCGGAAGGCGACCGGCGCGTAGAAGGCGTCGACCGCGGTGAAGACCGGCCCGCCCAGGAAAGGGCCGCCGAAGCGGTCGAGCCCCTCGGTCCAGATCTCGCCGATGCGCGCGACGTCGCGCATCAGCGCCGCCGGCCGTTCGTGCAGTCGGATGCGCAGCCCGCAGTTCATGGTGCAGACGTCGCGCAGCGTGCCGAAGGAGGAGTGCATCTCGGCCGAAGCCGACCGCGCCCAGGCGCGCGCGGCGGAATCCGCCGGCCAGACCCCTGGATGGCGCTCGGCCAGGTATTCGACGATCGCCAGCGAATCCCAGACCCGCAGCCCGCCGTCGACCAGGCAGGGCACGCGGCCGCTCGGCGAGAGCGGCTTGTACGTCGGCAGGCTGTCGCCGCCGGGAAACGGCACCAGCGTCTCGGAGAACGGAATGCCGAGCGTGCGCATCAGCACCCAGGGGCGCAGCGACCAGGACGAGTAGTTCTTGTTGGCGATGATGAGTTCGTACACGTCAACCTCCGTGCGCGGCGGCGTCCGCGGCGCGCCGATCGCGGGCCTGCGAGACCATGGACCAGGTGTAGATGGCAAGGGCCACCCAGATCAGCGCGAAGGCCACCAGCCGCGCCATTCCGAAGGGCTCGCCGAAGGCGAACACGGCGATCAGGAAGATGCCGGTCGGCGCGATGTACTGCATGATCCCGAGGGTGGAGAGCTTCAGGAGCTTGGCTCCGAAGCCGTAGAGCAGCAGCGGCACCGCCGTGGCCGGACCGCAGGCCAGCAGCAGCATCATGTTCTGCGGTTGCGACACGACGAAATGCGACGTGCCGGAAACATGCAGCCAGATCGCGTAGGCCAGCGCCGGGACCGACAGGATCAGGATTTCGAGAAAGAAGCCCTGGCTCGGGCCGATCGGCAGCGTCTTGCGCAGGAAGCCGTAGATCGTGAAGGACCCTGCCAGCACCAGCGCCACCCAGGGCAGCACCCCCGCCTCGACCGTCATCAGGATGACGGCGCAGGTGGCGAGGCCGAGCGCGGCCACCTGCGACCGGCTGAGCCGCTCGCCGAGCAGCACCATGCCCATGACGACGCTCATGAGCGGATTGATGTAGTAGCCGAGCGAGGTCTCGACGGTGCGCTCCACCGCGATCGCCCAGACGTAGATCCCCCAGTTGATGGAGATCAGCCCCGCGGTCAGGCTCGCCAGCGCGACCGTGCGCGGCGAGCGCAGGGCGGCCTTCAGGTCGCCGGTCCGGCCGGTGGCGACGAGCACGGCGCCGGCGATGGGGATCGACCACAGCACGCGATGCGCCACCACCTCCAGCGCCGGCAGGTGCGATACCGCCTTCAGGAACAGCGGCAGCGTGCCCCAGAGGCCATAGGCGAGGAGCGCATAGACGAAGCCGCGCCGGGCGCCGCCTTCGGGAAGGGCATCGGGTGTCATGCGTGTGCTATGCGGCGGGCGGGCCGCAAAGGCCAATGGATTTTGTTGATGGATGGATGAAGGGGCGGTGAAGGGAGGGGGCTGGCGTCGGCGCGCCGGACCCACACCAGTCATAACCCCGTCAGCGGGGCATCTCGTCGCCGCGTTCTGGCGGCATGCCTTCGATCCGATCGAGGATCGCCAGTGCCCTCTCCGGGTCGGCCCGGCGGGCGCGCGCGCGCATCATCTTGAGGTTCGTCCTCTGATCCAGGCCGTCGGCGATATAGGACAGAATTAAGTGATCGAGCGTGACACGCTCCTCGTCGGCGGCGGCCCGCACCTGCTCCAGAATGTCATTGGGAACCCGCAGTTGGACTTTTTTCATGATGGCCTGCCTGCAGGAGTCAGTTCTGTCACGAATTCCCTGGCGGATAGCGCACGAAGGCCGAATGCGGCGACTGCGGGATGCCTGAAATGCCGGTCGTCCGTCACGATCAGCTTGGCTCCCGACGCCAGTGCGCACTCGATGAATATATCATCCTTGGGATCGTCCAAAAAGGGTCTGAACCTGAACGACGGACTGACCTCGACTGCCTGCGCGCACAGTGCGTCCAGAATGACGTCGATATCCGCTTCCGCGATGATGGCCGGTTCTCCGAGGGCACCGGAACGCTTCAGCACCGATTCGTACTCGAGGATCACGGCAGGTGAGGCCGCGAAGTCGATCGTGCCGCTCAGCATGCCGCGCAGAACGAAGCCCGATGCACCCTGAGGCGACCGCACGCCTCGGAGGATCACATTGGTATCCGCGACGATCATCATGGCAAATCCAGTCGCATGGGTAACCGATCGACTCGAGGTCGTGGATCGTTCTGGACATCTGCGGTCTGCTCGCCCCGCCTGCCCCTACTCCGCCGCCACCAGCCCCGCCATCTCCCGGTTCTTCATCAGCTTGTAGACGATCGAATCCATCAGCGCTTGGAAGGAAGCGTCGATGATGTTGTCGGAGACGCCCACCGTCCACCAGCGCGCGCCGGTGCCGTCGCGCGATTCGATCAGCACGCGGGTGATGGCCTCGGTGCCGCCGTTGAGGATGCGCACCTTGAAGTCGACCAGTTCCATGTCCCCGATCTCGGCCTGGAACTTGCCGAGGTCCTTGCGCAGCGCGATGTCGAGCGCGTTGACCGGGCCCTTCCCCTCCGCCACCGACATCCGCTCCTCGCCGTCGATCTCCACCTTCACGATCGCCTCCGACACCGTCTTCAGATTGCCGTTGGCGTCGAAGCGGCGCTCGATCATGCAGCGGAACGAGGTCACCTCGAAGAAGGCCGGCACGGTGCCCAGCGTGCGCCGCGCCAGCAGCTCGAACGACGCGTCCGCCCCCTCGTAGGCATAGCCTTCGGCCTCGCGCTCCTTCACCAGCGCAATCAGGCGGTCGAGCCGGTGATCGGCCCGGTCGACGGGAATGCCGCGCCGCTTCAGTTCGGCGATGAAATTCGCCTTGCCGCCCTGGTCCGACACCATGACGCGGCGGCGGTTGCCGACGCTTTCGGGCGGCACGTGCTCGTAGGTCTGCGGCTCCTTCAGCAGCGCCGAGGCATGGATGCCGGCCTTGGTGGCGAAGGCCGAGGAGCCGACATAGGGCGCCTGCGCGTCCGGCGCGCGGTTGAGCAGTTCGTCGAAGGACCGCGACAGCCGCGCGATGCCGGCGAGCCGTTCCGTCGAGATGCCGGTGACGAAGCGGTCGGCGAAGGCCGGCTTCAGCATCAGCGTCGGGATCAGCGTGACCAGGTTGGCATTGCCGCAGCGCTCGCCGATGCCGTTGAGCGTGCCCTGGATCTGGCGCACGCCGGCCTCGACCGCCGCCAGCGAATTCGCCACCGCCTGGCCGGTGTCGTCATGCGCGTGGATGCCGAGCGCCTCGCCGGGGATGCCCGCCGCGATGACGGCCGCCACGATCGCCCGCACCTCCGACGGCTGCGTGCCGCCATTGGTGTCGCACAGCACCACCCAGCGCGCGCCGGCCGCGTGGGCCGCCTTCGCGCAGGCCAGCGCATAGCCGGGGTTTGCCTTGTAGCCGTCGAAGAAGTGTTCGCAGTCGACCATCGGCTCCTTGCCGGCGGCGGCCGCGGCCTCCACCGAGGCGCGGATGGCGTCGAGATTCTCGTCTTCCGTGCAGCCGAGCGCCACGCGCACATGGTAGTCCCAGCTCTTGGCCACGAAGCAGACCGCGTCGGAGGCCGACTGCAGGATCGCCGCCAGACCCGGATCGTTCGAGGCCGAGACGCCGACGCGCTTGGTCATGCCGAAGGCCACGAACTTCGCCCGCGCCGTGCGCTTCTTCTCGAAGAAGGCGGTATCGGTCGGATTGGCGCCCGGATAGCCGCCCTCGACATAGTCGATGCCGAAGCCGTCGAGCATGGCCGCGATGGCGATCTTGTCCTCGACGGAAAAATCGACGCCGGGCGTCTGCTGGCCGTCGCGGAGCGTGGTGTCGAAGAGGTGGATGCGGGATTTCATTGGCATGCTTCCACCGAGGGATAGGTGCACGGAGTTGGTTGGGCGTAGCGCGAGGCGCCCCCCTCTGCCCTGCCGGGCATCTCCCCCTCAGGGGGGGAGATCGGCTGTCGCGAGCGCCTCGCCCAATCGCCACTGTCGCAGGATGGGCGCCGGTGCCGAAGCTGCCGATCTCCGCCCCTGAGGGGGAGATGGCCGGCAGGCCAGAGGGGGGTGCCTGGCGCGAACGCCGGAGACACCGCAGGGCGGGACGAAGCCAAAACCATCAAACCTTCCCCGCAAACGCGTCCGTCGCCGCGATCAGCCGGTCGAGAATCCCCGGCTCCGAGAACGCGTGGCCCGCCCCCTCGACGATGTGGAACTGCGCCTGCGGCCAGGCCTTGTGCAACGCCCAGGCATAGCGCAGCGGGCAGGGCATGTCGTAGCGGCCGTGGATGATGACGCCCGGAATGTCGGCGAGCTTCCAGGCGTCGCGCACCAGCTGGCCTTCCTCCAGCCAGCCTGAATGGACGAAGAAGTGGTTCTCGATCCGCGCGAAGGCGAGCGCGAAATCGTCCTGCCCGAACTTGCCGCTGGTCGACGGTTCCGGCAGCAGCGTGATCGTCTCGCCCTCCCACAGGCTCCAGGCCCGCGCCGCCTCCAGCTGCACCGCACGGTCCTCGCCGGTCAGCCGGCGGCGGTAGGCCGCCATCATGTCGTGGCGCTCGTCTGGCGGGATCGGCGCCTGGAAACGCTCCCACTTGTCGGGGAACATCTCCGACACGCCGAACTGATAGTACCAGTCGAGTTCGCCGCGCGTCAGCGTGTAGATGCCGCGCAGCACCAGCTCTGAGACCGCCTCCGGGTAGGTCTGCGCATAGGCCAGCGCCAGCGTCGAGCCCCAGGAGCCGCCGAACACCAGCCAGGTCTCGAAGCCCGCCATCTCGCGCAGCCGCTCGATGTCGGCCACCAGCCGCCATGTCGTGTTGGCCTCCAGCCCCGCATGCGGCGTCGAGCGGCCGCAGCCGCGCTGGTCGAACAGGATCACGTCGTAGAGGGCTGGGTCGAACAGCCGCCGGTGCACCGGCGAGATGCCGCCGCCCGGCCCGCCATGCAGGAAGACGGCGGGCTTGGCCCCCCGCGTTCCGACGCGCTCCCAATAGAGCCTGTGGCCGTCGCCGACCTCCAGCATGCCGGTCTCGAAGGGCTCGATCTCGGGATAGAGGGTGCGCAGCGTCATGGGTTCGTGCCTTTCGCGGGGGACCAGTCGTCGGTGTCGTGGTCGGGGTGCTGGAACGAGACGAGCCGCGTCAGGTACGACGCCGACGACACGTCGCCCATGGTGTCGTGCCCGGGCAGCGTGTGGACGCCGTCGACATAGGGCAGCTTCGCCTCCGTGCCCCACTGCACCTTCGGCGCGATCTCCTCCGGCTCGTCGAAGGCGCCGATGGCGAGCGCGATGCCGTCCGGCGCCTCGAAGGTCAGCGGCGTGCCGCAATCGCCGCAGAAGCCCCGGAAGACCTCGTTCGACGACGCGAACCGCTTGCGCGCCCCGCGCGTCCATTCGAGTTTCGCCTTGCCGACCGAGACCAGCGGCAGGTAGAAATTGCCCGCCGCCTTCTGGCACATCCGGCAATGGCACACCGAAGCATCGCCCATCGCCCCGGTCACCCGGAACCGCACCGCACCGCACTGGCAGCCGCCCGAATAGCGGGGCATGTTATCGAGACTCATGGGTGGGCTCCCTCGTGCTGGATGGGTGCGGGCCGGACAAGGCCGGCGACCGTGATCACGTGCAGGCAGAGATCGTCGAGGCCGGTGAGGGCGTCGGCGTTGGTGAAACGCAGGATGGTCCAGCCGCACTCCCCGAGGAACCTGGACCGGACGGCATCCTTGCGGATGGCCTGATCATCACCATGCTGGCTGCCGTCGATCTCGACGATGATCCTGTAGGCGGGGCAGGCGAAGTCGACGATGTATGGACCGATCGGGAACTGGCGCCTGAAGCCCATCCCCATAAGCCGATGAGCGCGCACGGCGTTCCAGAACTTCAGCTCCGCATCGGTCATGCGCCTGCGCATGGCCTTGGCGCGGGGGCGGTTCTGCGGCGGGGGAGGTGTGTGCGGCATGGTCAGGCGGTCTGTTGGGGACGCATCTGCGAGCCCGTCAGCACTCTACGGCGCACCTTTCTTGACAGGCGTCTCGCTCCGTCGCGCCCCCCTCTGGCCTGCCGGCCATCTCCCCCACGAGGGGGGAGATCACTCACTCTGCCGTGTTCGCTCAATTCCGACGTCGGCAGGTCGCGCTCCGCCGCCGAAGCTGCCGATCTCCCCCCTCGTGGGGGAGATGCCCGGCAGGGCAGAGGGGGGCGCCCGGACGCCAACCTCTCGACGCCGTCGCGCTCCACCCTCACCGCCTCACCTCCCACGTCGTCACCCGCGCGCCGGTCACGGGATCCTTCCCGTCCTTCAGCTGGATCCCCTGCGCCAGCAGCTCGTCGCGGATCCGGTCGGCCTCGGCCCAGTTCTTCTGGGCGATGAAGGCGAGGCGGTGTTGGACGACTTTGCGAATTACCGTCTCTTCCCGTTCCGTCATCCCAGATGCCCAGTCAATGCCCAGGAACTTTAGAGCGGCTGCGAGCTTGCTCGCGCCCTCCCGGCGTCTCGCCTCGATCTCGCCGTCACTTTCGTGCCCGGTAAGTCCGCTCCTGAAAGCAGCTGAATCGTATCGCGAAATCAAACGAAACGCTGCCGCCAGATCCAGGTCGTTACCCACCGCTTCGATGAACTCTGACGGAACTTGGAGTTCGGGATCATGAGGCTCTGCCAGTGCGCGTGCCCAGCGGGTCCACATTGAGAGTGCCTCCTCCAGCCGCCGCACGCTGAAATCGATCGGCTCGCGATAATGCGTCATCAGCATCGCCAGCCGCAGCACCTCGCCCGGCCACTTCCGCCCCCCGAACCTGTCCGTCTCCAGCAAATCATGGATCGTGACGAAATTCCCCTCGCTCTTCGACATCTTGCGGCCCTCGACCTGCACGAAGCCGTTGTGCATCCACACCGTCGCCATCGCCTCGGTGCCCAGCGCGCAGCAGGACTGGGCGATCTCGTTCTCGTGGTGGGGGAAGATGAGGTCGAGCCCGCCGCCATGGATGTCGAACATGTTCTTCGTCGGGTCGTCGCAGGTCAGGCCGCCGCCATAGGGCTCGAGCAGCTTGGCCATCGACATGGCCGAGCACTCGATGTGCCAGCCGGGACGCCCGTCGACGGCGATGCCGGCAGGCGAGGGCCAGCCGGGTTCCCCCGGCTTCGACGGCTTCCAGAGCACGAAGTCCATCTCGTCGCGCTTGTAGGAGGCCACGTCGACGCGGGCGCCGGCCAGCATCTCGTCGAAGGGGCGCTTCGACAGCGAGCCGTAGCGCAGGCCCGGGCGGCCGTTCATGGCCTTCGGCGAAAACAGCACGTGGTCCTCGGCCACGTAGGCCACGCCGCGCTCGACCAGCCGGTCGATCAGCGCGCGCATCTGCGGGATGTGCTCCGTCGCCCGCGGCTGCTCCGTCGGCGGCAGGCAGCCGAGCGCGGCCACGTCCTTCTGGTACTGGTCGTAGGTCGTCTCCGTCACCTTGCGGATCGCCTCGTTGAGCGACAGCGTCCCGGCCTCGATCTCGGCGCCGAAATCGCGCAGCGCCCGCGCGTTGATCTTGTCGTCGACGTCGGTGATGTTGCGGACATAGGTGACGTTGTCCGCCCCGTGGACGTGCCTGAGCAGCCGGAACAGCACGTCGAACACGATCGCCGGCCGCGCATTGCCGATATGGGCGTAGTCGTAGACCGTCGGGCCGCAGACATACATGCGCACGTTGGCGGGGTCGATCGGCGCGAACGGCTCCTTGGCGCGCGTCAGCGTGTTGTAGAGGCGAAGTCCCTCGGACATTTCGTCTTCCCCAAGAGGCCCGGCTGAGGCGCCGGCGCCATGTTTCCAGAACCGCGCCCCGCCGGGACGCGAAAGAATTCACCCGCCGGCTGGCCGGGGCGTTTTTCTTTTCCTGGGAGAAAGGGTGAAAACGTCCGGACCAGCGCGAGCGCTAGCCACAAATGCAGATGCCGGTAATGGCGACGGTCGTTTTCATCGCCCGCTTTATGCCGCCCGTCTCCTGCCGCGTCAAGCGGGCGGACGCCGCCGCCTGTGTCGCTCCTGCAACAGCCAATGGGGCAGATTTCACAGTTCCCGCCCGCCGAGTCGGATATTCGGGATAAGCGGTGGTTCGGCCATGTTTCGGACGAAATCGATCACCACCTGCGCCAACGCGGGCCGCAGAGCCCGGACACAGAGGACCCCGAGGGAAAAGACGATGCAACGCACCGCCACCCAGGCCGACAGCGAACGCGCCAAGGCCGGCCCCCAGCTCGACAAGTTCCGCACCATCGGCCCTGCCGCCGTCCTGGCGGCGCTCGTCTGCTCTCACAAGAAGACGAAGCAGTCCGGTGTCGCCCCGGCGACGGGTCCGCTGTCGTCCCACAAGGACACCGACTGACGCATGTCGTCCGGTGCTCGAAGCGGCGCCGGCACCTTCCACCACCGCGAACGGCGCTGCTGACCGCCGGCGGGGCGCATTTCAGAACAGCTTGAGCTGATCGGCGGGCGGCGCGGGGTTCCGGGCCGCCTTCGGCACCAGGACGGCCGCCGGCTTCGCGCTGGCGATCGGCTCCTGGATGTCGGGGCCGGTGTTGGCCACCTTGTTCACCTTGTCCGAAATCGCGATCGCCTCGAAGAAGCCGGGCTCGACCGGGGCGAGCAGGTCGGCCACGTCGCGCGGCTCCCGGCCGCGGCAATCCAGCCAGCGCGCAAAGTCCGCCGGGCGGATCACCACCGGCATGCGGTCGTGGATTTCGGCGATCTGGTCGTTCGCAGCGGTCGTCAGGATCGCGCCGGTGTCGATCTCGCCGCCGCCCGGCTCCGCATAGGTCTCCATCAGCGCGCCGAACGCCATCAGCCCGCCGCCCTTCGGCCGGATCAGATAGGCCTGCTTGGCCTTCCCCTCGCGCTTCCACTCGTAGAACCCCGTCGCCGGGATCAGCGCGCGGCGATGCCGCATGGCGGCGCGGAAGGCGTTCTTCTCGGCCGCCGTCTCCGAGCGCGCATTGATCAGGAGCGGCAGCGCCTTGGGGTCCTTGCACCACCCCGGGATCAGCCCCCACCGCACCAGCAGCGCCACCCGGTCGGGCAGGTTCGAGCCCGGCTCGCGCGGCGGTCCCGCCATGGCGAGCAGGATCGGCTGCGTCGGCGCGATGTTGTAGCGCGGCGGAAAGGCCTCGAGCTCCAGCGTCGCCAGGAACGCCGCCACCTCTTCCGGCGTCGCCGCCAATGTGAACCGTCCGCACATGCCGCCAGACTTGGCGGCCCGCGCCGCAAAGGTCAAGCGGCGAGGCACGGCGGCAGGGACCGCGCGCCGGCATCCGGCCGAAGGGCAGGGGACCCGCCGCCTATTCCAGCCCGAAGCAGTTGGCATAGTAGGTCGTCGTCGCCGGCCGGTCCGAGAACAGCCCGACGATGCCGACCTCTTGGTGCAGCACGTTCATCAGCGTGAACACGTCGCCGTCAGCGTCATCGCCCCTTCAGCGACTGGAAGTACCAGCCGCCGCCGGACGCGAGCGGGCCGGAGCGCTCGGCCGTCCAACGGTCAAAGCATCGTGAAGGAGCCTTGCGCCCCGGCGCACCCCCCTCTGCCTGCCGGCATCTCCCGCTCAAAGGGGGGAGATCGGCAGCTCGGGCCGCCGCCGCCTCTCTTGCATCGCGAGCAATCGTGCACCGTCTGCGATTGGCGAAGCCGGCGGAGCGCATGATCTCCCCCCTTGAGGGGGAGATGCCGGCAGGCAGAGGGGGGTGTCGTAGGGCGCCAGCGGAGCCAAGCTGCTGCCTGACTCACAAGACGGGCCATGGCGGACGGACGATCGCCCGAACGCGAGCCCTCACAGCCGCCCGATCACGCCCGCATCCCCTTCAGCCTCAGCCGCCGCCGCCCGCGCCGTCTCCACGATCGCCGGCACGACGTCCGCAACGGCGTCCACGATCAGCGGCTGCACCAGGTGTCCCGTGTGCACGAAACCCTCCGCGCGCATGTGGTCGAGCAGGGCCGTCATCGGGTTCCAGAAGCCGTCGAGATTGGCGAAGACGATCGGCTTGCGGTGGCGGCCGAGCTGCGCCCAGGTCATGATCTCGACGATCTCCTCCAGCGTGCCGATGCCGCCCGGCAGCGCCACGAAGGCGTCGGATTTCTCGAACATCATGTGCTTGCGCTGGTGCATGTCCTCGGTGATCACGAGTTCGTCCAGCCGGTCGAGATCGGAGGCGGTCCGCTCCTTGGTCATCAGGAAGCGCGGGATGATGCCGGTCACCGGGCCGCCGGCCGCCATCGCGCCGTCGGCCACCGCGCCCATGATGCCCTTGGTGCCGCCGCCATAGACCAGCCTGAGCCCGGCCTGCGCGATCGAGCGCCCGAGCGCCTTGCCGGCCTCGACATAGAGGGATTGCCGGCCCGGCGAGGAACCGCAGTAGACGCAGATGGAACGAATCGTGCTCATGGCGGCAATGGGCCTGCCGGTACCGGAGCGGTCAAGACGTCACGGGGCGTTTTTCTTGTGGCAGTGCAAAAAACGCGCTAGAGCGAGGATAATCGGCAAAAGATCGGGGGCTTGACGGTGAATTCTCCCTTGCAGGTGCTGCTCTTCCTCATCGGCGGTCTCGCCACCGTGGGAGGGGTCGCCTATTACGTCGACGGCCCGGGCCGGAGCTCGCCCGTCGAAGCGCCGCAGGTCGCGTCCCTTCCCGCCGAGGGCACGGCGCCCGCGGCGGCTCCCGAGGCCGCACCCGCGGCTGCCCCGGAGGGGGCCGCCGTGCCGCAGCCGCAAGCCGTTGCGGATCCACAGGTTTCCGTGCCGACCTTCGATCTGCTGCGCGTCGAGCCGGACGGTTCGATGGTCATCGCCGGCCGCGCCGCCCCGCAGTCCGCCATCGAGGTCGTCGTCGGCTCCAGTGTCATCGCCC
The DNA here is from genome assembly GCF_014495845.1 of Aquibium microcysteis. Classification (NCBI taxonomy): domain Bacteria; kingdom Pseudomonadati; phylum Pseudomonadota; class Alphaproteobacteria; order Hyphomicrobiales; family Phyllobacteriaceae; genus Aquibium; species Aquibium microcysteis. Next base: position 6,011,474 of record NZ_CP061080.1, read on the forward strand.
GGACGACCGCCAATGCCGATCAGGACTTCGTCGTCGTGCTCGACGAGCCGCTGAAGCCCGGCAACTACCAGATCGTCCTGCGGGCGACCTCGCCCGACAACGTCGTCGCGACCTCTCTGGAGACGGCTCTCGTCTCGGTGCCTGATTCGCCCTCTGGCGAGGTTCTGGCGCTGGTCGAGGAGCCCGGCAAGGCGAGCCGGCTGATCACCGTACCCGAAGGCGGCACGCCGCCCGCCGACCTCGCCGGTACGCCCGCGCCGGCAGCCGCCGATGCGCCGAACGCCGCGCCCGCTGCCGAACCTGCCGCACCCGAAACCGAAGTCGCCGCCGCACCGGCGCCAGCGGACCAGACCGTCGCCGCCGCGGCGGCCCCGGCTGCCGATGCTCCGGCCTCCGAAGCTGCACCCGCCGGCGCGGTGACCGCCGAGGCAAAGCCGGCCGCGGAGGCCGGTGCGCCGGCCGCGACGGCAGCCGCCGAAGCCCCCGCCGTCGCGGCCGCGCCCGAGGCCGCGCCGACAGCCGCCGCCGCTTCTCCCGCCGATGGCCAGGCCGCACCCGCGGGCGAGGCCGTCGCGGAAGCCGCCGCCCCGGAGGCGCCCGCCGCTGGCGCCGCCCCGGTTGCCTCCGCTGGCAGCGATGCGCCGTCCGCCGCCGGTACGGCACCTGCGACCGCTGCGGCGTCGGCAGAGCCCGCCGCTGCTGGCGAGGCGCAGGTCGCCATGGTCGATCCGGCGGCGCCGGCCGAGCCGGCCGAGCCGGCCGCACCGGCCCCGACCGGCGCCGAACAGCCCGCCGTCCGCGTCGAGGCGGTCGAGATCGAGGGCCGCACCGTCTTCGTGGCGGGCATGGCCTCGCCCGGCCTGACCGTGCGGGTCTACGCCAATGCCATCCTGCTCGGCGAGGCGGTGGCCTCCGAAGCCGGCCGTTTCCTCATCGAGACCGAGCGCGACCTGCCCGTGGGCGACTACATCGTCCGCGCCGACCTGATCGCCGACGGCGGCCGCAAGGTCGTCGCCCGCGCCGCGGTGCCGTTCCAGCGCGAAGCCGGCGAATCCATCGCCGCCGTCGCCGCACCGCCCCCCGCCGTCGGGCAGGCCACCGTCGCCGAACCGGCCGCGCCGCCTGCCGATACCGCCGCTCAGCCCGCCGCGCCTGCCGCGCAGCCCGCGGATGGAACCGCCCCGCAGGTCGCCGCGGCCGATCCGGCCCAGCCGACCGCCGAGAAGCCCGCCGACACGGCCGCCGCCGCGCCGCAGCCCGCGGCACCCGCGGCCGACGCCGCCGCGCCGCAGCCCGCGGCACCCGCGGCACCCGCGGCCGACGCCGCCGCGCAGCCGGCCGCACCGGCTGCCGAGCCCGCCGCGCCTGCCGCGCAGCCCGCGGATGGAACCGTCCCCCAGGTCGCCGCGGCCGATCCGGCCCAGCCGACCGCCGAGAAGCCCGCCGCCGAGATGGCCGCCGCGCAGCCGGCCGCACCGGCTGCCGAGCCCGCCGCGCCTGCCGCGCAGCCCGCGGATGGAACCGCCCCGCAGGTCGCCGCTGCCGATCCGGCCCAGCCGACCGCCGAGAAGCCCTCGCCCGGGATCGCCGCCGCCGAGTCCCAGCCCGCGGCGCAGCCGGCTACACCTGCCGCCGAGGCAGCCGCAGAGCCTGCGACGTCTGCCGCAGAGCCCGCCGCGACCGGCACCGAGCCTGCCGCGCCCGCCGCCCCGCAGATGGCCGCTGCCGATCCCGCCCGGCCGACGGCCGAGAAGCCCGCTGAAATGGCCGCCGCCGCGCAGCCCGCGGCACCTGCCGCCGAGGCCGCCGCAGAGCCTGCCGCGACCGCCGCAGAGCCCGCCGCCACCGGCACCGAGCCTGCGACGCCCGCCGCTCCGCAGGTCGCCGCCGCCGATCCCCAGCCGACCGCCGAGAAGCCCGCCGCCGACGTCGCCGCCGCGACCGAGCCCGCGTCCGACGGCGTCGTCACCGTCATGGCGGCTCCGCTGCAGTCGGTCGACGGGTCCGTCATCATCCGGCGCGGCGACACGCTGTGGCGGATCTCGCGGCGCGTCTATGGCCGCGGGGTGCGCTATTCCACCATCTACCTCGCCAACCAGGAGCAGATCGAGGATCCGGACCGCATCTGGCCCGGCCAGGTCTTCCGCGTGCCCGACAAGACCACCGAGGGCGAGGCGGCCGATCTCGAGGCCATGGGCGCCCAGGTCGTCACGCCCGCGCCGGCCACGGCCGCGCAATAAGCGAGGGCTTTCGCCCGCGAACCGCCGGCCCGTCGCCCTCGCGGCGGGCCGTTTCCGTTCCGGGACGGCACCACCGTCCCGGTCGCGCCCTGCCATGGCCCTTGCGGGATTTGTTTCCATCGTTTATCGACGATGAACGATGATTTCGACGCTGGCCTTCTCCGCTCCGCCCGACACGCCTGACGACCGTCTCGCGGCCGCGCTGGCCGCGCTCGGCCACCCCGCCCGGCTGGCGATCCTGCGCCATCTGGCTCAGCACGAGGCCTGCTGCTGCCGCGAGGTGGTGGAACGCATCGACCTTGCCCAGTCCACCGTGTCGCAGCATCTCAAGGTGCTGGTATCGGCCGGGCTGGTGCTCTACGAGCCGCAGAACCGCCGCTCGCGCTACACCGTCAACCGCCCCGCTCTCGACAGGCTCGCGGGGGAGGTCGGCACCCTGCTCGGCGCCTGCTGCGCCGGCCGGCAGAAAGACTGACACCCGAGGAACACGACCCAGGGGAGCCCATCGTGGCCGACAAGACCGTATCCGCCGACTCCGGCTCGCTGTTTTCCACGCTTGCCAATCTATGGCCCTACATGTGGCCCGCCGACCGCGCCGACCTGAAGCTGCGCGTCGTCTTGGCGACCGCCTTCCTGGTCGTCGCCAAACTCGTGCTGGTCGGCGTGCCCTACTTCTTCAAATGGGCCACCGACGCGCTCTCCGGCGAGGGCGGTGCGCCGGCCTGGATACCGGCCGTGCTCGCCGGCCCCCTGATGCTCGTCGTCGCCTACAACGTCGTGCGCGTCGTCCAGCTCGGCTTCAACCAGCTGCGCGACGCGCTGTTCGCCCGCGTCGGCCAGCACGCCGTGCGCCAGCTCGCCTACCGCACCTTCGTGCACCTGCACGCGTTGTCGCTGCGCTTCCATCTCGAGCGCCGCACCGGCGGCCTGTCGCGCGTCATCGAGCGCGGCGTCAAGGGCATCGAGACCATCGTCCGCTTCACCATCCTGAACACGCTGCCCACGGTCATCGAGTTCGCGCTGGTGGCCGTCATCTTCGCGGTCGCCTATGGCTGGATCTACGTCGCCGTCATCGCCGTCACCGTCTGGCTCTACACCTGGTTCACCGTCAAGGCGAGCGACTGGCGCATCTCCATCCGGCGCGAGATGAACGATAGCGACACCGACGCCAACACCAAGGCCGTCGATTCGCTCCTCAACTTCGAGACGGTGAAGTACTTCAACAACGAGGAGATGGAGGCCCGCCGCTTCGACCGCTCGATGGAGCGCTACGAGGAGGCCGCCACCAAGACCTGGACCTCGCTCGGCTGGCTGAACTTCGGCCAGGGCGTCATCTTCGGCGTCGGCATGGCCATCGTCATGGCGCTCTCGGCGTGGGAGGTCACGCGCGGCACCCAGACCATCGGCGACTTCGTCTTCGTCAACGCCATGCTGATGCAGCTTTCCGTGCCGCTCAACTTCATCGGCTTCATCTACCGCGAGATCCGCCAGGGTCTCACCGACATCGAGAACATGTTCGACCTGCTCGACGTCGACCAGGAGGTGAAGGACAGGCCGGGCGCCGCCGCGCTGGTGGTGAAGGACGGCGCGGTGCGCTTCGACGACGTCCACTTCGCCTACGATCCGGCGCGGCCCATCCTCAAGGGCATCACCTTCGAGGTGCCGGCCGGCAGGACGGTCGCCATCGTCGGCCCGTCGGGTGCCGGCAAGTCCACCCTGTCGCGCCTGCTCTTCCGCTTCTACGACATCCAGTCGGGCGCCATCACCATCGACGGCCAGGACGTGCGCGACGTCACGCAGGAGAGCCTGCGCGGCGCCATCGGCATGGTGCCGCAGGACACGGTGCTGTTCAACGACACCATCTTCTACAACATCCGCTACGGCCGCTTCTCCGCCTCCGAGGACGAGATCCGCAAGGCCGCCGAACTCGCCCAGATCGGCGCCTTCATCGAGGCCCTGCCGGACGGCTACCGCTCCATGGTCGGCGAGCGCGGGCTGAAGCTCTCCGGCGGCGAGAAGCAGCGCGTGGCCATCGCCCGCACCATCCTCAAGGCGCCGCCCATCCTCATCCTCGACGAGGCGACGTCGGCGCTCGACACCCACACCGAGCAGGAGATCCAGGCCGCGCTCGATCTGGTCAGCCGCGGCCGCACCACGCTGGTCATCGCCCACCGCCTCTCCACCGTCATCTCCGCCGACGAGATCATCGTCCTGAAGGACGGCCGCATCGCCGAAAAGGGCACCCACCGCGCCCTGCTCGACGCCAGGGGCCTCTACGCCGACATGTGGGACCGCCAGCGCGAGGCTACCGAAGCCGAGGAACGTCTGCGCATCGCCCGCGAGACCGACGAACTGGGCGTCCTCATCCGCCGCCGTACCCCGGAGGTCGGGGCATAGGCATTCCGCCCGCCGGCAGGCCCCCCTCCACCTTCGTCATCCCGGAACGGCGTCCAAGCGCAGCGCAGGACGACGTATCCGGGATCCATGCCTCGCCCGCCGCGCCCGCGATCCGGCGCACGACGAGGCACGCGCCGCCGACCGTCGGCGCCTCCGGCGCCCCTCCACGGTCGCGGCCGTCGTCACCGTCAGCGCCTCATCCTCCAGCGTCCCCCCCTCCGTCGTCGCTTCGCGACGCCACCTCCGCCCCCACTTCGTGGGGTGGAGGACAGGCAGCCGCGGTCGGGTCCGCGACCGCCGCCACCCTCGCGCCGCCTCCCTTCCTTCGTCATCCCCGAACGGCGTCCAAGCGCAGCGCAGGACGGCGTATCCGGGATCCATGCCTCGCCGGCCGCGCCCCGCGATCCGGTGCACGACGAGGCACGCGCCACCGACCGCCGGCGCCGTCGGCGCCGCTCCACGGTCGCGGCCCTCGTCACCGTCAGCGCCTCATCCTCCAGCGCCCCCCCTCCGTCGTCGCTTCGCGACGCCACCTCCGCCCCCACTTCGTGGGGTGGAGGACAGGCAGCCGCCGTCGGGTCCGCGACCGCCGCCGCCGTCACCGCCCCTCGACCTTCGTCATCAACTCTGAGCCGATTGTGCGTCTCTGAGCCTTGCATTGAGGGTGACGATGATCTTTCGCATGACTGCGGCGATTGCGACGATGGGGCGTTTTCCGTTGTCGACGAGGCGTTTGTAGAAGGATGCGAACTCGCCTCTGCCGGCGGCTGCGCGCAGTGCCGGCATGAACAGGGCTGTTCTGATCTGCGGCCTGCCGCCGCGTTGCCGCCGCCGGCCGGTTGCGGTTCCGCTCTCGTTGGGGTGGGGAGCTGTCCCGGCCAGGGCGGCGGCCTGCCTGCGCTGGAGGGAGCCGAGTTCGGGCATCTGGGCGATGAGGGTTGCGGCGCATGTGAGGCCGATGCCGTTCATGGCGGTGCACACGGCGATGCGTTGGCGCAGGCTCTGGCTGCGTGCGACGAGGGCGGCGATCGCCGCGTCGAGCTTGTCGATCTGTTGCTCGATGGCGGCCAGCATGGCCTTGAAGGAGGCTGCGAGTGCCTTGGCGCCGGGCGCCCTGGAGCGGTTGCGCTCGGCGACCCTGAAGGCGACGAGGTCGGCCCTACGCCGCACCAGGACCTGCAACTGCCTCTCGTCGGCGTCTTGCGCCTGCCACAAAGACAGCTTGGCCCAGCGCTCGCGCGCATAGGCGGCCATTTGGGCGGCGTCGATGGCATCGCTCTTGCCGAGCGTGCCAAAGGAGCGGATGAAGCTCTTGAGCTTCAGGGTGTCGGCACGGTGGCAGGCGATTCCGGCCTTGAGGCATTCCTCCAGAAGCAGCAGTTCGTAGCCGCCGGTAGGCTCGCAGACGACGAGGTCGGGCCGGGCTTTCTTGAGCATGGCGCGAATGGCGGATCGGCTGTTGTCGATGGTCGCGGCGGCCTGGCGGCCGTTGCTGACGGTGAGACTGTCCTTGGCGACATCGACGCCGAGGCAGCAGGCGGGCGGGTGGTGCAGAAAGGCCATGAGGGTGCTATCCTTTGCGGGCTTCGGATTGTTTGCGGGCGTGACGGCGCGTCAGGGGCCCGATCAACTCTCCAAGCGGTGGTGCAAAGGCGGCAGGGAGCCTTGATGACGTCGGGTGTCGGCCCGATCCCGGAAACGGTCGCCTGCCGCCGAGGCTGCGGGTGTTCGAGCCCGCAGCCTCATCCAACACTACCCCGTTCGGCTCAAACAATCCCGGAACGGCGTCCAAGCGCAGCGCAGGACGACGTATCCGGGATCCATGCCTCGCCGGCCGCGCCCCGCGATCCGGTGCACGACGAGGCACGCGCCGCCGACCGCCGGCGCCGTCGGCGTCGCTCCACGGTCGCGGCCCTCGTCATCGTCAGCGCCGCATCCTCCAGCGTCGCGCCCCCCCTCCGTCGTCGCTTCGCGACGCCACCTCCGCCCCCACTTCGTGGGGTGGAGGACAGGCAGCCGCCGTCGGGTCCGCGACCGCCGCCGCCGTCACCGCCCCTCGACCTCGTCATCCCGGAACGGCGTCCAAGCGCAGCGCAGGACGACGTATCCGGGATCCATGCCTCGCCGGCCGCGCCCCGCGATCCGGTGCACGACGAGGCCCGCGCCGCCGACCGCCGGCGCCTCCGGCGCCGCTCCACGGTCGCGGCCGTCGTCACCGTCAGCGCCGCATCCTCCAGCGTCGCCCCCCCTCCGTCGTCGCTTCGCGACGCCACCTCCGCCCCCACTTCGTGGGGTGGAGGACAGGCAGCCGTCGGGTCCGCGACCGCCGCCACCCTCGCGCCGCCTCCGTTCCTTCGTCATCCCGGAACGGCGTCCAAGCGCAGCGCAGGACGACGTATCCGGGATCCATGCCTCGCCGGCCGCGCCCCGCGATCCGGTGCACGACGAGGCCCGCGCCGCCGACCGTCGGCGCCGTCGCCCGCCGGCGCCGCTCCACGGTCGCGGCCCTCGTCACCGTCAGCGCCTCATCCTCCAGCGCCCCCCCCTCCGTCGTCGCTTCGCGACGCCACCTCCGCCCCCACTTCGTGGGGTGGAGGACGAGAGGCCGGCCGCAGCGGCCGTCCTCCCCCGGCGAGAGCGGCGCGCAGAACGCGCGCGTTACCGCCAGCGAAATCAACCGCTTGCACGAAATTTCGGCCGCTCTTTCCACACCCCCGGCCATCGGCCCCATACTGCGCCGCGGTCGAAGGAGGACGAGAGCGTGGGCGGGTCGCGGGGGGATGGACGGAAGCTGAGGCGGATCATCGCGACGCTGGTCGCGCTGGCCGGCCTGGCCGACGCCGCCGCCGGCCGCGCCCATCCCGTACGGTGGCTGGTGCTGTTCTTCCTGCGCCGCGGCGAACGCGTCGCGCTCGACCACGTCGCCTGGGAACTCGGCGTCAAGCCGGCTGTTCTCGCGGCCGAACTCGCGCCCGCGGCCGGTCCGGGCGACGCCGGGCCGATGGATGCGGTCCTGATGGCCTGGCGCCTGCGCTGGCTCGCCATGGTGCTCGGCGCCCTGCTCGAGCACTCGGGCGGCCGCGACCGGGTGCCCGGCAGGACCGCCTGCGGCCCCGGGGCAGGCGCGCTCACGCGCGCACTACCGCCGCGCGCGCCCGACACGTCCTGACACCCGTCCTGCCGCCGCGGGCACCCGGACCGTCCCTGCGCCGGCCGCCCCGCAGTTCCCCGCACCCCGACAGGCCGGGCGGCAAAACCGCCTCCCGGCCCGCGGGTGTTGGCGCTGAACGACGCAGCGCTGGCGGAAAGGCGGGGATCGCGAGACCGGCGCCGGCGCGCGGGCCTCGGGGGACGCTCGGGCCGGAACGCCTGGCCCAGCCGCGCGTTGCGACGGTCCGGCCTTTCCGCTAATCATCGGCCCACCGAAGCAGGAACGACCCCAGCGCATGAGCATCCAGGATTCCATCAGGAACGCCTTCGTCCCCGTCCACCGCGAGGGCTGGCCCTTCATCGCCGCCTTCGCCGGGGCGTCGATCATCCTGGGCGTCTTCTCCACCAGCCTGTTCTGGATCGGCGCCATCCTGACCCTGTGGTGCGCCTATTTCTTCCGCGATCCCGAGCGGGTCACGCCGGTCGACGACCGGCTGGTGATCAGCCCGGCCGACGGCATCGTCTCGGCCGTCGGGCCGGCCGTGCCGCCGCGCGAACTCGGGCTCGGCGATACCGAGATGCTGCGCATCTCCGTGTTCATGAACGTCTTCTCCTGCCACGTGAACCGCGCGCCGGTGCGCGGCCGCATCAGCCGCATCGAGCACCGGGCCGGAAAATTCCTCAACGCCGAACTCGACAAGGCGAGCCAGGAGAACGAGCGCAACGGTCTCGTCATCGACAGCCCGAACGGTCCCGTCGCCACCGTCCAGATCGCCGGCCTGGTCGCGCGGCGCATCCTGTGCTTCGTCGAGGAGGCGACCAACATTTCGGTGGGCGACCGCATCGGCCTGATCCGCTTCGGCTCGCGCGTCGACGTGTTCCTGCCGGCGGGTGCGGTGGCCAAGGTGTTCCACGGCCAGACGGCGGTGGCGGGCGAGACGGTGCTGGCCGAGTTCGGCGGTATCGCCACGCCGCTGATGCGGGTGACCTGAGCGGTGGCCGATCCCCTGCACCCGGGCGAGGCGCCGCGGCCGGCCGATCCGCGCGGACCGCGCATCCGCGAGATTCCGCTGCGCATGGTGCTGCCCAACCTCGTCACGGTGCTCGCCATCTGCGCCGGGCTGACGGGCATCCGGCTGGCCTTCGAGGGCCGCATCGAGCTCGCCGTGTCGATGGTGCTGCTCGCCGCCTTCCTCGACGGGCTGGACGGCCGGGTGGCGCGGGCGCTGAAGGCGACGTCGAAATTCGGCGCCGAGATGGATTCGCTGGCCGACATCGTCAATTTCGGCGTCGCGCCGGGTCTCGTCCTCTATGCCTATCTGCTCGACGGCGCCGGCGCGCCGGGCTGGATCGCCGCGCTGCTCTTCGCCATCGCCTGCGGGCTCAGGCTCGCCCGCTTCAACGTCATGGCGCACGAGCCCGACCGCGACAACTGGCGCTCGGGCTACTTCACCGGGGTGCCGGCACCGGCCGGCGCGATGCTGGTGCTGCTGCCGGCCTATCTCGGCTTTCTCGGCTTCCCGCCCTCGGTGGGCTTCGCCTGGTTTTCCACGGTCTTCACGGCGCTGGTCGCCTTCCTGCTCGTCAGCCGCATCCCGCTCTGGTCGGGAAAGAACATGGGTCGCATCCGCGGCGACCTGATGCTGCCGCTGCTCCTGGTGATCGTGCTCTACGTGCTGCTGCTGTTCAACTATCCCTGGCACACGATGACGGTGACGGCGCTGGCCTACCTCGCCTTCATCCCGGTCAGCTGGATCGGCTACCGCCGCCGCGAGACGGCGGAGCAGCAGGGCGGCGCCGAACCGCCTTCGGGGACGGGCTGATCAGCCGCGCCGCCGCTCCGACAGGATGATCATCAGTCCGGCCGAGAAGATCAGCACCGCGCCGATCACCACGCCCGGCCGCGGCACGTCGCCCCAGATCAGGAAGCCCAGCACGAAGGACCAGACCAGCGAGGTGTATTCGAACGGCGCCACGACGGAGGCTTCCGCCTTGCGCATCCCCTCGAACAGGCAGAACTGCGCCAGCCCGCCGCAGATGCCGGTGCCGACGAGCAGCGCCAGCTCGGGCAGGCTGGGCGTCTGCCACACGAACAGCGTCGGCACGCCCGCGATCACCAGGAAGAAGCCGTTGTTGAGCAGGAGCTGCACCAGCGTCCGCTCGCCGAGCGCGATCTTGCGGATGAGCACGATCGAGAAGCCCCACAGCGCCGCGGCGGCGAGCACCATCAGCACCGGCAGCGACAGCCCGATCGCCAGCGGGTTGCAGGCGATGAAGACGCCGACGAACCCCGTGACCACCGCCACCCACCGCACCGGCGGCACCACCTCCTTCAGCAGCCAGACCGACAGGATCGTGACGATGATCGGCGCGGCGAAGTAGATCGTCGTCAGCTCCGCCAGCTGCAGGTCCCGCGCGGCCGTGTAGAAGCACAGCCAGGCAGCGAGGATGACGAAGCTGCGCAGCAGCATCGCCACGAGCACGGGGGAGTTCGCGGCATCCGCCACCGCCTTGCGCCCGCCGATGGCCATCGCGATCGCCACCACGGTGGCCGAGCGGAAGAGCAGGATCTGCCAGACCGAGAAGCCGACCACCATCAGCTTGATGGCCGCGTCCTGCAGCGAGAACAGGAAGTAGCCGACGCTCGTCAGCAGGATGCCCGCGAAGACCTGTTCCCGCCCGCTGATGACTGCCGACATCCGAATTCGCACCGTCGTTCCGTGATCCTCTGCTGTAGAGGGCGCCACCGGGCCGGCCCTGCGCCACGGTATACGATGCATGGGGCCAGCGGGCCGTCCGACGGCGGCCGCCGGCTTGGCAGGATCGGGAGGAAGCAACGGGGCCGGGCATGATCGCGTCGCCGGGCCTGTCCTCGCGCGGCCCGATCCGCTATTGAGCCGGCGGACCCATTGCAACCAGGGAGAACCCGACATGTCCATCCGCCGCATCGAACCCGGCAAGCGCATGAGCCAGGCCGTCGTCCACGGCAACACCGTCTATCTCGCCGGTCAGGTCGGCACGCCGGGCAAGGACGTGAAGGCGCAGACGCAGGAAGTGCTCGCCTCCATCGACCGTCTGCTCGCCGAGGCGGGTTCGGACAAGTCGAAGCTGCTGTCTGCAACGATCTGGCTGGCCGACATGCGCGACTTCGCCGACATGAATTCGGTCTGGGACGTCTGGGTCGACCCGGCGAACCCGCCGGCGCGCGCCACCGGCGAGGCGCGGCTGGCCACGGCCCAGCATCTCGTCGAGATCATCGTCGTCGCGGCGATCTGATCGCGCGCGCCCTCGCGAAGGCGGCGCTCCGGCCGGGGCGCCGCCCGGCCGGCGTCACTCGGGCTTCGGCGGGATCTCCACGATGCCCGGGTCGCTCTCCTCCGAGTAGAAGGCCGCCCCGGCAGGCACGCACTGCACCTGCCAGCCGATGGCCGGCCGCTTTTCGTATTCGACGATGGCGTCCTGGCACTGCTCGCGCGTGTCGAAGCCGCTCGGCATGACGACCATGCCGCCCTGCGGACCCGAGACGACGAGATACCAGACGAAGGTGGAGATGAGTTCCATGGCGTGCCCCGGCGGCGGCTGCAACTCCGGCGCACCTTACATCCGTGCCCGACTGCCGGGAAGCGGGCGTCCGCGCCGCCCGCCGTCCTGCGGCGTCCTTACGCAGGCATGCGGCTGCGCTGGAAGGCCTGTGCCCGCGCGTCGAAGATCAGGCCGGTCTCGGTGAGCGCCGGTCCGGCGAGCGGCACGATCCGTGCGGCGATGTCCGACGGGTGGGGCAGGGTCGCGGGATCCTCGCCGGGCATGGCCTGCGCCCGCATCGCGGTCCGGGTGGCGCCCGGATTGACGATCGCCACCTTCAGTGCCGTGTTCTTCGTCTCGTCGGCCCAGGAGCGGGCCATCGCCTCGACCGCGGCCTTCGAGGCCGCGTAGGGTCCCCAGTAGGCGCGCGCCGAATGGGCGGCACCCGACGACACCACCAGCGCGCGGCCGGCATCGGAGAGCCGCAGAAGCGGGTCGACCGAGCGAATCAGCCGCCAGGTGCCGGTCACGTTCACCGCCATCACCTTCTCGAACACCTTCGCCTCGATATGGGCGAGGGGACCGATGACGCCCAGCACGCCGGCATTGGCGACCAGCACGTCGAGCCGGCCCCAGCGCTCGTGGATCGCGCCGCCGAGCCGGTCGATGCCGGCCATGTCGGTCAGGTCGAGCGGCACCAGCGTCGCCTCGCCCTTGCCGGTCCGCGCGCGCTCGGCCTTGATCGCGTCGTCGAGGTCCTCCAGCCCGCCCACCGTGCGCGCCACCGCCACGACGTGCGCCCCCGCCGCCGCCATCTGCCGGGCGATGAAGTAGCCGATGCCGCGCGACGCGCCCGTGACGAGTGCGATGCGGCCGGTGAGATCTGGTGTGTCGGACATGTCGCTTCCCGTCGTCGGTTGCGGGCGGCCGGGGGGCCGCGATGGATGCCGGCTTAGCCGAACCGGCGCGGCAGGAAAACCCCGCTTGACCAAGGCCGCCCGCCGTTGGAGGATTGTGCGGCCGGGACGACCCGGCTTTCATCCGACATCGGTGGGGACGACCCCATCTCCAAGAGGAGAGAGACGGGGCATGGCCTGGATCTATCTGTTCGCCGCCGGACTGTTCGAAATCGGCTGGGCCGTCGGCATGAAGTACACGCACGGTTTCACGCGGCTCGTGCCGAGCCTGCTCACCGTGGCCTCGATGGCCGTCAGCCTCGGGCTGCTCGGCCTGGCGCTGAAGACGCTTCCGCTCGGCACCGCCTATGCCATCTGGACCGGTATCGGCACCATCGGCACCGTCATCCTCGGCATCGTTCTGTTCGCCGAGCCGGCCGATGCGCTGCGTCTCGCCTGCATAGGCCTCATCGTTGCCGGCATCCTCGGGCTGAAGCTCGTTTCCGCCTGACGGCGGACGGGCTACTGCCCGCCGGTCGCCAGCAGCGAGAGCGTGCGGACGTTGTCCGTCCCCTCCATGTCGAGCAGGCGGGTCGGGTAATCGCCGGTGAAGCAGGCGTCGCAGAACTGCGGCGCCTGCGCATCGCGCGCCGCTTCGCCGACGGCACGGTAGAGCCCGTCGATCGACAGGAAGCCCAGCGTGTTGACGCGGATGAACTCGGCCATCTCCTCGATGGACATGCGCGAGGCGAGCAGCTTGGCCTTTTCCGGCGTATCGACGCCGTAGAAGCACGAGGCGCGCGTCGGCGGCGAGGCGATGCGCATGTGCACTTCCTTCGCGCCGGCGTCGCGCACCATCTGGACGATCTTCTGGCTGGTGGTGCCGCGCACGATCGAATCGTCGACCAGCACCACCCGCTTGCCCTCGATGATCTTGCGGTTGGCATTGTGCTTCAGCCGCACGCCCATGTGGCGGATCGAATCGCCGGGCGAAATGAAGGTCCGGCCGACATAGTGGTTTCGGATGATGCCGAGTTCGAAAGGCAGGCCGGCCTCCTGCGCGAAGCCGATCGCCGCCGGCGTGCCCGAATCCGGCACCGGCACGACGATGTCGGCCTCGACCGGGTTCTCCCGGGCGAGTTCCATGCCGATCTTCTTGCGCACGTCGTAGACGTTGCGCCCCTCGACGATGGAATCGGGGCGGGCGAAGTAGACGTATTCGAAGACGCAGAAGCGCGACTTGACCGGCTCGAACGGGAAGTGGCTCTCGATCCCCTTGGCGGTGACCACGACCATCTCGCCGGGCTTCAGGTCGCGCACGAAGCGGGCGCCGATGATGTCGAGCGCGCAGGTCTCCGAGGCGAGGATCCAGGCGCCGTCGAGGTCGCCCAGCACCAGCGGGCGGATCCCCAGAGGGTCGCGGCAGCCGATCATCTTCTTCGACGTCAGCGCCACCAGCGAGAAGGCGCCCTCGATCTGGCGGATGGCATCGACGAAGCGGGCGTTGAGGTCCCGCTCCTTGCTCGTGGCGACGAGGTGCATGATCGTCTCGGTGTCGGAGGTCGACGAGAAGATTGCGCCCTGCTTCTGCAGCACGCGCTGCACCGTCATGGCATTGGTGATGTTGCCGTTGTGGGCCACCGCCAGCCCGCCGTCGGCGAGTTCGGCGAAGAAGGGCTGGACGTTGCGCAGGCCCGCGCCACCGGTCGTGGCGTAGCGCGTGTGGCCGATCGCCCGGTTGCCCTGCAGCCGGTCGATCACCGACTGCTTGGTGAAGGTGTCGCCGATCAGGCCCACATGCCGCTCGACGTGGAACTGCGTGCCGTCATAGGAGACGATGCCGGCCGCTTCCTGCCCCCGGTGCTGCAGCGAATGCAGGCCGAGCGTGACGATGGCCGCGGCATCCTGCCGGCCGAAGATGCCGAACACGCCGCATTCGTCGTGGAAATGGTCGTCTGCCTCCGCCGCAAGCCCGCCGTCGTGCGCGGATGCGGAGAAGGAGTGGTCGGCTCGCTCTGCCATGGCTATCGGCCTTTCGCGCCATGCAACGCCGGCTGCCGGACGTCGATGGGTACGCTTCAGTTGCTCGTCTCGCCCTCACCGTCGTCGGTCAGGCGCTTGATGATCGAATTCTCGGGGTCGTCGGGCAGGAGGTCCTGCAGCTTGGCGCCGATGCCTTCGAGAAGCGGCAGCGACTTGGCTTCGGCCACCCATGCAGGGCGATTGTCGCCGACCAGCCAGTTGAAGAACATCAGCGCGACGGCCACCACCAGCACGCCGCGCGCCGCCCCGTAGACGAAGCCGAGCGTGCGGTCGAGGGCGCCGATGCGCGAGTCGATGATGAAATCCGCGAGCTTCATCGTCAGCAGCGTGACGACCACCAGCGCGACGAAGAACACGATGCCGGCCGCCGCGACGAGCGCCAGCTTCTCGTTGTCGATGTAGGGCGTGACGTAGGGAACGACGATCGGATGGAGGAAGAAGGCGGCCGCGGCGGCGGCACCCCAGGATGCGATCGACAGCAGTTCGCGCGACAGGCCGCGCACCATGGCGAGGGTGGCCGACACGAGGGCGAAGCCGACGAGAATACCGTCAAGCAGCGTAATCGGCATTGCGGACCCACTCCGTTCCAAGCACCGCGTCAGTCTGCATTCTTGCTGCGTTTCGTTCCCGCGATCTTCGCGACGAGATCGACGAGCGCGCCCGGCTGGAACGACCGCGTCGCGATCGCGCCTGCGATCTCTCCGCTGCCAGCCGGCAGGACGCCCTGCCCGAAACCCAGTTTCTCGGCCTCTTTCAACCGTTGCTGCGCATGCGCGACAGGCCGGACGGCGCCCGAAAGGCTGATTTCGCCGAAATAGACACAATCCGCAGGCAGGGCAAGTCCGGTGAGGGAGGAAACGAGCGCCGCCGCCACCGCGAGGTCGGCGGCCGGCTCGGAAATGCGGTAGCCGCCCGCCACGTTGAGATAGACGTCGTGCTGCGCGAAGCGGATGCCGCAATGCGCCTCCAGCACGGCGAGGATCATCGACAGGCGCGAGGAGTCCCATCCCACCACGGCGCGCCGTGGCGTGCCGAGCGGCGAGGGCGCCACCAGCGCCTGGATCTCCACCAGCACCGGCCGCGTGCCCTCCATGCCGGCGAAGACGGCGGCACCCGGCGCCTTGGTGCTGCGCTCGCCGAGGAACAGCTCCGACGGGTTCGACACCTCGCGCAGTCCCTTGTCGGACATCTCGAAGACGCCGATCTCGTCGGTCGGGCCGAAGCGGTTCTTCACCGTGCGCAGGATCCGGTAGTGGTGCCCGCCTTCGCCCTCGAAATAGAGCACGCCGTCGACCATGTGCTCGACCACGCGCGGGCCGGCGATCTGGCCCTCCTTGGTGACGTGCCCGACGAGCACGATCGCCGCACCCGTCGACTTCGCGTAGCGGATCATCGCCTGGGCGGAGGCGCGCACCTGGGTGACCGTTCCCGGTGCGGAATCGGCGAGGTCGGTCCACAGCGTCTGGATCGAATCGAGGATCAAGAGGTCGGGCCGCCGGCCCTCGGCGATGGTGGCCAGGATGTCCTCGACATTCGTCTCGGCGGCCAGCTCCACCGGGGAGTCCGCCGCACCGAGCCGCTGCGCGCGCAGCCGGATCTGCGCCACCGCCTCTTCGCCGGACACGTAGACGATGCGATGCCCTTGCCGCGCCAGCGCGGCGGCCGCCTGGGTGAGCAGCGTCGACTTGCCGATGCCGGGGTCGCCGCCGACCAGCAGCGCCGAGCCGCGCACGAAGCCGCCGCCGGTCGCCCGGTCGAGTTCGCCGATGCCGCTGGCGATGCGCGGCGCGTCCTCGATGTCGCCCGACAGCGAGGTGAGCACGACGGCCCGGCCCTTGCGGGCGCTGCGTGTCGAGGCGGGACCCGCGCCGATGCCGCCCGACGTGCCCTCTTCGATCAGCGTGTTCCATTCGCCGCAGGCGTCGCACTTGCCCGCCCAGCGGGAATGGACGGTGCCGCAATTCTGGCAGATGAACTGGACGCGCGATTTGGCCATCAGGTTTCCAGGGCAGGAGACGGCGGCGGGGCAGGGTGGTCGCAGACGGTCACGCTTGCTGGTCTCCCTCGACACCGACGTGAAAGCGGGTGAAGCGCCGCGACAGGCCGGTGAGCAGTTCGTAGGCGATCGTCCCGGCCGACCGCGCCGCCTCGTCGATCGGCAGATCGGTGCCGAAAAGCTGGATGAAGTCGCCGGCGGCGACCGCGTCGGGCCCGAGGTCGGTGACGTCGAACATCGTCAGGTCCATGGTGACGCGGCCGAGGATCGGCACGCGCCTGCCCTTGATCGAACCGGAGCCGCCCGGCAGGACGCCGCGCAGCGGCACGCCGCTGCCGGAGGCAGAGCGCGGCAGCCCGTCCGCGTAGCCGACGGCGGCGATGGCCACCAGCGTGTCCCGATCGAGGAGCTGCGCGGCGCCATAGCTCACCGCCTCGCCGGGTTGCGCCCGCCGCACCTGCAGAATGCGCGCCTCGGCCGTCACCACGGTCTTCATCTTGACGCTCGACGACGGCGCGCCGCCATAGACGGCGATGCCCGGCCGGACGATGTCGAAATGATATCCGCGGCCGAGCAGCAGCCCGGAGGAATTGGCGAGGCTGGCCGGGACGCCCGGAAACGCGGCGCGGACGGCACCGAAGGCTTCCAGCTGCCGCCGGTTCAGGGGATGGTCGCGTTCGTCGCCGCAGGCGAGGTGGCTCATCACCAGGACCGGCTCGACCGCCCGCGTCAGGGCGTTGTCGGCGCCGAAGGCGCGCGCCTGCTGGACGGTCAGGCCGAGGCGGTTGAGCCCGGTATCCACCTGGAGCCCGCAGGACCTGTCGGAGCCATGCGTCGCGCAGTGCCGTTCCCAGATCGCGATGTCGAGGGCGCCGCTGAGCACCGGCGTCAGGCGATGGGCGGCGAAAAGAGCCGCCGCGTCTTCGCTGAAGAGGCCGTTCAGCACGAAGATGCGGGCGTGCGGCGCGGCGCGGCGCGTCGCGATCCCTTCGTCCGCGGTGGCGACGAAGAAGGTGTCGCAGCCTTCCGCGGCGAGTGCGGGCACGACCGCGGCGATGCCGAGGCCGTAGGCATCGGCCTTCACCACCCCGGCCACGCGCGCGCGGCCGGCGACCTTCGAGAGCGCACGGTAGTTCGAACGCAGGGCGCGCAGGTCGACCATGACGAGGCCGCCGGCGAGATCGGAACGCGGGCCGCTCTCGCGGATATGGACGGGATCCGCCACGGCGCTACTCGAACCGTTCCGGCAGCCGGTCTTCCTCGGCGAGATCCGAGAACCGCGTGAACTGGCCTTCGAAGGCGAGTTCGACAGTGCCGGTGGGGCCGTGGCGCTGCTTGGCGATGATGAGCTCGGCCTTGCCCTTCACCCGCTCGAACTTCAGCCGCCAGTCCTCGTATTCCGGAGTGCCTTCCTCGGGCTGCTTGTTCTGCATGTAGTATTCGTCGCGGTAGACGAACAGCACCACGTCGGCGTCCTGCTCGATCGAACCCGATTCGCGCAGGTCCGACAGTTGCGGCCGCTTGTCGTCGCGGCTTTCGACCTGGCGCGACAGCTGCGACAGCGCGATGATCGGCACGTGCAGCTCCTTGGCGAGCGCCTTCAGGCCGGTGGTGATCTCGGTGATCTCCTGCACGCGGTTCTGGCTCGATTTCGCCGACGAGCCCTGCATCAGCTGCACGTAGTCGATGACGATCACGTCGAGCCCGCGCTGGCGCTTGAGGCGCCGGGCGCGGGCGGCGAGCTGCGCGATCGAGATGCCGCCGGTCTGGTCGATGAAGAGCGGCGTCTTCTGCATCATCTGGGCGCAGGCCACGAGTTTCTCGAAGTCCGATTCGGTGATCTCGCCGCGGCGGATCTTCGACGACGAGATTTCCGTCTGCTCGGAAATGATGCGGGTTGCGAGCTGTTCGGCCGACATTTCCAGCGAGAAGAAGCCGACGACGCCGCCGCGCTCGGCCTTGAACGAGCCGTCGGCCTGCTGCGCAGGCTTGTAGGCGGCGGCGATGTTGAAGGCGATGTTGGTGGCAAGCGACGTCTTGCCCATCGCCGGGCGGCCGGCGAGGATGATGAGGTCGGACGACTGCAGGCCGCCGAGCTTGCGGTCGACGTCGCGCAGGCCGGTCGAGACGCCCGACAGATGACCCTCGCGCATGTAGGCGGCGTTGGCGACGTCGATCGCCGTCGTCACCGCATCCGAGAAGCTCTGGAAGCCGCCGTCGTAGCGCCCGGTCTCGGCCAGCTCGAACAGCCTGCGCTCGGCATCCTCGATCTGCTCTGCCGGCGACATGTCGACCGGCGCGTCGTAAGCGATGTTGACCATGTCCTCGCCGACGGTGATCAGCGCGCGGCGGGTGGCGAGGTCGTAGATCGCCCGGCCGTAGTCGGCCGCGTTGATGATCGTGACCGCCTCGGCGGCGAGCTTGGCGAGGTAGTGCGCGACGGTGATGTCGCCGACCTTCCCGTCCGCGGGAAGGAAGGTCTTCATGGTGACGGGATTGGCGGACTTGCCCATGCGGATCAGCTCGCCCGCGATCTCGAAGATCTTGCGGTGCAGCGGCTCGTAGAAATGGGTCGGCTTCAGGAAATCCGAAACGCGGTAGAAGGCGTCGTTGTTGACGAGGATGGCGCCGAGCAGCGCCTGCTCCGCCTCGATGTTGTTAGGCGCCTCGCGATAGAGCGGCGTCTCCGCCACGCCGAGCTTGCGGACTGCTTCTGCCATGATCGTCCCGTCTGATTCCCTGCCGGCCACCGGCCTACCAGATGTCGGCGGCCCGCGGGACGCCAATCTGCCTGGCCACCCGTGATTCACACTCGTCCACATCTTTGCTGCGGCGGTGGGCGAATCCGGTTGACGCGTCGCGCCCGGACTCATACCCGGTGCGCCGGCGGAACAAAACAGGAAAATGGCGTCGTCCCGCCGACCTACCGCGCGGCGCTCCATGCCGCCGCGAGCTGTGGTTCGATCCGGAAGACGATGTCGCCCTCCTCGCCGGGAAGGACGATCGTGTCGCTCTGCGGCGTCACCTTCGGCAGCCCCTGCTTGAAGGTGTAGCGGATCACGTCCTCCCGCAGGAAGCTGCCGATCTGGCCACCGGTGATCATCGCACCTTCGCCGATGGTGACGCGTCCGGCGAGCACGTCGATCAGTCGCTCGGTGAAGCGGCTCTTGGCCGGCACCTCCTCGTTCTCCGATCCCGACGTGATGACGCGCCGTACCGGATTGGTGTGCAGATGCGCCGACCAGCCGTCGGGCGTTCCTCCGTCGCTGCGGCTCTCGATCATGCGAATCGCCGCGCCGGAAAAACAGCTGTCGAAGATCCACAGCACGTGCTTGGCCTCCAGCACCTCCGACCATTCCTCGATGCGCCGCAGGTTCAGCGCCGCGTTGCGGAACGGCGCCGGCGGCGTCATGGCCGGCGCGTCGCGGGGAACGAACCAGGCCGTCTTCTTGCCGAAGCTCTCGGTGGTCGTGCCATGGCCGGCCAGCATGATGACCAGCCGCGCATTGGGTTTGGCCCCGTGCCGGTTGACGAAATTCTCGAGCGCGTCAGTCAGCTCGTCCCCGGTCGGGTCGAGGACGGTCTCCACGTCGAAGCCGTGCACCGTCGCCAGCACGGACCCGAGCCGCGCCAGTTCGTCGGGCACGGCGGGCAGGTCGCGCCAAGCCTGCCGCCCGTCGGCGCCCATGTCGTAGTCGCCGACGCCGATCAGCAGCGCATGGCTGCCGTCCTCGTAGGTCGGCTTCAGCACGCCGGGTTCGGCCTCGTAGATGGCCCGCGCCGCCCGCGTCTGCGGCTGGTCGTCCGGATCGGCCGCGACGGCGACCGGGTTGAAGATGAAATCGCCGGTCAGATTGTCGATCACCGTCGGCACCTGGCGCCCCCCGGTGGCGTCGACCGTGGCGTTGCGCACCTCGCGAAACCAGGCCGACTGGTCGAGGTTGGGCATCGCCAGCGCGCGGGAAACGGCAGCGGCGAAGGGGCCGTTGTCGCCGCTGCCGTCCTCTGCGATCCCGCCCGGTCCCACGGCGTAGGCGACGAGGCTTCCCCGGACGACGGCCGCGGACCGCGCGCCATCCTGATCGGACAGCATCGCCGCCCCGCGCGTCGAGCTCTGGATGGAGGCATGGAACGGGTTGTCGCGGCAGGCGTCGAACAGGAAGAGGCTGACGCCGTCCCCGTTCGCGGCCTCGATCTGCGCCATGATCGCATCGAAGGAGGTGGCCGCACGGTCGACGTCGTCGAGCGTCTCGATCCGGGCATCCGCGCCCGCGACGTAGCTCCTGCGGTCGATCTCGAAGCCTTGGCCGGCAAAATAGAAGGCCGAGACGGCGCCGCCCGCCTCTCCGATCCGACGCACGTGCTCGCGCACCGCCCGGTCGATCGCGGCCCTATCCGGATCGACGAGGAGCGTCACGTCGAAGCCGGTCGTCTCGAACGCCTCCGCGACCAGACGCGCGTCGTTGACCGCATTCTTCAGCGACGGGAGATGCTCGTACCCCGCGACACCGATGACCAGAGCCAGGCGCGCCGACGACGCCTCTCCGACGCGCTTCAGTCCCGCCTGCGCCGGCCAGCACGCCGCTGCCAGCCAAAGGAGCGCGGCGACGATCCAGCGGGCCATGTGACGGTCTCCAACTTCTCCGAGGTGGCGAGTGTACAACGGAAGCGATGCCGGGAAAACCGCGCGGAAGCAGCGCGCGCAGGCAGGGCCGCCGCGCCGGCAGGCGATGCTCGTGCGGCGAAAAAAACCCGGGGGAATCCCCCCGGGCATGGATCGACGGCGGACCCGATCGGTGGATCGGTCTCCGATGCCGAGGGCGATCAGGCTTCCTCGTCGTCGAAGCCTTCCGCGCCCGGATCGAAGAAGGCATCCGGACGGGCGTTCTCGTTGATGTCCTCGCCATAGATCGCCTCGAGCGAATCGAGCTTCTCGCCCTTCGCCTGGCGCTCGGCCTCGTCCGCGGAGCGGGCGACGTTGAGCGTGATCGTCACCTCGACCTCGGGGTGCAGCGCGATGACCACGTTCGTCAGGCCGATCGCCTTGATCGGGTTGTTCAGCTCGATCTGATTGCGGGCGACCGTGAAGCCTTCCTCGGTGAGCAGGTCGGAGATGTCGCGGGTCGACACCGAGCCGTACAGCTGGCCGGTCTCGCCGGCGGAACGCACCACCACGAAGCTCTGGCCGTCGAGCTTCTCGGCGACGGCCTCTGCCTCGCTCTTGCGTTCGAGATTGCGCGCTTCGAGCTGGGCGCGCTGGCCCTCGAACTTCTTCTTGTTGGCGTCGTTGGCGCGCAGCGCCTTGCCCTGCGGCAGCAGGAAATTGCGCGCGAAGCCGTCGCGCACCTTGACGGTGTCGCCCATCTGGCCAAGGCGCGAGATGCGCTCGAGAAGAATGACTTCCATGTCCTTCGTCCTTCCATGCGGCCGCGCAGGCGGCCCGGTTCTGGTCGTGGACGGTCAGGATACGGCAAGGGCGGCGCTTCGTCCGCTGGTCGCTGTCCTGCCCGTCGCGGCAGTTAGGGCATTCGGCCCAACTCGGGATTTCTCTTTGTTCCGCCGCACCCGAAGCGGGGAAGGGGCCGGGCGCCGGCGCCCGGCCTCGAACTCACTTCACCACGTAGGGCAGCAGGCCGAGGAAGCGGGCGCGCTTGATCGCCTGGGCGAGTTCGCGCTGCTTCTTCTGGCTGACGGCGGTGATGCGCGACGGCACGATCTTGCCGCGCTCGGAGATGTAGCGCTGCAGGAGACGCACGTCCTTGTAGTCGATCTTCGGCGCGTTGGCGCCGGAGAACGGGCAGGTCTTGCGGCGGCGGTGGAAGGGCCGGCGGGTCGGGATCTGGTTGATGTCGACCATCAGTGTGCTCCTTCAGCCTGCTCGCGCGGACGGCGCGGACCGCGATCCTCGCGGTCGCCGCGCGGCGGACGGTCGCCCCGGTCGCCGCGGTCGCGGTCGCCGAAGCGGGGACGGTCGCCGAAGCGGTCGCCGCGCTCGCTGCGCTCTTCGCGCTTCTGCATCATCGCGGAGGCGCCTTCCTCGTGCTTCTCGACGCGGACGGTCATGAAGCGGAGCACGTCTTCCGACAGGCCCATCTGGCGTTCCATCTCCTGGATCGCGGCCGCCGGAGCGGTGATGTCCATGAGCGTATAATACGCCTTGCGGTTCTTGTTGATGCGGTAGGTCAGGGACTTCAGTCCCCAGTTCTCCACCCGGCCGACACTGCCGCCATTCGCTTCGATGACGCCCTTGTAGGATTCCACAAGCGCGTCGACCTGCTGCGAGGACAGATCCTGGCGGGCGAGAAACACATGTTCGTAGAGAGCCATGCTCGTTCTTGCCTTTCTTCGTTTCACTGCCCGGCGCCCGATGGCTAAGCCTCTGCGACTGCCTTGACCCGGAAAGGGCGAAGAAAGACGCATCGATGAGACGGTCGAGAGCGGAGACACGGGAGGCGGAAGGACCCTTGCCTTCACACACGCATCGTTCGGACTGGTCCGGAAAACGCGCGAGCCCTCCGTTCAGCCCCCAATCGGAACCGGCAGAGTGGGCGCGCTATACCGGAGGCGCCGCGGCTTGGCAAGGCCGGCGCCGGACGTCGATCCGGGCCGACGGGATTTGCGGGGTTGCACCGGGCGACGGTTGAGGCAAAGTCCATGGTGAAAGAACGAGGAGAAGACCATCATGCCCATCGTCAACCGCATCGCCGAGTTCCACGACGACGTCACCGCCTGGCGCCGCGACATCCACGCCCATCCGGAACTCCAGTTCGACGTCCACCGCACGGCGGCGCTGGTGGCGGACAAGCTGCGCGAATTCGGAGTGGACGAGGTGGTGACGGGCATCGGCCGCACCGGCGTGGTCGGCGTGATCCGCGGACGCAAGACCGGCAGCGGCCGTGCGATCGGCCTGCGCGCCGACATGGATGCGCTGCCGATCCAGGAGGTCCTCGACCATTCCTACAAGTCGCGGAACCCCGGCATCATGCATGCCTGCGGCCATGACGGGCACACCGCCATGCTGCTCGGCGCGGCACGCTATCTCGCCGAAACGCGCAATTTCGACGGCACGGCGGTCGTCATCTTCCAGCCTGCGGAAGAGGGCGGCGGCGGCGGGCGCGAGATGGTCGAGGAGGGAATGATGGACCGTTTCGCCATCGACGAGGTCTACGGCATGCACAATGCGCCGGGGCTGCCGACCGGCTCCTTCGCCATCCGCAGCGGCTCCATGATGGCGGCGGCCGACATGTTCGTCATCGACATCGAGGGGATCGGCGGCCATGCGGCGCGGCCGCAACGCTGCATCGACACCACGCTCGTCGGCGCCCACATCATGACCGCGCTGCAGTCGGTGGTGGCGCGCAACGTCGATCCCATCGAGGCGGCGGTCGTCTCCGTCACCACCTTCAAGGCCGGTGACGCCTTCAACGTGATCCCGCAGACCGCGCGCCTCACCGGCACCGCGCGCACCTTGTCGGCCGCCGTCCGCGACCAGCTGGAGGAGCGCATGAAGGACGTGGTCGAGCACACCGCCCGCGCCTTCGGCGCAAAGGCCACGCTCGACTACCAGCGCCACTATCCGGTGCTGTCGAACCATGCCGCCCAGACCGATTTCGCGGCGAGCGTCGCCCGTCAGGTCGTGGGCGACCGCGTCGACGTGAACACGCCGCAGGTGATGGGCGGAGAGGACTTCGCCTTCATGCTGGAGGCAAGGCCCGGCGCCTTCATCTATATCGGCCAGGGTGACGGCCCCTACGTCCACCATCCCGAATACGACTTCAACGACGAGATCATCCCCGTCGGCTGCTCGTACTGGGCGAAACTCGTCGAGACGGCGCTGCCGGCGGGCTGACCGTGAGGGGGGCGACTGCAGCGGCCGTCGCGGGAGCGTCGCCGCTGCCGCGTCCGCTCCCGCCCGGCGCGGCCGGTGCGGAGGTGCCGGGACGCCGAGCGGCCCCGCCCTTGACTTCGCGCCCGCTCCTGCGTCACAGGCAGGCGGTTCGAGCAAGCGGAGGACGTCTGATGGCAATCGCATTCACCTTTCCGGGCCAGGGCAGCCAGTCCGTCGGAATGGGCCGCGATCTGGCGGAAGCCTTCCCCGAGGCCCGGGCGGTCTTCGACGAGGTCGACGCGGCGCTGGGCGAGAAACTCTCGGCCGTGATGTGGGAGGGGCCGGAAGAGACCCTGACGCTCACCGCCAACGCGCAGCCCGCGTTGATGGCCGTGTCGATGGCGGCGATCCGCGTCCTGCAGGCGCGCGGCCTGGTGCTGCAGGACAAGGTCGCCTACGTCGCCGGCCATTCGCTGGGCGAATATTCCGCACTCTGCGCCGCCGGCGTGTTCTCGCTGGCCGACACGGCGCGGCTGCTGCGCATCCGCGGCAATGCCATGCAGGCGGCCGTCCCGGCCGGGGAGGGCGCCATGGCGGCCATCCTCGGGCTCGACCAGGACAAGGTGGAGCAGGCCTGCGCCGGTGCCGAGGGCGGCGTTTGCCAGATCGCCAACGACAATGGCGGCGGCCAGCTCGTCATCTCCGGATCGAAGGCGGCCGTCGATCACGCCGCGCGGCTGTGCACGGAGATGGGCGCCAAGCGCGCCCTGATGCTGTCGGTCTCCGCGCCTTTCCATTCCGCGCTGATGGCGCCGGCGGCCGAGGCCATGCGCGAGGCGCTGGCGGCGGTGGAAATGAATCCGCCCGTCGTGCCGGTGGTGGCCAACGTCACCGTCAGCCCGCTCTCCGACCCGGACGAGATCCGTCGGCGGCTCGTGGAGCAGGTCACGGGCCGGGTCCGCTGGCGCGAGACCGTCGAATGGTTCGCCGCCAACGGCGTCGGCACGCTCTACGAGATCGGCGCCGGCAAGGTGCTGTGCGGGCTCGCCCGCCGCATCAGCCGCGATACTGCCACCGCCGCCGTCAACACGCCGGCCGACATCGACGCGGCGCTGGCCGCGCTCGCCTGACACTGCACTCCGCCGCGGCCGCGGCCGCGCGCGAAACCGCGAAAGGATAGCGACATGTTCGATCTGACCGGCCGCAAGGCCCTCGTGACCGGCGCCTCCGGCGGCATCGGCGAGGCGGTGGCGCGCGCCCTGCACGGCCAGGGCGCGACCGTAGGCCTGCACGGTACCCGCGTCGAGAAGCTCGAGGCGCTCGCGGCCGAGCTCGGCGACCGGGTGAAGGTCTTTCCGGCCGATCTTTCGAACCGCGACGACGTCAAGGCGCTGGCGCAGAAGGCGGAAGCGGATCTCGAAGGCGTCGACATCCTCGTCAACAATGCCGGCATCACCCGCGACGGACTGTTCGTGCGCATGTCCGATGCCGACTGGGACGCGGTGATCGAGGTGAACCTGACCTCGACCTTCCGCCTGACGCGCGAACTCACCCATCCGATGATGCGCCGCCGCTACGGCCGCATCATCAACATGGCCTCGGTGGTCGGCGTCACCGGCAATCCGGGCCAGGCCAACTACTGCGCCTCCAAGGCCGGCATGATCGGCTTTTCGAAGTCGCTCGCGCAGGAGATCGCGTCGCGCAACGTCACCGTCAACTGCATCGCGCCGGGCTTCATCGAATCGGCCATGACCGACAAGCTCAACGACAAGCAGAAGGATGCCATCATGGGCGCGATCCCGATGCGGCGCATGGGCACCGGGCTGGAGATCGCCACCGCGGCCGTCTACCTCGCCTCGGCGGAGGCGGCCTACGTCACCGGGCAGACGATCCACGTCAACGGCGGCATGGCGATGTTCTGACGCCGGGAACCGCTCGCGCTCCGCGTGCATTGCACGCGGGCGGCCGGCGGAATACGGCTTTGCGGGGCACCGGCTTCGTGTTATGCGCCGCGCAAGCCGGCATCCGCGTCCGGGCTTCACCGTCCGGACGGTGCCCACCAGGAGGAAAACGCCGTCCCGGGAATCGGCATTGGACCGACCCGGAAAGCGCCATCTTTCAGCTTGATTAGCGGCAATCCTGCCGCTAACGAAGACCAACTTGAACCGAAGTCGAGGGTTATCCCAATGAGCGATACCGCAGAACGCGTCAAAAAGATCGTCGTCGAGCATCTTGGAGTGGAAGAAGCGAAGGTCACCGAAGGCGCGAGCTTCATCGACGATCTGGGCGCGGACAGCCTGGATACCGTCGAGCTGGTGATGGCTTTCGAGGAAGAGTTCGGCGTCGAGATCCCCGACGATGCCGCCGAGACCATCCTGACCGTCGGCGACGCGGTCAAGTTCATCGAGAAGGCCTCGGCCTGAGATTGGCCGGCGCCCGAGGCGCCGGATGGAACCCGCAATGAGACGTGTCGTCGTTACGGGCCTTGGCCTACTGTCTCCGTTCGGACCTGGCGTGGAGCACTCCTGGAAGCAGCTGCTTTCGGGGCGGAGCGCCGCGCGCAGGATCGAGACCTTCGAGACCGGTGATCTTCCCTGCAAGATCGCCAACGTCATCCCGCGCGGGTCGGGCGACGACGGCACGTTCAATCCCGACCATGTGCTGGAGCCCAAGGACCAGCGCAAGGTCGGCGATTTCATCACCTACGGCATCGCCGCCGCCGACGAGGCGCTGAAGGACTCCGGCTGGGAGCCGAAGACCGAGGACGAGCGCTGCGCCACCGGCGTGATGATCGGCTCGGGCATCGGCGGCATAGAGGGCATCGCGGAGAACGCGCTGATCCTGCACGAGCGCGGCCCGCGCCGCATCAGCCCGTTCTTCATTCCCGGCAACATCATCAACCTCGTTTCCGGCCAGGTATCGATCCGCCACGGGCTGAAGGGTCCGAACCATGCGGTCGTGACCGCCTGTTCGACGGGTGCCCATGCGATCGGCGACGCTACGCGGCTGATCGCGCTCGGCGATGCCGACGTCATGGTGGCCGGCGGGACCGAATCGCCGATCAACCGCCTGTCGCTCGCCGGCTTCGCGGCCTGCCGTGCGCTGTCGACCGGCTACAACGACACGCCGGAAAAGGCCTCGCGCCCCTATGACCGCGACCGCGACGGTTTCGTCATGGGCGAGGGCGCCGGCGTCGTCGTGCTCGAGGAGCTCGAGCACGCGAAGGCGCGCGGCGCCAGGATCTACGCCGAGGTCACGGGCTACGGCATGTCGGGCGACGCCTTCCACATCACCGCGCCTTCCGAGGACGGAGACGGCGCCTACCGGTGCATGAAGGCCGCGCTGAAGCGCGCCGGCATCTCCGCCTCCGACATCGACTACATCAACGCCCACGGCACGTCGACCATGGCCGACACGATCGAGCTCGGTGCCGTCGAGCGGCTGGTCGGCAACGCCGCCTCGCGCATTTCCATGTCGTCGACCAAGTCGTCGATCGGGCACCTGCTCGGTGCGGCCGGTGCCGCCGAAGCCATCTTCTGCCTGCTCGCCATCCGCGACAACGTCGCGCCCGCCACCATCAATCTCGACAATCCATCGACCGAGACGGCGCTCGATCTCGTGCCGAACACGCCACGCGAGCGCCGGATCGATGTCGCGCTGTCGAATTCCTTCGGCTTCGGCGGAACGAACGCTTCGCTCGTCTTTCAACGGTATAATGGTTGACAGGCGGGCGCGGGCGTCAATTTCGCCATATTCCTCGATAGGCTTCGCGCGCAACATCGTGACATGACCATGGTGTATGTGCGAGCGGGTGCGCCTCGAAGCGAAACCGGCCGCGAGCGATCGGTGACTCCGGCCGCCTTCCGATCGTTCGGGAGCCGGTACCGGAATGAGGGAGCGAGTTTGAACCGATGAGCGATACCGCCAACCAGCCGGAATTCGGACGTCGACGCGAAGCGGCCAAGCCGATCGTGCCCAAGACGGCCAACGAGGCGCTTCGCCCGGAGATGGGCACGCCGCCGCCGCGCCGGTCGCGCGCATCGCGCAGCCAGGTCGTCATCTTCCTGAACTTCCTGATGTCGACGATCTTCCTCGTCACCATCGGTGCCGGTCTTCTCGTCTATTACGGCAAGTTGGAGTTCGAGGGTCCCGGGCCCTCCGCCACCGGAGCCGTGGTGCTGGTGCGGCCCAGCACCGGCGTGCGCGAGATCGGCGCGCAGCTCGAACGGTCGGGCCTGATCAGCGACGCACGCATCTTCGCGCTCGGCGTACGTGCCTATGGTGCCGACGGGGAACTGAAGGCGGGCGAATACGAGATCAAGCCCCGCGCCTCCATGCAGGACATCATGGAGATCCTCAAGAGCGGCCGGTCCGTTCTCTACTCTCTGACCATCCCGGAAGGCCTGACCGTGGAACAGGCGTTCCAGCGCATCGCCGAGCACGAGGCCCTGGTCGGCGACATGCCGTCGGATCTCCCTCCGGAGGGAAGCCTGATCGCCGACACGCAGCGCTTCACGCGCGGAACGGAACGCAAGGATCTGATTGCCCGCATGTCCGCCGCGCAGAAGAGCCTCGTCGAGAGCATCTGGGCGCGCCGCGTCGACGGCCTTCCGCTGAAGGACATCAACGATTTCGTGACCCTCGCGTCGATCGTGGAAAAGGAGACCGGGCAGGCGGAGGAGCGGTCCCGGGTGGCGGCCGTGTTCATCAACCGGCTGAACAAGGGCATGCGGCTCCAGTCGGATCCCACGATCATCTACGGCATCTTCGGCGGCAAGGGCAAACCGGCCGACCGGCCGATCTACCGCTCCGACATCGACAAGCCGACGCCCTACAACACCTACACCATCAACGGCCTGCCTCCCGGTCCGATCGCCTCGCCCGGCCGTGCCTCTCTCGAAGCCGTCGCCAATCCGTCGAAGACCAATGACCTCTACTTCGTCGCCGACGGCACCGGCGGTCACGTCTTCGCCGCGACGCTCCAGGAGCACAACGAGAACGTTGCGCGCTGGCGTGCGATCGAGCGCAAGCGGCGCGAGAGCGCTGCGGCGGATCCGGCTGCGCCTGCGGACGAAACCGGCGAAGCGGAACCGGCGGCGGCAGACTGAGCCGGCGGGCTGACGGGGGACAGCATGACAGTTCAGAGCATGACCGGCTTCGCCCGCGCGTCGGCGGAGCAGGACGGCGCGTCGATCACCTGGGAATTGCGGTCGGTCAACGGCAAGGGGCTCGAAGCGCGCCTGCGCCTGCCGCCGGGGCTCGAGCGCGTCGAACAGGCTGCGAAGCAGGCCATTCAGAAGCGTTTCGCCCGCGGCAACATCCAGGCGTCGCTCGCCGTCGCGCGCAGCGGACCGGCAGCGCGGCCCGTCGTCAACGAGGCGCTCCTCGAGGAGGCCGCCGCGCTGGCGCAGCGGCTCCAGGCGCGCTTCGGCTGTGCGCCGGCATCCGCCGACGGGCTGCTCGCGCTGCGCGGCGTTCTCGAGATTCCCGAACTGGCCGACGACGAGGACGCGCGGTCGGCTCTCGATGCCGCCATCCTGGCCGTGCTCGACGAAGCCGTTTCCGGTCTCGAACGGGCGCGCCGCGCAGAAGGCGAGGCCCTCTCGGCGATCCTCCTCGGGCAGGTCGCCGCGATCGAGGCGCTCGTGCTGAGGGCCGAGGCCGATCCCTCGCGCGATCCGGCCGTCATCCGCGAGCGCATCGGCGCGCAGGTGCGCCTGCTGATGGGCGCGGCCGGGTCGGCGCTCGACGAGACCCGGCTGCACATGGAAGCGGCGATCCTGGCCACCAAGGCCGACATCCGCGAGGAGATCGACCGCCTGAAGGCCCATGTCGAATCCGCCCGCCGGATGATCGAAGCGGGCGGCGCCACGGGCCGCCGGCTCGATTTCCTGGCACAGGAATTCAACCGCGAATCGAATACGCTGTGTTCGAAGTCGAACGCCACCGCCGTCACGGCAATCGGCCTGGAACTGAAGGTCGTCGTCGACCAGTTCCGCGAGCAACTGCAGAATCTGGAGTAGAGGCATGGTCGACCGCTCACCGTCCGAGGGCATTCGCCGCCGCGGCCTCATGCTCGTGCTCTCCTCCCCGTCGGGGGCCGGCAAGTCGACCATTGCGCGCAACCTGCTCGAGAACGACAAGGGTTTCGAACTCTCGGTCAGCGTCACGACCCGGCCGCGCCGGTCGAGCGAAATCGACGGCGTCCACTACCACTTCCGTTCGCGCCGCGAGTTCGACTACCTGCGCGATAACGACGAACTGCTGGAATGGGCCGAAGTGCACGGCAACTTCTACGCCACGCCCCGCGAGCCGGCCGAGCGGGCGATGAACGAGGGCCGGGACATGCTCTTCGACATCGACTGGCAGGGTGCCGAGCAGTTGCGCGAGAAGATGCAGGGCGACATCGTCTCGGTGTTCATCCTGCCGCCCTCCATGTCCGAACTGAAGGCGCGGCTGCAGCGGCGCGCCGAGGACGACGCCGAGACGATCGCGCGCCGGCTGGCGAATGCCCGCCGGGAGATCGAGCACTGGCGCGACTATGACTACGTGGTGATCAATCGCGACCTCGATCGCGCCTACCAGCAGGTGCTCTCGATCGTGGCGGCGGAACGCCTGCGCCGCGACCGCAGCCCCGGCCTGTTCGACTACGTCACCCGCCTGCTCGACGAAAAGGTGGAGTGACGGTGGCAGCCGTCACGACCGCGGCAGTTCTCAGGTGCGCGCAGCGAGCGCGTTGGCCAGGCGCACGAACTCCTCGACGCTGAGGGTCTCGGCCCTGCGCGTGCCGTCGATGCCGGCCTCGGCGAGCAGGGTTTCGCCACCCACCCGCTTCAGACTCTGGCGCAGCATCTTGCGCCGCTGGCCGAAGGCCGCCTCGGTCACGCGCTCCAGGAGCTTCAGCTCGGCCGCCGGCGGGACGGCGCGCGGCGTCAGGTGCACCACCGACGAGGTGACCTTCGGCGGCGGCGTGAAGGCCTGCCGCGGCACGTCGAAGGCGATCTGCGCCTGCGTCCGCCAGCCGGCCAGGACCCCGAGCCGTCCATAGGCATCGGCACCGGGAGCGGCCACGATCCGCTCGGCGACTTCCTTCTGGAACATCAGCGTCATCGACGACCAGAACGGCGGCCAGTCGCGGCTCGTCAGCCAGCGCACGAGCAGTTCGGTGCCGATGTTGTAGGGCAGGTTCGCCACGATGCGCACCGGCTCGCCCGGCGCGAGCGCGGCGAAGTCGGTCTTCATCGCGTCGCCGGAGACCACGTCGAGGCGGCCGGGATAGTGCTCGGCGATCTGCGCCAGCGCCGCCAGGCAGCGCTCGTCCCGCTCGATCGCGATCACGCGCCGCGCGCCGGAGAACAGCAGCGCCCGGGTGAGACCTCCGGGCCCGGGCCCTACCTCGATGACCGTACTCTGCGTCAGATCGCCGGCCGCGCGCGCGATCTTGCCGGTCAGGTTCAGGTCGAGCAGGAAGTTCTGCCCGAGAGACTTCCTCGCGTCGATCCCATGCGCGGCGATGACCTCCCGCAGCGGCGGCAGTCCGTCGGTCGTCATGCTGCGGCAGGCCCGCTGCCGCCGGCGAGGGCCGCGGCCATGCGCAGCGCCGCCACGAGGCTGTCGGGACGCGCGATGCCCTTACCGGCGATGTCGAAGGCGGTGCCATGGTCCGGCGAGGTTCGCACGAAGGGCAGGCCCAGCGTCACGTTGACGGCTTCGTCGAAGGCCAGCGCCTTGGCCGGGATCAGTGCCTGGTCGTGATACATGCAGATCGCGACGTCGTAGCCCTGCCGGGCGCGCGCATGGAAGAGCGTGTCGGCGGGAAGGGGCCCGCGGGCGTCGATGCCCTCGCGAAGCAGCGCCTCCACGGCCGGTCGGACGATGGCCTGGTCCTCCGTGCCCATGGCGCCGTTCTCCCCGGCATGCGGATTGAGCCCCGCGATCGCCAGCCGCGGACGGGCGATGCCGAAGCGCTGCCGCAGATCCTGCGCCGCGATGCGCGCCGTCTCGACGACCATCTCGGCGGTGAGCATCTCCGGGACGTCACGCAGGGCGACGTGGATCGTCACCGGGATGGTGCGCAGGTCGGGGCCGGCGATCATCATCACCGGGCGTATCTCCGTCCCCGTCGCCCGCGCGGCCAGGTGGGCGAGGTACTCGGTATGGCCGGGAAAGCGGAACCCTGCTTCGTAGAGCGGCTTCTTGGCGATCGGGTTGGTCACCACAGCGGCGGCCTTTCCCGCCAGCGTGTCGGCGACGGCGCGGTCGATGGCCTCGACGATGCCGGCCGCATTGTCTGCGAGCGGCTCGCCGGGACGATCGGTCAGCCGACCGTCGAGTCTGACGACGGGCAGCGCCCGCGCGAAGACCTCGACGGCGTCGCCGGGCGAGACGGTTTCCAGGGGGACGTGCAGACCCAGCGCCCGGCCGCGCGCGGCCACGAGCGCCGGATCGGCCAGCAGATAGAAGGGGGGCAGGCCGAGCGCCTTGCGCTGCGACCATGCGACGAGCGTCAGCTCAGGGCCGATCCCTGACGGATCGCCGCAGGTGACCGCCAGCGGCACGGCGGGCGACCGCACCTCAGCGATTGATGATTCGCGCATTCTTGCGCAGTTCGTCGAGGTACTTCTTCGCCAGTTCGTCCACCTTGCCGCCGTCGGCGGCTTCGTTCTGGAAGATCATCCGCGCGACCCGGTCGTCGGAGACCTCGCGCGTGCTGCAGATGCCGATGAACTCGACGCCGCGGTCGGTCTCGCGCACAGGCGTGGCCTGCCCCGGCTGTGCCGCCTTGATGGGCTTTTCCCATTCCGGCGGCAGTTCGGGAGCGACGATCCGGCCGAGGTCGCGCACGGTCACGTCGATCAGGCCCTTGGCGAATTCGCGCGTCGTGCCGCAGCCGTTGAAGCGGGCTCGCATCGCCTCGGCCTCGCGCTTGCGCTTGGCCATCAGCGACTTCCGGTCGCTGGCGGGGACCACGAAGATCACCTGCTGCAGCATGTACTCGGTGGCCGTCGGCTTCTGGCCGCCTTTCTCCAGCATGCGCTGGACGGCATCCTGCTCGCTCATGCGTCCTTCGGCACGCGCCCGCGCACCGAGCGCCTGATTCCACCCGATCTGGGCGCGGATGTAGTCCTTGAAGTGCTGCTTGGTCACGCCGGACTGGGCGAGGATCTGGTCGAGCTGGGCAACCTGCAGCTTGTTGCCCGAAGCGAAGCGGGCATAGGCGTCGTCCACCTGCTTGTCCGTGACATTGATCCGCAGGCGCGCGATCTCCGACATCTGCAGCGCCTGCTCGATCATGGCGTCGGAAGCGCTGCCGGTCCGGCGCTGCAGCTTCATGAAGGCGCTGCGCCGGGAGATGTCGTAGCTGGTGACGGGGACGTTGTTCACCACATACTTGATTTCGCTGGCATGCGCCGCGGTCGTCAGGGCCGCCGGAAGCAGAGGCAGGACGATCCCGACCGACAGGAAGGCAGGAATGGCGAGGCGTCGCAGGATCGACATCATGGACATGGTGTTCCTCGTGGTGGTCTTCGGGCGATCGAGCAACGCCTCATGTCGCATCGATACGGCGAAACCATGACTTCCCGCCGGATCCGCCTTCACTTGCCGTCCAGACCGGGCAGATCCGTCGATGCCGTGCCGAAATCACCGATGGTGCGGAAACCGATCCGGAACCCGATATCGAAATCCACTTTGCCGTCGTCGATCGTCTCGGTGCGCGTGAGCGCCATGGCATAGGTGAAGCACTCGTCCGCATAAGCGAAGTTGATGCCACTCTTCACCAGCGTCTCGGATTCGAAGTCATAGGAGCCGCGGCCGGAGACCGACCAGTTCTCGTTCAGCTGGACGCGGCTGCCGAGGGAGATCTCGCGCCGGTCGAACTTCAGCCCATAGAGCGGCTGCTTCTCGATGAAGGTATAGCCCGCGACGACATCGACCCGCCCCACCGTCGCCTGGGCGGCGAAGTCGGTGCGCCGTACGGCCAGCGTCTTCTCGTCGAAGCGACCGCCGGCCGAAAACGTCAGGCTGCCCGGCGACTGGAGGCTGACCATGCCGACGAAGTCGGACACGTCCGTTTCCAGGCCCGAATAGGCACCGGCGCTGACGAGGTTGGGCTGGGCGAAGGGGTTTTCGCCGGCAATATGGTAGGACTGGCCGAACACGGCATTGGCAGTCCAGCCACCACCGAAATCCCCGGAGTAGCGGATGCCGAGATTGGCCCTGGTACCGCCTTCCATGAGATCGTAGCCGGAGAACTTGTCGTGCTCGAACAGGTTCGTCGCGTCGAAGACGAGGCTCTGGGCATCCTCGTTTGGGATCGACAGCGAATTGCCGTAGGGCGCGTCCGGACGGACCAGGATCTGGGCGATCGGCTCGAGGACGTGCGAGGCGCTCGTCGTGGAAAACATGACCGGCCAGCGCACTTCCATGCCGGCCGTCGCCATGCCGCGATAGTAGGACGAGCGGACGTCGGCGGCCACCGCGCCGTAGGAACTGCCGTCATGCGAGTAGGCGAGACCGGCCAGACCCGTCGCCATGCTGGAATAGGCCGCCGCGGAAGCGGTGGAGAGGTCTGCCCCGATCACGTCGCCACGCGCCGAAAGCAGCGGCGTCAGAACGATGCCGTTCTGGGTGATGAAGTTCCGCTTCCACTCGGTCGCGAGCGTCAGGCGGCCGGACGTGCCCTCGACGCCGCCGAAGCGAGGGGTCGAATCGTCGAGGGGATTAAGGGCGGCGAAGTCCAGCTTGTTGCGGTGGACCACCTGGAGATTGACGTCGAAGCCGAGTTCACCGCCCGCCACCGGATCGTCGAGCGTGTAGGAATAGTCCAGCGACGGAAGCACCCAGGGCTGCAGGGGATCGCGCTGATTGTCCACGTCGCGGTCCTGGTAGCGGAACTTGAGGACGCGGACGTCGAAGTAATTCCGGTCGTCGAGACCGGTCAGATAGGCCTTGTCGACCCGCCGGGTCTGAGAGAAGCCCTCGATGCCGTAGGTTCGCGAGAAGTTGGTGTCGCTCTGCAGCAGCGCGTCCCAGCCGAAGCTCCAGCGCGGATTGATCGTGAACCGACCCTTCGTGCCCACCATCCAGCGCGTCGTCTCCTGCGCGTCGAGACGGCCGGTGTCGAAGGCGTCGGGATCCTGCTGCATGATCCCGGCGGCCTTCAGCGAGTAGAAGCCGCTGTCGAAGCGCTGCCGCCACTCGGCTTCCCCGAGGAAGCCCTGGCGCGTGTAATAGTGGCCGGTCAGCGTCAGGTCGTAATTGGGCGCCAGCGCGATGAAGTAGGGCTGCGACAGCCGTGCCCCGAGGTCGCTCGAATAGCCGATGGAAGGAATGAGGAAGCCGGTCTTGCGCGTCACCGAGGGGTCGGCGATCTCGAACGCCGGCAGATGCGCGAGCGGCATCCCGAAGAACTCGAACTGGGCCTGTTCGAACCGCACCGTCCGGGACTGGCCGTTCCAGATGATCTTCTTCGACTTCACCCGCCAGATCGGCGACTTGTCCGGCTGGTCCTCGCAGGGGGCACAGGCGGTGTAGACGCCGTTGTTGAAGATCGTCAGCAGACCGGCGCGCCGCTCCGCGCTCTCGGCGGCGAAATAGGTGTCGTCCACCGTCTGGATGCGCAGCGCGTTGACGAAACCGTCCTTGAAATCGTCCGTGACGTCGATGTCGTCCGAGAAGATGCGGGTGCCGTCGCGATAGATGATCTCGACGTCGCCGACGGCGACGATTCGGCCGGTCTGCTGGTTGTAGGTGATGCGGCGCGCCACGAGGCGATTGCCGTCGTATTCGATCCGCACGTCGCCGGCCGCGGTGACCGTCTTGCGGTCGTTGTCGTAGACGAGGTTGTCGGCCTCGAGAAGCATCGGGCCGTCGCCGGAAGTCGCGGCGAGATCGCCGAGCTCCTGCGCATGGACGGTTGCTGCGCCGAACGCGCACAGCAAGGCCAAGGCCGTCGCGCCGCACAGAAGGCGCGCACGCGCAGCCGTCCCGCAGCTACCCCTCACCAACCGCACTAACCGTCCTCCTTGTACAGCAGGAATGTCACGCCAAAGAACATGGCGATGACAACCGGAACCCACGCTGCAACCACCGGCGGCACAATCCCCGAACTGCCGAACGCCTTCACGAGAGTCGTCACGACATAAAGCAGAAACCCGGCCGCGATGCCACCCAGAATGAGAGTCCCCGATTGCCCCAGCCTGACGAATCCCATCGACACCGTCGCCGCGATCAGCGTCATGGCGACCATGAGCACCGGCAGGGCGACGAGCGAATGATACTGCATCGAAAAACCGTTTGCAGCATAGCCATACGCTTTCGCGGTCTCGATTTTTTCGCCGAGCTCGAAGAACGGCGTCGCCTCGGGCCGGGCGAGGCGCTGCTGGACGAATTCGGGCCTCAGATTGGTGGGCACGCGCGTGGTGACGCTGGCGACCGGCTTGTCTCCCGACTTGAAGCCGCGGACGTCCGTCAGGATCCACTCGCCATCGGCGAGATCCGCGCGCCTGGCGTCCTGGCGCTCGGTGATGCGCCCTTCCTTGTCGATGTGGAGGAAGACGGCGTCGGAGAGCGCCAGCCCGCCATCGAGGACCGCGCGCGCGCCGATGATGACATCCCCGGTCTCGCCGCGCTGCCGCAGCCAGGGCGTCGACGACGCAGAAACCTTGTTCGAGCTTCCGGAGCGGATGTCGCTTTCCATCCGCTCGACGGCCGAGAAGCCGTAGGCGGCGATCGGGTTGAGCACGAGCACCGAGGCCAGCCCGAAGACGAAGGCGCCGATGCAGGCCGGCAGCAGGAATTGCCAGGCCGAGATGCCGGCTGCACGTGCGATCACCAGTTCGTACTTGCGGTTCAGCGCGATCAGCGTCGCCATTGCGGCAAACAGGGCGATGAAGGGAACGGTGATCTGCAGCACCATCGGCGTGCGCAGGCTGGTCATCAGCAGGCCGACCGGCAGACTGTAGCCGGGCAGGCCGCTCAGCCGGCTCGACTGCTCGGTGAAGTCGATGATGAAGATCAGCGAGAAGATGCCGATGAGGAACCAGGCGGTGATGACGATGTACCGCCGGAAGAAATAGCGCCCGAGCGTCCAGCCGATCATGGCCGTCCCCCCACGGTCCCGGCGGCATCCATCCGCCCCGGCCGCCGGCCGGACCACCGGCCAAGGGAATCGGAGATCTTCGCCAGCCAGTCGGCCGGCGGCGTCATCGCCCGCCCGGTCAGGATGAAGTAGAGCGCAAACAGGACGTTGCCTGCGATCATGGCATAGACCCAGGGGATGTAGGCGGCGGATTCCTCGACCTTGTCGGTCATGACGTAGCCCTGCCAACGGGCGACGAGCGCGACCCCGACTGCCGCGATCATGGGATGAATCCGCGCCTCGCGATGCGACCTCACGTCGCCGGCGGCGGCGAGGGCGAAGAGCCCGAAGACGATCGAGTAGAACCATTCCGACAGGATCCGGTGCGCTTCGGCGGTATAAAGCAGCGGCGCGCGCTGGACGATCCGGTCGTTGGGCGGCGGATCGAGAAGATAGGCGAGGGAACGGTCCTTCGGCGAGAAATAGATCTCGCCGGTCTTCGATGCGAAGCCGGAAAGGTCGAATGCATAGGAGACGAAACGGATGACCGACACGTCTCCGCCGGGGGCCTTGCGGTGGACCTCGCCGTCGCGCATCAGCAGGATCTGGCCGCCGTCGACGCGCTGGATGTCGCCCTCCTTCGCGTAGAACAGGAGATCGACGTTCTTCTCGCGCGAATCGGCGACGACGATGCCGCCGAGCCTGCCATCCGGCAGGCGATCGCTCACCTGCACGTAGAGCCCGTCCTCGATCCTGCGGAACGAGCCTTCCTGGATCACGGTGGAAAGAAGATCCGCATGCGACGTCGCGATGATTTCGCGCACGCGTTGCCGCGCAGCAGGCTCCACGAAGACGTCGACCGCGAAGGAGAGGACAGCCGCCAGTACCGCGAGCAGCATGATCGGGCGGATGATCGTCATGCGCCCTGCACCGGAGGCCGCGATGACCGAAAGTTCCGAGTCCTGGTTCATCGCCGAGAGCGCCTGCGTCGCTCCGATGATCACCGCGAAGGGCGCGACCACGGGTATCATCGTCGGCAGGAGCAGGGTCGCCAGTTGCAGGAAGGCCAGCGCCGTCTGACCGCTGTCGGTGACGAGGTTTATGCGCCCGAGGACCTGCGTCGTCCACGCAATCGCCACGGCGATGGCCAGCGTCGCCGCCGCCACCTTGAGGGCGCGCAGGAAAATGTATCGTTCGACGAGCTTCATCCGTATGGCTGTCGGTGTCCCTGTGCGCGCCGTCGCCCGCGGCGGCAGGTTATGCCGTCGCCGCCAGCGTCTCAAGCGTCCGTCGCACTGCTTCTCTTCTCGTGCCCGCCGTCCAATAGCGGATTGTGCGCAAGCACGGCTAAAAAAGGGCGAAGGGACGCGGTTAACATTTCGTGAACGCCGCGGGCGGGCCGCCGGCGTCCGGCCGACGCTTCCCGTGTGCCGATTCCCATCCGCCGGCCGATGCTCTACATAGACGTGTCATCTTGCCGGCCTTGGCCGGCTCAAATCCCGGGTAAGCCATGCACAAGCCACCATCCATCGCCTTCGCCAAGCTCTCCGCGGCGCCGAAGAAAGGGACTGCCGTGATCCTCCTCGGCGAGGAGGCGTCGCCGGCCGCGTCCGTGAGCCTGCTCGATCCCTCCGGCACGATCGCGAGGGCGGCGGCGGCGGCCAAGTTCAAGGGTGGCTTCGGCGCCACGCTGGACGTCTGGGCTCCCGACGCTACCGAACTCGATCGCTTCGCCCTGCTCGGCGCCGGCAAGCCGGACAAGCGCGACGAGTCCGGCTGGATGCGTCTCGGCGGATCGGCCTGGCCGCTGGTGCGCAAGGCCGAGACCGCAGCGGTGGTTCTCGAACTCGCCGACGGCGAGCCCGACGAGGTCGCCGCGGCCGCCTTTGCGCTCGGGTTGCTGCTGCGCTCCTACAGCTTCGACAAGTACAAGTCGAAGAAGGACGTCAAGGGGAAGGCCCGGGAAGACGAGGACGGCAAGCCGAAGCTATCGAAGCTGACGATTCACTGCGCGGATCCGTCGGCTGCCAAGAAGGCATTCGCCGACGCCGAGGCGGTGATGGGCGGAGTCTTCCTGGCGCGCGATCTGGTCAACGAGCCGGCCAATGCGCTGGGGCCCGTCGAGTTCGCCGACAAGGCGAAGGAACTCGAGGAACTCGGCGTCACCGTCGAGGTGCTGGCCGAAAAGGAGATGAAGAAGCTCGGCATGGGCGCGCTTCTGGGCGTCGCCCAGGGATCCCCGCGCGGCGCCCGGCTGGTGGTGATGCAGTGGAACGGCGCCAAGGGGAAGGACAAGCCGATCGCCTTCGTCGGCAAGGGCGTCACCTTCGACACCGGCGGCAATTCCATGAAGCCGGCTTCGGGCATGGAAGACATGAAGGGCGACATGGGCGGTGCTGCAGCCGTCACCGGGCTGATGCACGCGCTTGCCTCCCGAAAGGCGAAGGCGAACGTCGTCGGCATCATCGGCCTCGTCGAGAACGCCGTCGACGGCAATGCCCAGCGGCCGGGCGACATCGTCACCTCGATGTCGGGCCAGACGATCGAGGTTCTGAACACCGACGCCGAGGGGCGCCTCGTGCTGGCCGACGCGCTCTGGTACTGCAACGACCGCTTCGAACCGGCCTTCATGGTCAACCTGGCGACGCTGACGGGCGCCATCATGGTCGCGCTCGGCCAGCACCATGCCGGCCTGTTCTCGAACGACGACGACCTCGCCGGCAAGCTGGCGCAGGCGGGCATGGTCACCGGCGAAAAGCTCTGGCGCATGCCGCTCGGACCCGAATACGACAAGCTGATCGAATCCAAGAACGCCGACATGAAGAACATCGGCGGCCGCTACGGCGGCGCCATCATCGCCGCGCAGTTCCTCCAGCGTTTCGTCAAGGAGACTCCCTGGGCGCATCTGGACATCGCGGGGACCGCGATGGGATCTCCGGCCAGCGACACGAACACGTCCTGGGGATCGGGCTTCGGCGTCCGCCTCCTCGACCGGCTGGTGCGGGACCACTACGAGGCGTGACGGACGTCCTGTTCTACCACCTGACCGAATCGACGCTCGAGGAGGCGCTGCCCGCCCTCGTCGAGCGCTCGCTCGGCCGGGGGTGGAAGGTCGTGATCCAGACCGGCAGCGACGAGCGGCGCGATGCGCTCGACCAGCATCTGTGGACCTTTCGCGACGATTCCTTCATCGGGCACGGGGTCGAGCACGAGCCGCACGCAGCCGATCAGCCGGTGCTGCTCACCTCCGGCGCGGCGAATGCCAACGGCGCCGAGATCCGCTTCCTCGTCGACGGCGCCCGCCCGCCGGACCTGGCCGGCTACCAGCGCGCCGTCTTCATGTTCGACGGTCATGACGAGATGCAGCTGACGCTTGCGAGGCAGGACTGGAAAGCCGTCCGGGCCGCAGGCCACCAGGCGACCTACTGGAAGCAGACCCCGGACGGACGCTGGGAACGCCAGGGCTGACGCTTCGGACGGCGTTGCGGGCGGCTTCCGCCCGGTGCGGCTCCCGGGCTCCGTCGGACTGCAGGTCGTGTGGACATGGCTGCGGGTGCATGGCACACCCTTGCACGACAGACGCGAACGGGTGGCGCATGCGGTTCTTCTTCCTGGTGGTGCTCATGGCCGGTCTTGCGCTCGGCATCGGCTATCCGCTCGCCGTCAGACACGTTCCCGGATACGAGATCGGCGTCTTTCCGCTCTTCGACGGCGACGGCTACCGACGGGCGGACGTCTCGCTCGCCCCGGCCGACGCGCCGGTGCGGGTGCGGCTCGTGATGCAGGTCGCCGAACGGCTGGTGCCGTCCGCCGACCGTCCCGTGTTCCGGATGGTCGTGACCACCGGCGAGCAGCCGGTCTTCGAGCAGTCGGTCACCTTCGCGGGCGTCGAACCGCAGGCTGGGGCGGAGGCCGATTTCCTGTACGAGGACGATCTCGCCACCATCGATCCGGTGAATGGCGACGACCGCTACGTCTTCACGCTCGAGCCGACGGCTGGCGGGGGCGGCGTGTCGCCGTCGCGCGTCGACCTGATCCTCAATGCCGGCGCCTTCGACCTCGATCCGCGGGCCGTTCCCGTCGGCTACGTGCTGATCGTGGTCGGCTTCGTCGGCTTCGTCGCGATGGCGAGGCGCAGGCGCAAGCTCAACCGGCAGAATCCGCCGCCGCCGCGCTGGGGCCGGGGTCCCGAAGACCAGCCGTAGGCACGGCTTCCCGACAACCCTCAGATCTCCGAGAAGTCGCCCGATCGACCCTTGCCGGAAGCGAACCGGGCCGCGCCCGCGCTGCCCTCGGAGCGGAACGTCTCCGCGCTCGCCCATTCGTTGCCGAGCGCCTGCGGCAGGTCGAGCGACCATTGCGCGATGGCCGACAGCCGGTCGGCGCGCATGCAGGCCTGCGGAAACCGTGCCAGCTGGCCGGCGAGTTCCAGTGCGGCCGCGAGCGCCGAGCCGTCCTCGCACAGCCTGTTCGCCAGTCCGATGGCGAGGCATTCCTCCGCCTCGACCTGCCGGCCGGTCAGGA
This sequence comes from Aquibium microcysteis, assembly GCF_014495845.1. Taxonomy (NCBI): domain Bacteria; kingdom Pseudomonadati; phylum Pseudomonadota; class Alphaproteobacteria; order Hyphomicrobiales; family Phyllobacteriaceae; genus Aquibium; species Aquibium microcysteis. Next base: position 6,053,151 of record NZ_CP061080.1, read on the forward strand.
TGAGGTCCATCGCCCGGCCATGCCCGACGATGCGCGGCAGCCGCATGGTGCCGCCGTCGATCAGCGGAACGCCCCAGCGGCGGCAGTAGACGCCCATATAGGCCGAGCGCTCCATCACGCGCATGTCGCACCAGAGCGCGAGTTCCATGCCGCCGGCGACCGCCGGACCCGAGATCGCCGCGATGACGGGCTTGGAAAGCGTCAGCCGGGTCGGCCCCATCGGTCCCTTGCGCGGCTGGTCGTCCAGCCCGTCGAACGCGGCATCGAGATGGTGTTTGGCGTACCACGTCTCGTCCATCCCGCCGGACGCGGCCTTCAGGTCGAATCCCGCGCAGAAGGCGCCGGGCACGCCCGTCAGGATCGCCACCTTCGCGCTCTCGTCGCGGTCGAAGGCGATGAAGGCGCGGAACAGTGCATCCGCCATGGCGGGATCGACCGCGTTGCGCGCTTCCGGCCGGTCGATGGTGACGATGGTCACGTCGCCGCGGTTCTCCACCCGTATGGTCATTCCGCCATGCCTTCCTCGTACTCGGCGGAAAGCTCGAGCCAGATTTCCTCCTGGCGCGCGATCGTCGCAGCCAGTTCCGACCGCTCCTTGGCGAGCCGTGTGGCCTTGGCGGGATCCTTCTCGTAGAGCGCCGGATTGGCGAGTTCGTCCTCCACCGCGTCCAGCCGCTTGCGGGTCCGTTCGATCAGCCCCTCGGTGGCGCGGATCTGCTTGGCGAGCGGCTCCAGCGCCGCGCGCCGTGCCGCGGCCTCGCGACGCTTGTCGGCCTTGGACGACTTGTCGGCGTCGCGCTTCTCGCGGCGGTCGCTCGCGCCGCCCGTGACGATGCTGCGGTAGTCGGACATGTCGCCGTCGAAGGGCGCCACCGTCCCGTTGTTCACCAGCCAGAGCCGGTCAGCGGTCGCCTCGATCAGGTGGCGGTCGTGCGAGATCAGGATGACGGCGCCGGGATAGTCGTTGAGGGCGTGGATCAGCGCCTCGCGGCTGTCGATGTCGAGATGGTTGGTCGGCTCGTCGAGGATGAAAAGGTTCGGTCCCTCGAAGGAGGCGAGACCCATCAGGAGCCGCGCCTTCTCGCCGCCCGACAGGTCCTTGGCCGGCGTGTTCATCTTCTCCGTCACGAGGCCCATCTGCGCCACCCGCGCGCGCACCTTGGCCTCGGGCGCGTCCGGCATCAGCCGGCGCACGTGCTCGATGGCGTTCTCCTCCGGCCGGAGGTCGTCGAGCTGGTGCTGCGCGAACATCGCGACCTTGAGTTGCGGCGCGATCGTGATCGATCCGCCGCCCAGCTCCAGCCGTCCGGCGATCAGCTTGGCGAAGGTCGACTTGCCGTTGCCGTTCGAGCCGAGCAGCGCGATGCGGTCGTCGGCGTCGATCCGGAGCGTCAGGTTCTTCAGCACCGGCTTGCCGGGCTGATAGCCGACCGTGCCCTGCTGGATGGCCACGATCGGGGAGGCGACGGTCCTGACCGGCGCGGGGAACGAGAACGGGCGCACGGTCTCGTCGTGCCAGGCGGCGATCGGCTTCATCCGCTCCAGCGCCTTGATGCGCGACTGGGCCTGGCGGGCCTTCGTCGCCTGCGCCCTGAAGCGGTCGACGAAGGACTGCAGATGCTTGCGCTGCGCCTCCTGCTTGACCCGCGCCTTCTCCTGCAGCTCGATCTGCTCGGCGCGCTGGCGCTCGAACTGGTCGTAGCCGCCGCGCCAGAAGGTCAGCTTCTGCTGGTCGAGATGGACGATGCAGTTCACGGCGCGGTTCAGCAGGTCGCGGTCGTGGCTGATCAGGAGCACGGTGTGCGGATATTTCGACACGTAGGATTCCAGCCACAACGTGCCTTCGAGGTCGAGATAGTTGGTCGGCTCGTCGAGCAGAAGCAGGTCGGGTTCCGAGAAAAGCACCGCAGCCAGTGCCACGCGCATGCGCCAGCCGCCGGAGAACGAGGAGGCGGGACGCCGCTGGGCCTCCTCGTCGAAGCCGAGCCCGGCGAGGATGGTCGCCGCCCGCGCCTCCGCCGAATGCGCGTCGATGTCGGCCAGCCGCATGTGGATCTCGGCGATCCGGTGGGCATCGGTCGCCGTCTTCTCCTCCTCCAGAAGCGCAGCACGTTCCTTGTCCGCCTTGAGCACGATGTCGATCAGCGGCTCCTCGGTGCCTGGAGCCTCCTGCGCGACCTGCCCGATGCGGGCGTTGCGCGGCAGGCCGATGGTGCCGGTCTCGGTGGCGAGGTCGCCGGTGATGGCGCGGAACAGCGTGGTCTTGCCGGTGCCGTTGCGCCCGACGAGACCGGCCTTCGCCCCGGCAGGCAGCGCCAGGGAGGCGTGGTCGAGGAGCAGGCGCCCGGCGATGCGCAGCGAGAGGTCGGTGAGCGTGATCATGCCGCGTGTCTAGGCGCCGGCGTGCGGTGCGGCAAGGGGCACGTGTCCGGACGCGGAGGAGGCGGCGCTGCGGCGCCGCCTCCTCCTTGGACCGTTCGACCGGCCGCGGCTAGCGGGACGCCGTCTGGCCGATCAGGCGACAGAGCGCGAGAAGATCCCGGTCGTATCCGGACGGGTTGGCCGTGACCTCGTCGCAGCGCCGCTTGTAGCGGCTGAGTTCGGCGTTCGACATGCCGGCGACGATCGATTCGGGCGTGGCACCCGGCTGCCCCGGCGTGCCCGGGTTGCCGGGCGTGCCCGGCGACCCCGGGCTGCCCGGGGTCCCGCCGATGGAGACGCCGATCCCGGCACCGACGCCGCTGCCGCCGCCGATGGTCGCGCCCGCACCGGCGTTGACGCCGCTGCCCCCGCCGATCGACGCGCCCGCTCCTGCATTGACGCCGCCGCTGCCGCCGATGGAAGCGCCGGCTCCGGCGTCGACGCCGCTGCCGCCCCCGATCGAGGCGCCGGCCCCGGCGTTCACGCCACCCGAGCCGCCGACCGATGCGGCCGCGCCGGCGTCGACGCCGCCGCTCCCGATTCCGACGCCGGCACCGACCCCGATGCCACCGATGCCGACGCCGACACCCGCGCCGACTCCGTCCGCATGCGCAGGCATGGTTGCCATCGCCGCAGCGAGGGCCATTGCCGAAAAGGTTGAAGTCATTGCTGCAAACCGGATCATCTCAAGCTCCTCCGTTGCCAATATTTTACAACCGACGGTGTCATTCCGTCGTGATAGCAATCGGAGTCTCGGCGAATGGTTCCAGGCAGATAAGACGAACGTTAACGGTTCGAGCCGTCGATACTTCGAAGGCAGGATGTGGGACTGCGAACCACTTCAGGCGAACTGACGACCTTCCTCGGTGCGCTGGAAATAGATCATGTCGAGAGAGGGAGGTTCCTTGCCGAGCAGGGACAGGATGGTGTGCGCCTGCCCGCGGTGGTGGGTCTGGTGGTTGAAAAAGTGCGTCAGGGCGGGCGCCAGCCGCTGGCTCACCCTGCGCATGTCGGTGACCGTGATGTAGGTGAAGCGACCGGCGAGCGCGGCGTCGTCGAGCGTCTCGATCCATCCGGTGATCCGCTCGTCCTCGGCTTCGCGCGCCAGCCGCAAGGGGCCGAGATTCGGGTGCACGATCGCGTCGAGCGCCCGCGGCGCTTCCCCCTCCGCGGTGAACCGCTTGAGCCAGATGCGGTCGGCGACCAGGATATGGTTCAGCGTTCCCGTCATGGACCTGAAGAACGCCCCGACGTCACGGGCGAACGCCTCGTCGGTGAGCTCGGCGGCGGCGTCGTAGAGCTGGCCGTTGGCCCAACGGTTGTAGGCGGCGAGCATCCGGAAATGGGGCTTCATCATCTTTTCTTTTTCGGCGAAACAGGCTCAATTCCGCTCCTGATACCATCCGTGGAGGACCCGTTCCAATGGCCATTCTGCTCTATGACCTGGTAGGCGCGGACGCCGGCCGGCCCTTCAGCCCGCATTGCTGGAAGGTGGCGATGGCGCTGGCCCACAAGGGCCTCCCGTTCACCTCCATGCCGGCGCCCTTCACGCGCATCCCGACCATCGAGGGCGGCGCGACGAAGATCGTGCCGCTGATCCGCGACGGCGACACGCTGGTGTCGGACTCCTTCGACATCGCGCTCTATCTCGAGGAGGCCTATCCGGATCGCCCGACGCTTTTCGGGGGCGAGGGCGGCAAGGCGATGGCGCGGTTCGTGGAACGCTGGTCCCAGCTCACCATCCATTCCTATCTCGGCGCGGCGATCCTGATGGACATCCACGACTGCCTGGCGCCCGAGGACCAGGCGCATTTCCGCCGCACCCGCGAGCCGCGTTTCGGCAAGCCGATCGAGGAGGTCCCCCTCGACCGCGACGCGCGGCTGGCCGGGTTCCGCGCCTCGCTCGAGCCGCTGCGCAGCATGCTGTCCTACCAGCCCTTCATCGGCGGCGCCTCGCCGCTCTTTGCGGACTACATCGTCTTCGGCGCCTTCCAGTTCGCCCGCGTCGTCTCGTCCTACCAGCCGCTCGCGGCCGACGATCCGATCCGCGCCTGGTTCGAGCGCTGCCTGGCCCTCCACGACGGCCTCGGCGCCCGGGTGCCCGCCGCCGCCTGACGGCCACACCCCGCTTCACCATGCACCGCGCAAACCCTTGGCATTCGTCAGGGCGGACGGTATAGAGCCGCGACTTTCCCGATTGGACAGATGAAGGAACTGACGATGGCGATCGAACGCACTTTCTCGATGATCAAGCCCGACGCGACGCGGCGCAACCTGACCGGCGCGATCACCAAGATGCTCGAGGACGCGGGCCTGCGCGTCGTCGCGTCCAAGCGGGTCTGGATGAGCCTGCGCGAGGCCGAAGGCTTCTACGCCGTCCACAAGGAGCGTCCCTTCTTCCAGGAACTGACCGAGTTCATGTCCTCGGGTCCGACGATCGTCCAGGTGCTCGAAGGCGAGAACGCCATCGCGAAGAACCGCGAAGTGATGGGCGCCACCAATCCGACCAATGCCGCCGAAGGCACCATCCGCAAGGTGCACGCCCTGTCGATCGGCGAGAACTCCGTTCATGGCTCCGATGCGCCGGAGACGGCCGCCCAGGAGATCAAGTACTGGTTCGCCGACATCGAGATCGTCGGCTGATCCGTCCCGCCGGCTTCACCGGCGGCCGATCACGTACTGACAGGCCGCCGGGAGGCGGCCTGTGTCGTTTGGAAGCCAGTCGCGTCAGGCCGACAGACGCTCGTGCTCTCCCCGGTCCGGCGTGCGCTGGGTGCCGCTGGCCCTGACGAAGCGCTCGAACTCCGCCGCCGGCAGCGCCGGCGCATAGAGATATCCCTGGAAGCCGCCGCAGCCGGCCGAGAGCAGGAAGTCCTGCTGGCTCGTCGTCTCGACGTGTTCGGCCACGACGTGAAGCCGCAGAGTCTCGGCGATGGCCAGGATCGTGCGGACCAGATCCCGGTCCTCCTCGGACTTGTCGATCTCGGCGACGAAGCTGCCGTCGATCTTCACCTCGTCGAAGGGCAGGCGCTTCAGCCGCGACAGCGATGAATAGCCGGTGCCGAAATCGTCGAGCGAGAAGCGCACGCCGAGTGCCTTCAGCTTTGCCATCTTGTGGCCCATCGCGGCGAGGTCGCCCGCCGTCACATGCTCCGTGAACTCGAGCGTCAGCAGCGAGGCGTCGACGCCGTGGCTCTCGATCATCGCGATGAGCCCCTCCACCGCCGTGCTGCCGGCGAAGGACTGGACACTGATGTTGACCGACAGACGCAGCCCCGCCGTCGCCGGATCGCGGGCCCACGCCGCGAGTTGCCGGATCGCCTGGTCGAGCACCAGCCTGCAGAGCGCGTGGATCAGGCCCGATTGCTCTGCCAGCGGGATGAAGCGGTCGGGCGCGATTGAACCCAGTCCGGGATGGGTCCAGCGCAGCAGACCCTCTGCGCCGACCACACGCAGCCGCCTGTCCATCTGCGGCTGGAAGCGCAACGAGAGCGTCTCCTCGGCGATGGCCTTGCGCAGTTCGGCCAGCAGCGTGAAGCGCTCGGCTTCCCCTTCGAGCCATTCCGTCTCGAACAGCGCCATCGCATCCCGGCCCGAAGCCTTGGCGCGGTACATGGCGACGTCTGCGCGCTTGAGGAGGTCGTCAGGGTTCGCCGCGTCGCCGCCGAAGACGAGCACGCCGATGCTGGCGGACGAATTGTGCCGCAGGTCCCCATGCTCGAAAGGCCGCCGCAGCGCCGCCATGATCCTGTTGCCGGCGCCGATCGCGAGGGCGGAGGCGACCGCACCTTCCGTCGTCGTCGTCTCGATGGCCACCACGAACTCGTCGCCCCCCATCCGCGCGACGACGTCGCCCGGTCCGACGCTGGTCCTGAGGCGATGCGCGACATCCACCAGATAGGCGTCGCCGACATCGTGGCCTTGCGTGTCGTTCAGCGACTTGAAATTGTCGAGGTCGATGTACAGCAGGATGCCCTTCGTGTCGCCGCGGCCGCATCGTCGCATCGTCTCGGTTACCCGGTCGATGAACATGCGCCGGTTCGGAAGGTCCGTCAGCGGGTCGAAATAGGCGAGCTTCTCGATTGCCAGCGCCTGGCGCTTGCGCAGGGAGACGTCCGAAATGTAGCCGTACCAGGTTCCGCCTTCCCCACCCGGACCGGGCTCCCGCTGAGCGGTCATGCGCAGCCACTTCTCCGTGCCCCGCGGCGTGACGATGCGGAACTCGTGGTCCAGCAGCGTGACGCCGTCGATGGCCTTGCGGAAGCCTTCCGTGTAGCCGTCGACGTCGTCGGGATGGACGAGCTTCGACAGGAGGAAGTCGGTCGCATGCCATTCCTCCGGAGACATCTCGACGATATCGAAGTAGCCGACGCTGACGTATTCCACCGTCACCTGCCGGCCGCCGTCGCGCGTCCGGAACTGGAAAAGGGCACCGGGCAGGTGGCTCGTCAGCTTCCGGAACGTTGCCTCCAGTGCGAGGCGTGCCATCGTCTCGGAAATCTCGCGGACGGAACCCTCGTAGTACAGCGGCTGTCCGGTCGACGAGTGGCGGACCAGACGGGCGGACTCGCTGACCCAGATCCGCTCCCGCGTCTTGTGCCGATAGATTTCCGAGGCGACCTCTTCGATCTTGCCGTCCCGTTCGAGCAGGGCACGCAACTCCTCGCGCCGCCCGGGCTCGACATACCATTCGCTGGCGATGTCGGTGACGGTGGCGAGCATCTCTTCCTCGCTGCCATAGCCGTTCAGCCGCACCAGGGCGCGGTTCGCCCTGAGCAGCCGTCCGTCGAGCGACGAGCGGTAGACGCCCTCGGAGAGGTTGTCGAGGAGCCCGCGCATGTAGGCCCGGTCCTCGAGGGCACTCAGGGACTGGGTGCGATAGGCCGAGGCCATCAGCCCCATGACGAGGGCGAGCGCGGAGGAGGCGAGAAGCGCGATTCCCATGAAATCGAAACCCGCACCCTCGATCAAGCGCCGAACCCCGTCTGACCTCTTCAACGGACGGTACATTAGGGACGGCTGCTTGCGATATTTCTAACTGGCCGGTGTCGCCTCGTCGGATGGTTAACGGGTTCCTGACCTGCCCGTCACCAGCGGCCGGCGGCGCGGTCGTCGGCATCCTTGGCGTCGACCCAACCGCCCGCGGTGCCGTCGGTCCTGTGCTCCTTCTTCCAGAAGGGAGCGCGGGTCTTGAGGAAATCCATCAGGAAGGACGCGCCCTCGAACGCCGCCTGCCGGTGCGCCGAGGCGGCCACCACCAGCACGATGTTGCCGCCCGGCTCGATCTTCCCGTGGCGGTGGATCGCCACCAGACCCGTCAGCGGCCATCGCTCGGCGGCCTGCCGCGCGATCCGCAGGATCTCCGCTTCGGCCATGCCGGGATAATGCTCGAGTTCGAGGGCCGCCAGCGTGCCGGCCTCGTCGCGGCACAGGCCCGAGAAGGTCACGACCGCGCCGACGTCGCCGCGCCCCGCCGTCAGCTTCGCGACCTCTTCGGCGAGGTCGAAATCCTCCGCCTGGATGCGCACGACGGGCTCGGCGGGCATCGTCAGCCTCCGGTCATCGGCGGAAACAGGGCGACCTCGGAGGCCCCGGCGAGCCGCTGGCCATGGTCGACGTGTTCGCGGTCGATCGCGACCCGGATGACGTCCGGATGCCGCAGCGCCGCCGCGTAGCCGTCGCCGCGCCCGGGCAGCCAGGCCAGCAGGTCCCGCACGGTCGCGACCTCGGGCGGCAGCGCGATCTCTTCCTCCGACAAGCCGATGCGTTCGCGCACCCAGGCGAAATAGACGAGTTTCACGGCGGCCTCCGTCATTCGTCGGCGATGTGCTTCATTCCGGCGCGGAAATAGTCCCAGCCGGTATAGAGCGTCACCAGCGCCGACAGCCACAACAGCGTGATGCCGAACTCCATGGTCCACGGGAACACCACTTCCCCCGCCGGGCCGGCGAGCAGGAAGCCGATCGCCAGGAGCTGCATCGTGGTCTTCCACTTGGCGAGCCGGGTAACGGGAACGCTCACCTTGAGGTCGGCGAGATATTCGCGCAGTCCCGAGACGAGCACCTCGCGGCACAGGATGATGATCGCCGCCCACAGCGACCACTTGTCGATCGTCCGGTCGAAGGCGAGCAGCAGCAGCACGGCCGCCACCAGGAGCTTGTCGGCGATCGGGTCGAGCATCTTGCCGATGTTCGACGTCTGCGACCAGATCCGCGCGATGTAGCCGTCGAAATAGTCGGTGATGCTGGCCGCCACGAAGATCCAGAAGGCCGCCCAGCGCCAGAATTCGGTCGGCCGCGTCCGCCCCTCCAGATAGAAGCAGATGAGAATCAGCGGCACGGCGAGGATGCGCGCATAGGTCAGGAGGTTCGGCAGATTGTAAGCGCGCTTTGCCATGTCGTTCCAGCTTGGTCCGTACCGGCTAGTCAAAACAGATGGAGAGGCCGGGGGTCAACCGCAAGTCGGCCAGGAACGATGGACCAGGGCCACGAATCATCCGTTGTCGTGGAAATGCTCGTAGATCTGCTTCGCCATGGCGGCCGAAATGCCTTCCACCGACATCAGATCCTCGATCGCCGCCCGTCCGACCGCCTTGGCAGTCCCGAAGTGATGGAGCAGCGCGCGTTTTCGTGCCGGTCCGATGCCGCCGATCTCGTCGAGCGGGCTGCGCACCATCTCCTTCTTGCGCTTCGCACGGTGCGAGCCGATGGCGAAGCGGTGGGCCTCGTCGCGCAGCCGCTGGATGAAATAGAGCACCGGATCGCGCGGCGGCAGCATGAAGGGCTCCCGCCCGGTGACGAAGAAGCGTTCGCGCCCGGCATCGCGGTCGATGCCCTTGGCGACGCCGATGGCGGTCACCTTGTCCTCGATCCCGAGGTCGGCGAGGATCTTGCGCACCGCCGACATCTGGCCGGCGCCGCCGTCGATCAGGATCAGGTCCGGCCAGGCCGGGAAGGCGGCGGTCTCGTCCGGCTCCTCCGCGGCCTCGGTCGCGGGCGCGCCTGCGGCCGGGGCATGCTCCTTCAGGAGGCGCGAGAAGCGCCGCTCCATCACTTCCCGCATCATGCCGAAATCGTCGCCGGGCGTGATCTCCGTCGAGCGGATGTTGAACTTGCGGTACTGGTTCTTCACGAAGCCCTCGACCCCGGCGACGATCATCGCGCCGACGGCGTTCGTGCCCATGATGTGCGAGTTGTCGTAGACCTCGACCCGGCGCGGCGGCGCCGCCAGCCCGAAGGTCTCCGCGATCCCGGCGAGCAGGCGGGTCTGCGACGAGGTCTCCGCCAGGCGCCGGCCGAGCGCCTCGCGCGCGTTCTGCGCCACGTGGTCGACGAGGCCCTTCTTCTCGCCGCGCAGCGGCACGCCGAGCGCGACCTTGTGGCCCGCGCGGGTGGCGAGCGCCTGGGCCAGCAGCGCCTGTTCCTCGACCGCATGCGACAGCAGGATGGTTCGCGGGCAGGGCTTGTCGTCGTAGAACTGCGCGAGGAAGGCGCCCAGCACCTCGGCCGGCTCGAGCGCGGGGTCGGCCTTCGGAAAATAGGCCCGGTTGCCCCAGTTCTGCCCGGTGCGGAAGAAGAACACCTCGATGCAGTTCTGCCCGCCCTCCTGATGGATGGCGAAGACATCGGCCTCCTCGACCGACTGCGGGTTGATGCCCTGGTGGCTCTGCACGTGGCTCAGCGCCGCCAGGCGGTCGCGAAACACAGCCGCGCGCTCGAAATCGAGCGCCTGCGACGCCTCCTGCATGGCGCTGGCGATCTCCGCCTTCACCTTCTGGCTGCGGCCGGACAGGAAGTCCTTCGCCTCCTTCACCAGTTCGGCATAGTCGGCCGTGCCGATCTCGCCGGTGCAAGGACCCGAGCAGCGCTTGATCTGGTAGAGCAGGCAGGGGCGGGTGCGGCCGTCGTAGACGGAATCGGTGCAACTGCGGAGCAGGAAGGCACGCTGCAGAGCGTTGATGGTGCGTCCCACCGCGCCGGCCGAGGCGAAGGGGCCGAAATAGTCGCCCTTCCTCGACCGCGCCCCGCGATGCTTGAAGATGCCCGGTGCGGCGTGGTCGCCGGTCAAGAGGATGTAGGGAAACGACTTGTCGTCGCGCAGCAGCACGTTGTAGCGCGGCCGCAGGCGCTTGATCAGGTTCGCCTCGAGCAGCAGCGCCTCGATCTCGGTGCGGGTGACGACGAATTCCATCGTCGTGGTCTCGCGCACCATCCGGCCGATGCGCTGGGTGTGGAACCGGCCCTGGGCGTAATTGGTGACGCGCTTCTTCAGGCTGCGCGCCTTGCCCACGTAGAGCACGTCGCCCGCCGCGTTCATCATGCGGTAGACGCCCGGCGCGTTCGGCAGCCGCTTGACGAAGTGGGCGATGACTTCGGTGCCGGACTTGCCTTCCGCGTCGGCGGAGGCCGTGTCCCAGGTGTAGCCGCCGAGGTCCGGCTCGACCGGTTCCGCCTCGATCTCCTCGCCGTCGTCCTCGTCGTCCGCCAGTTCGTCGGGCAGCACGCCGGCGATCTCGTCGCTCTCCGTCTCCGGATCGGCCTTGCGGCCGGCGGGAAGCGGACGGGTCTGCACTTTCGACGGGTTCATTCACGCATGCCTGTCACATCCGGGGTCTGCCAGGCAAGATGCTGGCCGCCGTCGAGCGCGATCATCTGGCCTGTGATCGACGGTGTTTCCCACAGATAGCGTATCGTGCTGCCGAATTCCGTCAGCAGCGGTCCCTTCCGCAGAAGCAGGGCTTCCTCCTGCGCGGCGAGATCGCCGGGCTGCTGGCGTTCGTTGGGGAGCGTCGGGCCGGGGCCGATGGCATTGACGCGCACCTGCGGCGCGAAGGCCTGGGCCATGGTCTGCGTGGCCGTCCAAAGCGCCGACTTGGACAGCGTGTAGGAGAAGAACTGCGGCGTCAGCTTCCAGACCCGCTGGTCGACGACGTTGACGATGAGCCCGGTCTCATCGGCCGGCAGCCGGCGCACCATCTCGCCGGCCAACTGCACGGGCGCCTTCAGATGCAGCGCGAAGTGCTTCTCCCAGAGGTCCCAGTCCGGCGCCGCGGCCGAATCGGGTTCGAAGACCGAGGCATTGTTGACGAGCAGGCGCACCGGGCCGAGCGTCTCGTGAACGTCTGCGGCGAGACGTGCCACCCCCTCGTGAGAGGCGAGTTCGGCCTGATAGACCCGCGCCGTTCCGCCGGCTCGCGCGATTCGACCCGCCACCTCCTCGGCATCGCCGGTGGAGCGGTTGCAGTGGAGGGCGACGGCAAACCCCGCCTGCGCCAGATCGGCGGCGATGGCCGCTCCGATCCGCCGCGCGCCGCCCGTCACCAGCGCAATCCCCTTGTGCCCGTTCATCCCGCCGCCCCCGTTTACCCTCCAGTCATATATGCGGCGGAATCGAGAAGGAAAGGCGTGGCTGCCGCAACGTCCGGTGCCGTCCCGCGCGGCTCGCGGCTTTGTCCGAGCCGTCAGGGATTGTCTAAAATTTGAAGCGAATACAGCGCGTTGCTGCCGCGCGTCGGTGGTGCGCGGGGCGGCCGCTGCCCCAGGTGTTGCATGGACGACACGTCATGTTTCGGCCATATCGCCGCCGACGGATGACCGTTTTTGCTCTGCGGTTCGGCCGCATTTGGGCACGACATTACCAACACTTGGGGTCGTCACCGTTCCTCCCTGGCGATCCGAGGCGAGAAGGGGGGCAATAACCCTTCCAGATTGTGCAAGGAGTAACCTATGTCCATCCGTTCCAACATCGGCCGTTCGGCCGCCGCAGCCTTCGGCGTCGCCGCGCTGCTCTCCACCACCTCCGTGTTCGCCGCCGACGTGATCGGCATGGAGCCGCCGGCGCCGCAGCCGGTTCCCTATGAGCAGGTTCCGGTCGCTTCGTGGGCCGGCGGCTATGCCGGTATCCAGGGCGCCTACAGCACGGGCGACACGGACATCAATTCCGGCGTGAACAATTCCATCGACACCGACGGCTTCAACGGCAGCCTGTTCGGCGGCTGGAACGGCCAGTCGGGCATGTTCGTCTACGGTCTCGAGGGTGACGTCGGCTATGACTGGGCGGACGGCGCCAATGCCGGCGCCTCGACCGATCGCGGCTTCAACGGCTCGCTGCGGGCCCGCATGGGCGTGGCAGCGACCGACAACATCCTGGTCTACGCGACCGGCGGTGGCGCGGCGGCCAAGGTCGAGGTCAATGACGGCATCGCTTCCGACTCCAACACGATGTTCGGCTGGACGGCCGGCGTCGGCGCCGACGTCAAGCTGACCGAGAAGGTCTTCGCCCGCGGCGAGTACCGCTACACCGACTACGGCTCGGACGACTTCGCCCTGTCGGGCGGCGCGACCGAGGTCGATGCCAAGTCGAACAACTTCCTGCTCGGCATCGGCATGAAGTTCTGATCGCCCGGTTCGGCGCCACCGGCGCCGCATCGAGCCCGATGGATGAGGCCGGATCCCGCGAGGGATCCGGCCTTTCTCGTTTCCGGGCGACGACCCGGGGAGACCGGGTTCAGTGCGGCAGGTAGGGCTGGAGATCGGGAAACTGCTCGTCGAAGCGCCTCACGAATCGCTTCAGCTTGGGCCGTCCGCGCTCCCAGCCGCTGCCGAAGCGCAGCGAGGCGTAGGCCAGCATGCAGCGCAGCGCGATGTGGCCGGCATGGGCCTTCTTCCCCAGCCGCGGTGCGTTGTCGTTCAGATGGTCGAGGCCGCGGGCGACCTTCGCCGCCTGCCGGTCGATCCAGGGCTGGTGCAGCTTCTCCTCCGGTCGGAAGCGCTTCTCGTAGACCTGCGCCAGCAGGCAGTCGGCGATGCCGTCGGCCAGAGCCTCGAGCGTCTCCGCCTCCCGCCGCTTGACGGCCTGGCGCGGAAACAGCTGGTTCCCGGACATCCGGTTCAGTTCCTGCGTGATCGCGCGGCTGTCGTAGACCGTACTGCCGTCGTCGAGAACGAGAACCGGTATCTTGCCGAGCGGATTGGCCTCGATCAGCACCGCCGGATCGGCATTGGTGTCGACCGCCACCGCCTCGAAGGGAATCTTGGCATAGGCCGCCGCCGCCATCACCTTGTTGGCGAAGGGCGAGGCGCTGGACATCAGGATTTTCGTCATGGAAGGACCGGACGGGCGCGAGTGCGTGAACCGGCGCCCGGCGCTGCGCCCGCGGCCGGGCAGGGCCGGTTAGCGTGCGACGCGGCAGCGGCCGTTGTAGACGTTCCAGCGGTCGAAGCCCGAAACGCAGGCCTCGACGTTGTGGCCGACGCCGGCGAAGCCCATGCCTTCCTCAATGAAGAACCAGATCGGCCGCTCGTGGCCGTCGGATAGCCGGACGGTGCCTTCGCAGTAGGTGCGCGCCACCGGCCACAAATCGCGCTGCGGATGGTAGCGGGTCAGGTGCAGACCGTAGAAGTCGACGATCTCGACCTGCGGCAGCCCGGAAACGTTCTTCACCTGGTGCCGGAAGTTGCGGCTGATTCGGTTGAGCACCCAGCCTTCGCTGCAGACGCTGTCGTCATAGGCGGGCGCCGCCCGGTAGTCCGCGGCCGCGGCGGCACCGGAAAGCCCGGCGACGCTGCAGAGGCTGAGCGCGGCGGAAAGGGCGAGGGAGGCGAGGCGGGACATGGCGGGCCTGTCGTCGTCGGTTGGTCGGAAGACTATGTTCGGCACTGTGCGGAGGTTGGCGGGTCCGGTCAAGTCTGCGGCGCCTCGCCGGCGAGTTCTTCGACACGCCAGGCGGCGCCCGGGCCGTCGGCGAGCAGCCGCGCCAGCACCGGCAGCATCGTCTCCAGTTCGCCGGCGAGCGGGAAGGGCGGGTTGACGATCAGCATGCCCGTCCCGTCCAGCCGCGGCACCGGCCCGGCGCCGCGGATCGTCAGCGAAACGTCCAGCACCCGCGGAATGCCGCCGGCCCGAAAGGAGTCGCGGAAACGCTCCGCCGCCTGCCGGTCCTTGACCGGGTACCAGACGGCATAGACCCCGCCCGGCCAGCGTCGATGGGCTTTGGCGAGTTTCGCGGCGATCCGCTCGAACTCGCCCGTCTCCTCGAAGGGCGGGTCAATCAGCACCAGCCCGCGCTTCTCCTTCGGCGGCAGCTGGGCGCCGAGCGCCAGCCAGCCGTCGAGTGGGATCACGCGCGTCTGGAAGTCGCCCGCGAATTCCTGCTTCAGCGTCTCCGCATCGGCGGGATGCAGTTCCACCGCCGTCAGCCGGTCCTGCGGCCGCAGGAGGTGCCGCACGAGCCGCGGCGAGCCGGGATAGAACCGCACCCCGCCGCCCGGGTTGAAGGCCCGCACCGCGTCGAGATAGGGCGACAAGAGCGCGGCGGCCGCAGGGTCGACCGCCGCGTCGATCACCCGGCCGATGCCGCCCTGCCATTCGCCGGTCTTCTGCGCCGCCTCCGAGGTGAGGTCGTAGAGGCCGATCCCGGCATGGGTGTCGATCACCCGGAACGCCTTGTCCTTGCGCTTCAGGTAGTCGACGATCCTCACCAGGATGGCGTGCTTGACCACGTCGGCGAAGTTCCCGGCGTGATAGACGTGACGGTAGTTCATGGCCTGTCTCTGCCCGTTCGCCGCATCCATCATCACGGCGCGCGCGATGGATCAAATCATTTCGCCGGTGCCGCCCTGTAAGCCGGGCCGAATTCCCGCTAGAAAAGCCGCATGAACCAGCACGCTCCCATCCGCATCGGCCATTCGGCCTGTCCGCACGACTGCCCCTCCACCTGCGCGCTCGACGTCGAGATCCTCGGCCCCGGCCGCATCGGCCGCGTCCACGGGTCGAAGGACAACAGCTACACGGCCGGCGTCATCTGCGCCAAGGTCGCGCGCTATGCCGAGCGGGTGCACCATCCCGACCGGCTTCTGAAGCCGCTGGTGCGGGCGGGCGCCAAGGGGGAGGGGCGCTGGAAGGAAGCCTCGTGGGAAGCGGCCCTCGACCTGGTGGCGGAGAATTTCCTGAAGGCCGAGGCGAGGCACGGTTCCGAGACGGTCTGGCCCTACTATTATGCCGGCACGATGGGTCTCGTGCAGCGCGATTCCATCAACCGGCTGCGCCATGCGAAGCGCTATTCCGGCTTCTTCGACACGATCTGCACCAACCTCGCCTGGACCGGCTACGTCATGGGCACCGGCCGGCTGGCCGGCGTCGATCCGCGCGAGATCGCCAAGTCCGACTGCGTCGTCATCTGGGGCACCAACGCCGTCGTCACGCAGGTCAACGTGATGACCCATGCCGTGCGCGCCCGCAAGGAGCGCGGCGCCAGGATCGTCGTCATCGACGTCTACGACAACGCCACCATGAAACAGGCCGACATGGGCCTGATCCTGCGCCCCGGCACCGACGGCGCGCTGGCCTGCGCGGTCATGCACGTGCTGTTCCGCGACGGCCTCGCCGACCGGGACTACATGGCGCGGTATGCCGACGACCCGGCCGGGCTGGAAGCGCATCTCGCCACCCGCACGCCGGAATGGGCCGCGGCCATCACCGGCCTCACCGTCGCCGAGATCGAGGCCTTCGCGCGGCTGGTCGGCACGACGCCACGCAGCTTCTTCCGCCTCGGCTACGGCTTCGCCCGCCAGCGCAACGGCGCGGTCGCCATGCATGCGGCGCTGTCGATCCCCACCGTCGCCGGCCACTGGCGCCACGAGGGCGGCGGCGCCTTCCATTCCAACAGCGGCATCTACCGCTTCGACACGACGCTTCTGGAAGGCGAGCGCCTGCGCGACCCGAACATCCGCCATCTCGACCAGTCGCAGATCGGCCGCGTCCTGACCGGCGACGCCGAAGCCCTGCGCCACGGCCCGCCGGTGACCGCGCTGCTGATCCAGAACACCAACCCCGTCAACGTCTGCCCCGAGCAGCGGCTCGTAAAGCGCGGCTTCCTGCGCGACGACCTGTTCAGCTGCGTCCACGAGCAGTTCATGACGGATACGGCCGCGCTCGCCGACGTCGTGCTGCCGGCCACCATGTTCGTCGAGCATGACGACCTCTACAAGGGCGGCGGCAATCAGCACGTGACGCTCGGGCCGAAGCTGATCGACCCGCCGGAGGGCCCGCGCACCAATCTTTTCGTCATCGAGGAGCTGGGCAAGCGCCTCGGCGTCGCCGACCGGCCGGGCTTCGGCCTGACCGAGCGCCAGCACATCGACCTGATCCTCGGCAAGCGCGGGCTCGGCAGTTTCGAGACCTTCGAGGAGGAACGCTGGGCCGACCTGCAGCCCGATTTCGAGACCGCGCATTATCTCAAGGGCTTCGGCCACCCCGACGGAAAGTTCCGTTTCCGGCCGCAATGGCAGGGCGGTGCCGCCCCCAACAAGCCGCCGAAGTCGCTCGGCCTGCTCGGCCCGCACGAGCGCCTGCCGGTCTTGCCCGACCATGTCGACCTGATCGAGGAGGCCGACGAAGCCCACCCCTTCCGCCTCGCCACCTCGCCCGCCCGCAACTTCCTCAATTCGAGCTTCACCGAGACCCCCACCTCGCAGGCCCGCGAACGGCGCCCCGAACTCCTGATCCACCCCGACGACGCCGCCACCCTCGGCATCACCGACGCCGCCCGCGTCGAACTCGGCAACGCCCGCGGCGAGGTGGTGCTGCACGCCAAGCTCTTCGACGGCGTCCGGCGCGGCGTCGTCATCGCCGAAGGCATCTGGCCGAATTCGGCGCACGAACGTGGGGAGGGCATCAACGTGCTGACGGGCGCGGATGCCGCGGCGCCGTATGGCGGGGCGGCGTTTCACGACAACAGGGTTTGGGTGCGGGGGGTGTAGGGGGGGCTTCGCTGCCTCGCCCCTGCCCATCCTCGCCGGAGACCCGGGCAAGCGTGCGCCATCCGAACATGACGATCCGGGCCGGCCGGGAAACATAGAGTTCGCCGAAGACGCCAGAGCCGGAGCGGGTAGAGCCGTCAGGCCGAGTACAGGGTTCCGTTGGCGATCATTGCGTCGATTTCGGTTTCGGTGAAGCCGAGATCGACGGCAATCGTGCGGTTGTGCTGGCCGAGTTCGGGAGCGACCCGAGGCGTCAGCGGTTCGGATTCGGAAAAGTTGAAGGGAAGATTGGGCAGACGGATCTTGCCGAGAACCGGATGGTCCTGCTCGATGATCATACGGCGCGCGGCAATCTGCGGGTCGTTCACGACCTGGTCGATGGTCTGGACCGGTGCGGACGGCACTCCCGCTTCATCCAGAGCTCGAACGCAGGCGGCGACGTTCTCCTGCGCGATCGTCCATTGGCGCACCAGGGGAAGGATCTCCTCGCGGTTGGCGTTGCGGCCGGCGGCATGGTGGAAACGCGTGTCGGCGGCGAGCGCATCGCCGCCGATCAGCCTGGCGAGGCGTATCCAGGCTTCGTCAACCTGGGCGGCGATCACGAGATGTCCGTCTCTCGCGGTGAACACGCCATAGACGGTAGAGTCTGGCATGTCGTGCCCGGTCTGAACCGGCAGCTCCTTGCCGCCGCTCATCGTGTAGGCCTGGACCGCGAAGTCATGCATCGACACCATGCAGTCGTAGAGCGCCAGATCGATGTGCTGGCCCCTGCCGCTCGACTGCCGGCCGAAGAGAGCCGCGCAGACCGCCGCCACGCCATGGATGCCGGTGTACATGTCGGCGAGCGGCATCCGGAACAGGGGCGGCGCCTCCCCGGGCACGCCGATGATCGACATCGCGCCGCTCATCGCCTCGGCGATCAGTCCGAAGCCGGGCCGGCTTGAATAGGGCCCGGTCTGACCGTAGGCCGAGATCGAGCAGTAGACGAGACCCGGATTGTCCTTCGAGACCGTCTCGTAGCCGAGCCCGAGCTTCTTCAGCGCTCCTGGCCGATAGTTTTCGACGAACACGTCGGCCGACTTGATCAGGCGGCGCATCAGCTCGGCGCCCTGAGGCTGGCGCAGGTCCACGCACAGGCCCTCCTTGCCCATGTTCTGCTGAAGGAAGTAGCCGCTATGGTCCCCCACGAAGTAGCCGTGCCGCCGTCCCGCGTCGCCAAGGGGAGGGCGCTCGACCTTGATGACGTCAGCGCCCATCGCGGCGAGCGAGCGGGACAGGAACGGACCCGCCAGGAAGTGGCTGTAGTCGATGACGCGTATTCCCGTCAGGGGCAGGGGCTTGTTCATGTCTGTCTTTCCTGGAAGTGATGAGGGATCAGGCGGCGACGGCTTCACTGCGCATCGGCAGCATCAGCCTGTGCTCGCCCTCCTGGACGATCTCGCCCTTCTGGTTGATCAGCTTCGACGGAAGGATGACGATGCCCCACCCCTTGCGGCGCGTCTCGCGCTTGCTCGCGACGTGGAACGCGACATGCAGTTCGTCGCCGATGCGGATCGGCAGGCGGAAGTCCCAGGTCCAGCCCAGCGACATCCCTGGCTGAAAGCGCAGGTCGGCGCGGGTCTTCAGGCCGTCCGCCAGCGACAGGCCGAACAGCCCGTGCGCGACACGCTCGCCGAAGGACGACCTGCGGGCATACTCCTCGTCGGTGTGGACGGGCGTATGGTCCCCGGTCAGGTTCGCGTAGGCCATGATCATGTCGGAGGTCATCGTTACCGTCGGGCTCACGCCGGCGGCGCCGATCTCGATCTCGTCGAAGAAGAGTTCCCGTGTCATCGAATGATCGCCGATCCTGCTGTTGGAGATTCGTCTCTACGCCGTGAGCGGCCGTGCGTCGGGGCGAGGGACCGCTCCACTCCCTTGATGGCGGCGACCAGGGTCCGATTGACTGGAGTCGGCACGCCGTAGCGATCGCCCCAGCGCACCACGGCTCCGTTCACGAAGTCGATCTCGGTGGTCGATCCTTTCTCGAGGCTCTGCAGCATCGAGGCCTTGAACCCCGGGGGCAGCCCTTCCCCTGCGATCCGCCACGGGCGGTAGGGGTCGTCGCAGGACAGGGCGATGCCGGCGGCGGCGGCGACCTCCATGGCTTCCCGGACGGCGGCGCATGCACATTCGGCGACCTCGGGCACGTCGTAGAGATCGCCGTAGGCGAGCCCGGTGATGCCGCTGAGAGCGCCGGTCGCGACGTTGACCAGAAGCTTGTCCCAGACCACCCCCATGATCCGGTCGCTCGCGAGCGTCTCCAGACCCGCCGCGGAAAACGCACGGGCGATCCTGCGCACCCTTTCGGAGGCCGTGCCGTCAGGCTCGCCGATGTAGGTCGGCTTGCCGACCACGCCGGCCACGACCTTTCCCGGGCTGACCATGACGCCGCCGACATAGGTCTTCCCGATCACCACGCTCGACGGCCCTGCGATCTCGGCGATGACATCCTCGTGTCCGAGGCCGTTCTGCAGCGACATCACCACAGTTTCCGGACCGATCGCCTCCCGTGCCGCTGCCAGCGCTTCACGGGTATGGAACGATTTCACGAGCACGACGATCAGGTCGAAGGCGACCCGTCCCCGGCAGTCGGTCGCCGCCTGGACGGGGATGACCCGGTCGCCGCTGTCGAAGGCCAGAGTGAGCCCGCCGCTATTCAGCCGCTCGACCAGATCGGCGGATCGGTTGACCAGCAGTACGTCGTGACCGGCGGCCGCAAGCAGCCCGCCGAAAACGCAGCCGAGCGAGCCGGCACCGAGAATGCAGATCCTCATGACGTCACGTCCGCTGGTCACGATCTCCGCTCCCATCAGTAGGTTGCACGGCCGCCGGACGCGTCGAAGACGGCGCCGGTGGAAAACGAACAGGCGGGCGAGGCCATGAACAGCATCAGGTCGGCGATCTCTCCCGGCTTCCCCGGGCGACCCATCGGGATCTTTGCCAGCACGAGCTGACGCTGCGCCTCGGTCATCTGCAGCACGAGATCGGTTGCGGTGATGGCGGGCGTGATGCAGTTGGCGCAGATGTCGGAGTCGGCATTCTCCCGGGCGATGCTCTTGGTCAGGCCGATCACGCCGGCCTTGGACGCGGAGTAGGCGGCCTGGTTGGGATTTCCCTCCTTGCCGGCGATGGACGAGACGTTGACGATGCGTCCATAGCCGCGCGCGCGCATCGCGCGGACCACCGTCTTGCAGGTGAGGAACGTGCCGGTGAGATTGATCGCCATCACCCGTTCCCACTCCGACAGATCCGTGTCTTCGGTCCTTGCGGTCTGTCCCGTCACCCCGGCGGAGTTGACCAGGACGTCAATCCGGCCGAACTGCGCGAGCGTGGCTTCGGCGGCGACGGCGACCGATCGCTCGTCGGTGACGTCGCAGCGGACGTAATGATCCAGGAAATCGCCGGAAGCTGCGGAGGGAACGTCCCAGCACGAGACGATCGCGCCGGCGGCCTTCGCTTTCTCGGCAAAGGCGCGGCCGATGCCGCCGAGCCCGCCCGCGACGACGGCGATCTGGCCTTGCAGAACGGCGCCCATCGGACGGATTTCGGAATTCGGATCTGTCGCCATGTCAGGCCTTCTGCATCGAACCGCCGAGGAACAGCTGGCCGACCCGAGGATCGGACAGCAGTTCCGACGCCTTGCCCTGCATGCGCATCTGGCCGAGTTCGAGCACGATCCCGAAATCCGAGATGCCGAGGGCGCTGCGCGCATTCTGCTCCACCATCAGAATGGTGACGCCGCCGTCGCGCAGACGGATCAGCGTCCGGAACACTTCCTGGACGAGTTGCGGCGACAACCCGATCGAGGGTTCGTCTATGAGGATCAGCTTCGGATCGAGCAGCAGGGCGCGCGCGACTTCGAGCTGCTTCTGTTGTCCCCCCGAAAGCGTGATGGCATGCTGCTTGCGCTTCTCGCGCAGGACCGGAAACTGGGTGAACACCTCGTCGATCCGCCGTTTGACGACCGACTGGTCGGGGGCGGTGATGCCGCCCAGTTCGAGGTTGTGCTCGACCGACAGGTGCGGGACGATGTTGCGGCCTTGCGGCACATAGCTGATGCCCCTCGCGATCAGCTGCGCCGGCTTGAGCCCCGTGATGTCTTCGCCGTTGAAGACGATGGCACCGGAATGGATGTTGAGCAGTCCGAAAATCGCCTTGAAGACGGTCGACTTTCCGGCTCCGTTCGGACCGATCATGGTGGTGATCGAGCCTTGGGGAATCGTGAAGGAGACCCCGTTCAGGATGGTTATGCGGCCATATCCGCCATGGAGGTTCCGCAGTTCGAGCATGGTCAAGCCCCCAGATAGGCTTCGATGACGACGGGATTGGCGCGCACTTCCTCGGGGGTGCCTTCGGCGATGATGGCGCCGTTGGCGAGCACGACGATGCGGGTGCAAAGCGACATCACGAATTCCATGTTGTGCTCGATCACCACGAAGGTGGAGCCGTTCTCGCGGTTGTACGTCGCAAGCCGCTCCTTGAGATGCTCGAGCATCGTCAGGTTGACGCCGCCGGCCGGTTCGTCGAGCAGGACGAGTTTCGGTCCCGCCATGAAGGCCATTGCCGCGTCGAGCAACTTCTGCTGGCCGTAGGAAAGAGATCCGGCCAGCGCGTCGCGCAGATGACCGAGCCGGAAGAATTCGATCAGCTTGTCGGCACTGGCGGTCAGCCCGGCGTCCGATGCGCCGAGGAGACGTCCGAACATCGATCCCTGATGCTCCTGCCCGGCAAGGATGATGTTCTCCAGCACGCTCATCTGCGGAAAGACCTGCAGCATCTGGAAGGTACGGGCGACGCCGAAACGCTTGTTGAGGTCGCAAGGTCGTGTGCCGAGGACGGATCTGCCGCTGACCGAGACCTCTCCGTGATCAGGTCTCAGTTGGCCGAGAATGCAGTTGAACAAGGTGGACTTTCCGCTCCCATTCGGACCGATCAGGCCGAGGATCTCGCCGCGGTTCACGGTGAAGGTGACGTCGTTGACGGCCTTGATGCCGCCGAAGGACTTGCTGATGTTGCGGACGTCGAGGATCGGCGCTTCGGCGTTCACAGCTGTGCTCCCTGCTTGAGATCGCCGCGCTCGACCCGTTTCGACCGGAACGCGTTGACGGTCTTGTCAACCAGGCCGATCAGGCCGGTCGGACAGTAGACCATCAGTATCATCACCAGTCCGGCATAGATCATCAGATAGTAGCTTTCCGCGAAACGGAGAAACTCCGGGAGCATCACGACGAGTCCGGCGCCGAGAAGCGGTCCGAATAGATATCCCGAGCCGCCGACGACAACCATCAGGAGAATCTTCAGCGAGATGATGAGCGTGAAGGACATCGGATCGATGTACTGGACGAGCGGCGACATCAGCGCGCCGGAGAGGCCGCCATAGGCGGCGCCGATGGCGAACGCCAGGAGCGTGATCAGTCGGGTGTCGACCCCGAGGCTGTTTGCGCGCACGGGGTTTTCGCGAAGCGCCTTGAAGGCGCGCCCCCAGGGCGAGCGCACGATCCAGTAGAAGCCTGCGAACGCGATCAGGAAGACGACGAGCGTGAAGTAGTAGTAGCTGCGCTGGTTCATCGTGGAGATCGGACCGAACGCCGGCCGCGGAATTCCCACGAGGCCATAGATGCCGCCCGTGAGCCATTCCTCGTTCCGCATGACGAGAAAGACCAGGGTCGAGAAGGCCAGCGTGATGAAGGCGAGGAAGTGATGCTGCACCCGCAGCGCGGGATAGCCGAGCACGAGGCCGATGACGAAGCACAGTCCCATGCCGGCGAAGACCGAGACGATCCAGTGGATCCCCGCCATGGTGATGAGAGCGGTCGCATAGGCGCCGATCCCCATGAAGGACGCCTGCGCCAGCGAGATCTGTCCCGCATAGCCGAGCGTGAGGTTGAGGCCCATCGCCGCGATGGCGAAGATGAGCCACGAGCAAAGCACGTAGGTGCCATAGGTCGCCTGCGTCATCGGGGCGACCACCAGCAGGACGAGCCCGGCGACGAGGGCCAGGAGGCGGAACAGCGGCATCAGACGGTTCTCCCTTCCGATGTCCCCAGCAGACCTTGGGGGCGCAGGAGGATGATGACGATGAGCAGGATCATGGGACCCGCGATGCGGTATTCCGAGGAGAGATAGGCGGCCGACATGTTGTCGATCACGCCGATCAGCAATCCGCCGACCAGTGCCCCCCGGACCTGGTTGAAGCCGCCGACGATGGCCGCGAGAAAGGCCACCAGGCCGATCGGCTCGCCGATAGAGAACTTCGCGAGGTAGATCGGCGAGATCAGCACCGAGGCAATGGTGGCGAGCGCGGCGTTTATCATGAACGTGTAGAGCACCATGCGCTGGATGTTGACGCCGAGTATCTCCGCAACCGCGGGGTTCTGGGCAGTGGCCTGCATGCAGCGCCCGGTGCGGGTCCGGCCCAGGAAGAGCTGCAGGGCGACGATGGCGACCGCCGAGACGACGAGGTTGCCGACATCCTGGTACGAAACGGTCGCTCCGAGCACCTTGAAGGTCGTTTCGGAGAACATCGAGGGAAATGGCTGCGCCTCGGCGCTGTAGAACTCCTTCACCATCTCGCGCATCAGGATGGCGAGCGCGATGGTTGCCATCACGATCGGCAGCACCCCGTGCGGAAGCATGGGCTGAATGATCACCCGCTTGAACAGGAGGCCGAGGAGGACGACGGATGTCACGAGCGCCAGGGCGATCGCGGGAATCAGGCCGAGGCCGAGCACGTGCATGCCGATGAGCACGAAGAAGGCCGGCAGCATGACGAACTCGCCTTGCGCGAAATTGATGGTCTGCGAAGCCTGCCACAGCAGGGTGAACCCGATGGCGGCGAGCGCGTAGATCGACCCGGTCGCGAGGCCGGATATCAGGACTTGCATGAACTCGGACATGAAACCTCTCGTCTCGCGCCGCAGGAGCGGGCGAGGTGGGGAAGTCCGGCGACGCGCCGGACTTCGTCGGGATGACGACCGGAAGCGGCGGTCAGTTGGCGGGAAGAGTGTCCTTCACCACGCTCTTTCCATCCTGGATCTCGACCAGGAAGCTCTCCCGCGACACCTCGCCCGTTTCGTCCCAGCTGACGTCGAGCAGGATGTTGGGCACGTCGGAGACCTTGACGGTCATGGAGTGCAGCGTGTCGGCCACCTTCTGACGGTCGAGCTCGCCGGCGCGTTCGAGCGCCGTCTTCGCGGCATAGATCGCCACATAGCCCTTCATGGCGTTGTGGTCGGCTTTGTAGCCGAACTTCTCGCTGAACGCCTTCCCGAACGCCTGGATTTCCGGGTTCGGAGCGTCGACGGTCAGGCCGACATGGCCCATGATGCCGTTGGCGGCTTCGCCTGCGAGTTCCACGACCTTCTGGTTCAGGAGCGTGGACTCGCCGACGATCGGAACCTCCACGCCCTGCTTTCGCAGTTCGCGCAGGATGCGGGCGCTCTCCTCCTCGTGCAGATAGACGAAGATCGCCTCCGCGCCGGAGCCCTTCAGCTTCGCCACGTCCGCGGCGAAATCGGCCTGCGCGACCTCGCTGGAAACGTCGGCCACCACCTCGATGCCGCGATCGGTCACTTCCTTGACGAAGGCGTCATGGCCGCCCTTGCCGAACTCGTTGTTGACCCACGACACTGCGACCTTGGAAATCCCGAGGCCGTTCTTCAGGTAGTCGGCGATCTTCGGCATCGACTTGTGTGCCCCGAAGGACGACCGAAAGATGTACGGATTGCCCTTCTGGGTG
This sequence comes from Aquibium microcysteis, assembly GCF_014495845.1. Classification (NCBI taxonomy): domain Bacteria; kingdom Pseudomonadati; phylum Pseudomonadota; class Alphaproteobacteria; order Hyphomicrobiales; family Phyllobacteriaceae; genus Aquibium; species Aquibium microcysteis. Next base: position 6,078,111 of record NZ_CP061080.1, read on the forward strand.
ATCGCGGGCGCTTCGGAACCGACGATCTGCGGAATCCCCTGCTGCTGGGTCACGAGCATGTTCACGATCGTGGAGCCCGAATAGACGGTGCCGAGGATCATGAAGGCCCCGTCGTCGATCGCCTTCTGCACCAGTGCGCGCGAGGTCTGCGCGTCCGTCTGACTGTCGTAGGTCGAGAGTTCGATCTGTTTGCCGAGCACGCCGCCGGCCGCATTGATTTCCTCCACCCCCATCGTGATGGCGTCGGTCCATGCCTTTCCGACCGTCGCACCCGATCCGGACAGTTCGGCGACGTTGCCGAGCTTTATGGTTTCGGCCGTCGCCTGGGTCGCGCCCAGGCCCGCCGCCAGGATGGCAGCGAGCGCAAGTTTCCTGATCATGATGCTCCTCCTAGGTTGCTTCTTATTCCCCGCGCGGCGATCGAATTGGCTCTTCGCGCCGGGAGCCGGCTGCCTTCTCCGCCGGCGGACATCACTCCCCCGCAGCACCGGTTGCGGTGACCATAGGAGATGTCCTCTTCCGGCTCAAAAACTTTCCATCCGATGATGCCCGAAATCGAATGCATAATGCATCATTCGGGCCTACCATTCCAAAATGATGCATCAGAAACCGGTGGGCCCGCATCCGCGGGAACGTAAGCGGAGGTAAACTTCCGATGGACAGGCTGTCTCTCTCCTATCTCACCTATGGCGATTGCGATCCGATGACGATGCTGCGCCTCGCCGCCTCCGCAGGCTTCGACGAGGTGGGTATGCGGATCCTCCCTTCCGGACCGGGTCAACCCATTCCGGCTCTGGGGCAGGACGAACGGGTCGCAAGGGACGCGGCACGATGTGCCTCCGATCTGGGCCTGACGGTTTCCGACATCGAGATGATCCGCCTCGACGCTCGATCCGACGTCGGAAGTCTGCGCCCGTTCTTCGACCGGGCGGCGCTGCTTGGGGGGCGTCATGTCCTGGCGGCCGGAGACGACTTGGTCCGGTCGCGGCTGATCGAGAATTTCGGCCGGTTGTGCAGCCTCGCTGCCGAGTACGGTATGACCGTCGATCTCGAGTTCATGCCGTGGACGGGCGTTCCGGATCTCCGTTCCGCCCGCGAAGTCGTCGAGGAGGCGGGGTGTCCGAACGGAGCGATCCTGATCGACGCGCTCCACTACCAGAAATGCGGATCGGGACTGGACGAGGTGGCGGCGCTGCCGGAGAGGATGCTCAACTACATGCAACTCTGCGACGGCCCGGCCGACTTCGCCCGCGACCATGCGGCAATGATCCATGCGGCGCGCCATGATCGGCTCATGCCCGGTCAGGGAGACGTCGACCTTTCAGGACTGATCCGCGCGATGCCGAAGGGGTTCGTCTTCGGTATCGAGGTCCCGAACGATGTCCTTCGCGCCGGGCTGGGACTCGAAGGCTACATCAAAACGGCATACCACGCGGGGTGGCAGGTGCTGGCCGCCGCCGGCCGCGGGACCGTCCCGCCGCAGATCGGATCGCCCGTCATCATGGGCTCGTGAAGGGAGCGAGCTGAGCTGCAGATCGGGAGCCGGGCGTTTCGGAGATGCCTGTTTCCGGTCGAACTGCCGACGAAGGCATGATCTCGGTCGCCATTCTCGCCGAGGCGCTGCGGGAAGTCCGGTCGTTGCACGCACGGAACCGGGTCGCGAACGTCCGGATTCGCTCCGCACGCGTCAGGATTGTGTCTCAGCGCAGGCCTTCCACGGTGCCTGTTTTCTGCAGGCATGCTTCAAAATGGTAGCCATTCGGCCCGGTCGGTGTCGCGAATGTTCTCGCGCATGATGATTTCGGCCGGGATGTAGCCGGTCTCGGGGGGCTTTCCGCCATGGTGCCCGATGATGGCGTCCACCGCGCGGCGGCTGATCCTCCCCATGTCCTGATGCACCACCGCATCGATCGTGCCGTCGAGCAGGGCCTTTCTCGTGAGCGGCGTAAGGTTGAACGCGACGTAGGCGACGTCGATTGCCTTGCCGGACTCCAGCAGCGCCTTTTCGATTCCTCTGTTGCCGCCGCCGAGATTGATCATTCCCGCGAGGTCCGGATGCCGCTTCAGCAACTCCCGCGTCTCGCTGTAGCAGGTTTCGGGATTGTCCCGCGTGTTGATGCTCGGCAGCACCTCGATCTGCGGGAAATCCGAGCGGAGCACGCTGCGGGCGCCACTTTCGCGTTCTTCATGGCTTCGATACAGCATGTCGCTCATGAAGACCGCGACCTTTCCCTTGCGCGCGCACAGATGGCCGAGCAGCAGCCCGCCTGCCCGTCCCGCGGCGCGGTTGTCCAGACCGCAATAGGCGAGGCTGTCGACGCCGGGAAGCGTGGTGAGCGCGCAGACGAGCGGCACGCCTCTGCTGACGATATCGAGGACGGCGTCGCGGATGAGGCGATGGTCGATCGGCTGGACGATGACGCCTGCCGAGCCGCGCTCGGCGCATTCCTCGATCGCTTCCTTCAAGGCCGCCACGTTGGCGCGCTGGGTGAAGCGCGCATTGAGCTTCACGCCGGCCTGGCGGCTTGCGCGATGGAACTCGCGCATCAGGATCTCGTTGGCGAAACCGGGTCCGCCTGCAAGGAGCACGTCGATCGTGAGCGCCTTCAATGACGAGACGACGACCTTGGGCCGGCCGCCGCTCTTCGCCAGCCATTCGGCTGCATCGAGCACCTTCTTGACGGTCTTGCCCTTCACGCCGACGCGACCGTTCAGGACGCGGTCCACCGTCGCCGTGCTCACGCCGGCCTGAAGCGCAATGTCGACGATGCGCGGCTTGCCAGGCACCGGGTCTGTCTTCCGATCTGATGCATCATTTTCGGTCATGGCGGAGATTCACCCTCATTTTCTTATGTGTCAAGATGCATCAATGCGGTTGTCGCGGTGACAGGGCACGATCCGGAAGGTAGACCATGAGCCGTTCGTGAACGGCGCCCGGCGGGGCGGCGGACGGCGGCAAAGGGATGGAGGAAGAATGTCTCCGCAAAGGCAGGACGTGCTCGAGGCGCTTGCCGCCTCGCTCGCCGAAGCATGGCGCACGGGGCACAAGATCGTGCTCCCCGAACCCGCCAGCAGACCCAGGGACCGTGCCGAAGCCTACCGGGTACAGGATCGGATGGCCGACCTGATCGGTGCACCGGTAGTCGGCTGGAAGGCCGGGGCAACGAGCGATGCCATGCGCCAGCGCGACGGCCACGACGACATCGTGCCGGGCCGCGCCTTCGCGTCGTGCTTCTTCGTCGGCTCGGAACATGTCATCGACGAAAGCTTGGTCCGCGGCGCACGGATCGAGCCGGAGTTCGCCTTCCGCATCGACGAGCCCATTCCGGCCCGGCAGAAAGCATGGAGTGTCGAGGAAATCACGCCCCGCGTCACCGCCCATATCGCGATCGAGCTGATCGGAAGCCGCTATCGTGCCGATACACCGCCAGCTGAGCTGACCACGCTGACCACGATCGCCGACAACGGGAACGGCGTCGGACTGGTCATCGGCGACGCCATCACGGACCCCGCTGCGGTCGACTTCCATCGCCATCCGATCGTTTTGACGATCGACGGCGGTGATCCGGCGCCCAACAGTCCGCCCGACGTCCGGTGCAGTCCGTTCCACGCTCTGGTCGACGTGGCGAACCTTCTGTCGGCGCGGGGCATCGGGCTCGAGGCGGGAACCTACATCACCACCGGGTCGGCGACCGACACCGTACCGGTCGTCCCGGGCACGCGGGCGGTGGCCGACTTCGGCCGGCTCGGACGAATATCGCTGTTGTTCTCCCGCTTGAGCGGTGGCTGACGATTGGTTGAGAACGAGACCATGTCTGTTTCCGCGGGATTCCCGGCCTTCGAGTTCATTCGCGCGCATGTCCGCGGCCATGCGCTTCACCTGACGATCGACCGCCCGGACGTAAGAAACGCGCTTCATCCGCCTGCTCATCGCGAACTGGCGAGGGCATTCGACATACTCGAAGCTGATGATGCCCTGCACTGTGCCGTGATTACCGGCGCCGGCGAGAAAGCCTTCTGCACCGGTTCGGACCTCAAGTATCGCGCGGCGACGGGAGACGCCTTCGTTCCCGAAAGCGGGTTTGCCGGCCTCGCCGAGCGCTTCGGTCTGACGAAGCCGGTGATCGCAGCCGTCAACGGCGACGCCGTTGGCGGCGGGCTGGAGATCGTGCTTGCATGCGACCTTGCCGTGGCCGTGAAAACGGCACGGTTCGGCCTGCCGGAGCCGCGGGTCGGACTTGCGGCGAGCGGCGGTTTGCACCGCCTCGCCCGGCAGATCCCGATGAAGCATGCGATGGACATCGCGCTCAGCGGACGCCTGTTTCCTGCCGAAGAAGCCCGCGCGTTGGGCCTGGTCAACCAGGTGGTGCCGGCTGAGGCCTTGGCCGAAACGGTCGAGGCGCTGGTCGAGACGCTCTCCCGATGCGCGCCGCTGGCCTTGCGCGCGACCAAGCAGATGATGCTCGACGGGCTGGACAAGCCGACGCTTGCTGCCGCTTTCGCGAGCGAGTTCCCCGCCTATCGGGCAATGCTCGATTCCGAGGATGCGCGGGAAGGCCCTCTGGCATTCTCCCAGAAGCGCCAGCCTCGGTGGCGGGGCCAGTAGCGGGCGGAAGGAACCCGAAGCCATGGATTTGGAACTCAGTCAGGAGCAGAAGCTCCTCGTCACGACCGTGCGCGGCTTCATCGCCGACGAACTTCATCCTCTGGAAGACATGGTCGACGAACGCGGGGTCCTGCCACCGGATGACGCCGAGCGTATCTTCTCGAAATCGAAGGCGCTGGGACTTTACGCCATGAATGTTCCGGAAGAGTTCGGCGGCGGCGGCCTGTCGGCTCTCGACACCATGCTGGTTGAGGAACAGTTCGGACACACCAGCGACATCCTGGTGCGGAGGGCCTTCGGCAACGTCTACGAGGTTCTCCTGTCATGCCGTGGAGAGCAGGTCGACCGGTGGCTGAAGCCGTGCGCGGCGGGAACGCGAACCTGTTCGATCGCCTTCACGGAACCGGGCGCCGGCTCGGACGCGGCTGCAATCCGCACCCGTGCGGTACGGAAGGGCGGCCGCTGGCTGCTCACCGGCGGAAAGCATTTCATCTCCGATGGGCTTCATTCCGATTTCTTCGTCGTGACGGCAGTGACCGACCCCTCCGCCGGTCATCGTGGCATATCCCTCTTCCTCGTCGACAAGGGACTTCCCGGTTTTACCATCGGCCGCGACCAGAAGATGATGGGGCTGCGCGGAACGAGCCACGTCGAACTGTCCTTCGACGACGTCGAACTGGAGGACGTGCACCTTCTCGGCGCCGAAGGGGAGGGCCTGAAGCTCGCGCTGACCGTGCTGGGCCGCGTGCGTCTGGCGCAGGTGGGCGCGCGTTCGGTCGGCAAAGCCACCCGGATCATGGGCCTGATGCTCGAACATTCCCGCGAGCGCCGGCAATTCTCGAAGGCGCTGGGCGAGTTCCAGATGGTTCAGCAGATGCTCGCCGACAGCGCCATCGAGATCGACGCCGCGCGCCTGGCGCTCTGGCGGACCGCGATGGAGATCGATCGGGGAATCGATCCGCGCGAACGCATCTCCATGGTGAAGGTGCAGGCGTCCGAGACGCTCGGACGGGTCGTGGACCGCGCCGTGCAGATCTTCGGCGGCATGGGATACTGCAAGGACCTGCCGATCGAACGCTATTACCGCGACGCCCGGATCTACCGCATCTTCGACGGCGCCTCGGAGATCCATCGCAGCGTGATCGCACGGGGGCTCATGAAGGGGTCGGCTGCGTCGTTCGATCCGTATTCGCAATGAAGGGGCGGCTGGCGCACGCTCCGGAGCCGGACCGGTATGCCGTGTTCGGAAACCCGGTCGCGCATTCGCGCTCGCCCGGCATCCATGCGGAATTCGCCAGAATGACCGGCGAGACACTGGAGTACCAATCAATCGAGTCGCCGCTGGACGGGTTTGCGTGCTGCGTTCGGACCTTCATGGCCGGCGGCGGCAGGGGCTGCAACGTCACGACGCCGTTCAAGCTCCAGGCGCTCGCGATCGCTGACGAGTGCCGCCCCCATGCCGCGATGGCCGGTGCGGCCAACTGCCTGAAATTCGAGGACGGGCGGATCATCGCCGAGAACTTCGACGGGATCGGCCTCGTCAACGACATCCGGCGCAACCTCGGCTATGAGATCGCCGGTCGCAATGTGCTCCTGCTCGGCGCCGGCGGGGCCGTGCGTGGAGCCATCCTGCCGTTTCTCGAAGCCCGGCCGGCGCGTGTGGCCATAGCCAATCGCTGCGCGGACGAAGCTCTTTCGCTCAAGGCGGCCTTCGCCAACCTCGGCGCGTTCGAGGCCTCAGGATTCGACGACGTCGAGGGCGCGCCCTTCGACCTGGTGGTGAATGCGACGTCAGCGAGCCTCTTTGGCCAGTTGCCTGCCATTCCGGCGCGGCTGTTCCATCACGACACGCTCGCCTACGACCTAGTCTATGGCAAGGGACTGACGCCGTTCATGAGCTTTGCCCTGACCAGCGGCGCAGGCCGCGCGGTCGATGGCGTCGGGATGGTGGTCGAACAGGCGGCCGAAGCCTTCGCATGGTGGAGAGGCGTTCGGCCGGAAACCGGGACGGTGATCCAGTCCCTGCAGGCTTCGCTGCCGCAGATCGGCTGAATGGCGAGGAACGATCGATGCGGCAGAAGATCAGGATAGCAGTCGCCGGCGCGGGACAGATCGGCCGCAGGCACGTGGAAGCCATCCTCGAAACGCCCGAAGCGCAGCTGGCCGCCATCGTCGATCCGGCGCCGGGCGCTGCGGCATACGCGGCCGATCGCGGCGTGCCGCATTTCATCGACCTGGACGATCCGATCTCACGGGGCCTCGCCGACGCGGTCATCGTCGCCACGCCAAACCAGCTGCATGCCGAAAACAGCCTGCGATGCATCGCCGCCGGGCTCCCCGTCCTGATCGAAAAGCCCGTCGCTACCGATTCCGAGGCAGCCGCAGCGATCATCCGCGCCGCCGATACCCGCGGCACGCCTGTGCTGGTGGGACATCACCGCAGGCACAATCCGCTGATTCAGCGCGCCAAGGCGGAATTGGATGGTGGCGCGATCGGCAATCTCCTGTCGTTCAGCGGCGTGACCTGGCTCTGCAAGCCGGACGACTATTTCGAAACCGACTGGCGGCGGATGCCGGGCGCCGGCCCGGTCTATCTCAACATGATCCACGACATCGACCTCGTGCATTATCTCTGTGGCGAGATCGATATCATCCACGCCTGGGAATCGAACGCCGTCCGCGGCAATGCCGTGGAGGAGACGGCAGTCGTCAGCATGAAGTTCCGCAACGGCATGCTCGGCACGATCAACGTGTCGGACGCCATCGTCGCTCCCTGGAGCTGGGAACTGACCGCGCGTGAGAACCCTTCCTATCCGCCCACGGACCAGCACTGCTATCTGATCGGCGGGACGCACGGCTCCCTGGAACTGCCGCGATTGCGTCTCTGGCGCAATCGCGGCCGGCGCAGCTGGTGGGAACCGATCGACGCGACGCATGTGCCGTTCGGGTTCGAGGATCCGTTGCGGCGTCAGATCCGTCAGTTCGCCGCCGTGGTGCGCGGAGAAGAAGCGCCGCTCGTCTCCGGACGCGACGGTCTCCAGGCGCTCAGGGTCGTCGAAGCCGTCAAGCAATCAGCGCGAACCGGCGCGACCGTGGTGATCGGGTCGTAGGGCGGCCTGCGATCGATGCAAGCGAAGACCTTGGCCGCGGTTCTCGGCTGATCGCAGGCGCGTGTCGCGGCGCGGGGAAGAAGCGGTTGATGTGCGGCAACACGGAGCGCCCGTCCGATTGCACCGAAAGGCCGGCTTACGGTCGAAGACGATGCCCCGTTTGAATGGCTGCCGGGAGTACGAGACCTTCCGCAGCCGCCCCCATACCCCCCTCTACTCCAGCACCACCCGCGGAAAATAGAACGATACCACCCAGTTCGGCTGATCCACGATCTCGCTGATGCGCAGGTCGCCTGCGACGCTGCAGAGCATGTAGGCGTCGACGGCGGCCATGCCTGTGCGGCGGGACAGCAGGTCGACCATCTGCGAGACGGCTTCGCGGGCGGCGGTCATCAGGTCGGGGCCGATGCCCATGGTGGCGTCGTAGCCTTTGGCGTCGAGGTGGCGGGTCACCGGGCCGGGGGTGCGGAAGCGGGGGTATTTCAGGTTGGCGCGCTTCTCGAGGTTAAACGAGATCGCCACCGACATCGGGCTTTCGATCGCCGTGCCGCAGATCTCGCCGTCGCCCTGCGCGGCATGCATGTCGCCGACCGAGAACAGTCCGCCCGCCACCTCCACCGGCAGCCACAGTTCCACGCCCTCGGAAATGTCGCGCACGTCGAGATTGCCGCCCACCCGGCGCGGCGGCACGATGGAATGGGTGCCGTGCGCGGCGGGCGCGAGGCCGATCGTGCCCGGGAACGGCTTCAACGGCACCCGCCCGCCCGGCCCGAAGGCGGCGGGACCCATTGAGGTGGTGGCGTAGCTCCACAGATGCAGCGCCGGATCGGGAAACTGGTCGGCGAGCAGGCCGAAGCCCGGGATGTTGGCCGTCCAGCCCCAGCCGCTCGGCTTGAAGCCGAGGATCTTCACCCGGATCGCGTCGCCCGGCTCGGCGCCGTCCACGTAGACCGGTCCTGTCACCGGGTTCACCAGGGCGAAGTCGAGCTTGCGCACCGCCTCCACGCCGGAGACCGGCGAGATCTGGCCACCGGAGGCGTCGATCGTGTCGAACTCCACCGTCTGCCCCGGCGCGATGCGGATCGCCGGCGGGTTGGCGTTGTTCCAGCCGTGGTGGTGGATGGTCCTGTGCAGCGTGTGATCGCAGCGATGCGCCATGTCGTCCGTTCCCATGCCATCCCCGGCGGTGGCGAGGGCAGTGTGGGTCAGAACCGGCCGGCGGATCAAGCCCCGCAACCGCTGCGCGCCGCGATCAGGAGGCCAGCACCCAGATCGAGGTCAGCGCGATCAGGGCGGCGGAGATCCGGCTGAACCGGCTGGAGGCGCGGGGCGACGCGAAGAGCCGGTCGACCTGCCGGGCGAGCACGATCGTGCCGAAGAAGACCGCGCCGACGGAGACGAACGTCACCAGCACGAGCAGGGCCAGCTGCGGAAGGTCGGCGATGCCGGCCGGCGCGACCGTCGGCAGGAGCAGGATGTAGATCAGCAGCGTCGACGGGTTGCCGAGACAGAGGGCGACGCCGGCGCAGGCCGACGCCAGCCAGCCCGTCCGCCGCTCCTCGCCGGCGGCGAGGCCGGAGGCGTCGTTCCACATCCGGACCGACAGCCAGATCAGATAGGCGACGCCGATGTACTTCGCTGCCGAGAACAGGTCGGGCCGGCCCTCGGCCCACACGCCGACGCCGAGCGCCACGATGCAGACGGCCAGGACGTCGCCGAGGCAGAGCCCGGCGGCAAAGGCTGCGGCACCCGTCGAATCGCGGCCGAGCGAGCGGGCGACGAGCACGGCCACGACCGGTCCGGGCGCGGCCGTCAGGGCCGCGAGCGCGCCGGAATAGGCGAAGAGGGCAGAGTGGTCCATGGGTTCCTCCCGGAAGAAAGGCGGCCATCGGATGTGGCCGCGCCCGGTCGTCGGCCGGGCGCCCTCCCGGGTTCCTCCCCAGGGCGTTCCGGCCGGATCGTTCGGGCGATGCAAAGGGGGGCGGGGCCGTCCGGCGTCCCGCAAGTCGTTCGAGACGCGCCGGCCGGTCAGGCGCAGGCGGCGGCCGCCCTGTCGGGCAGGACATCCTTCGCCGCCGAAGCCGACACGGGACGGCTCCTGCTGCGATGCGGGGCATTCGTCGCCGCAGCGGTCGCGTCGCCGGAGGTGGCACTGACGGGCCGGTTCCTCGCGCGGGGCTGCGTGGCGCCGTCGACGGTCGAGCCGACGGTCTGCGTGGCATAGGCCGGACGGACCTTGGCGCGGACGGGCTCGGCCCGGCCGGCTGGCTGCATCGCCGCAGCGGACAGGCAGTCCCGCGCCGCCGGACCGGCAAGCCCGACGGCGCCCGCGATCAGGCCAAGGGCGACGACGCCTGCGCCGAGGGTTCCGCGGTTCACGAAAGTTCCCATCATGTCCATCTCCACCGATCCCTGTTTCCGCATCGGCCCGGGGCGGGCCTTGCGCCGCGTCGAAGCAACCGTTCGACAGGGGCCAATTCAGCGGAAAGCGCGGCGCCGGCCTATCAGGCGATCACCTGAATTGACGCTGCGGCAGGGGGGATGACGGCTGTCGCGCGCGGGCGCGTCAGCGGATGCTGGCGGGGTCGAGAAGCCCGGCGCGCACCGCGGAAAGCAGGAGGGCGGCGGTGGAGTTGACCGCGAACTTCCGCATCAGGCTCGTGCGGTGGCTGTCGATCGTCTTCGGACTGACGCCGAGCGCCTCGGCGGCGCTGGCATTGGTGTGACCGCGCGCAATGGCCTGCAGGACGGCGAGCTCGCGATCCGTGACCGGCAGGGTCTGCCCGGGCGTCTCGATCAGCCGCCGCGCGCTGGCGCCGATCGCCGTCCGGCCGGCGAGCACCTGGCGGACGATGTCGACGATATCGGTCTCCGAACCGTCCTTCAGCGACACGCCGTGGATCCCGGCCTCGACGAGCTTGACGATCGTCGGGGCTGAGACCGAGCCGGTGAGCAGGACGAAGCGCGTCTGCGGAGACCAGCGCTTGCACTCCAGGAAGACTTCCAGTCCGTTCGCGCCCGGCATATTGTAGTCCAGGATTGCGCAATCCGGCTTCTTCTTGCGGATGTCGACGATCGCGTCGATCCCGTTGTTGACCGAGCCGACGATATCGACGTCATCGAGAGCCGAGAGGGCTTTGGCGAGCCCCCAGGAGACGAACGCATGGTCGTCCGCAATGAGGACGTTCTTCCTCACCGGAGCGCTCCCGCCCCGGTCTGGTCCGGCGTCCTGCGCTTCCTGATCCCGCTCGTCCTGTCGATGCTCATGACGCTCCTCGCCGCGCCAGCCGAAGCTGATGATCGCGGCCCGCTGATCTTATCAGGTCCTGCGGACATTGATATGCTGGCGCGCCATTTCGAGTACGTGCTCGATCACGACTGGACGCTCGAGGTCGACGACTTCGTCGAACCTGCCGCCGTTGCCATGCAGCCGCTGCCCGGCCCCGTGCCCGACTTCGGATACACCCCGGCGCGGATATGGTTGCGTGTGGACGTGGCGAACAGGACCGCCGATACGAAAGACTGGTCGTTCTTCGTCCACGCCAATTTCACCCAGCGGATCGCCGTCTACCGGATCGGTGCCGGCGGCGAAAGCGTCACGCTCCTCGATCTCGACACGCAAAGCCCGTTCACCGCACGTCCGGTCGACTATCCCCAGATGGTCGCGCCCTTCGCACTGGCACCCGGCGAGGCGGCGACGCTTCTCGTGGCCTATTATTCGCAAGGGGCGTCGCGGCTTCCGATGTCGGTGGAAACGCCGGAGAGCTTCGCCGTCCAGGCCCGGCTGAACGCCGCCAAGAACTATGTCTTCTACGGGATGATGGGCATCCTCATCGCCGCGGCGCTGCTCGCGCTGGTGATGTTCCGGCAGATGGTCTTCGCCGCCTACGCGGCCTATCTGCTCTCGGTGTTCCTCTATGTCGCGCATGCCGACGGCATCGCCTTCCAGTACCTCTGGCCGTACTGGCCAGGGTTCAACTCGATGGCCTCCGTCGTGGTCGGATCCGGAGTCATGGTCTTCGGCGGCCTGTTCGCGATGGCCATCCTGCAGACCGCCGTCCACCATCCGCGCATGCACCGCGTCCTGCAGACCGTCGTCGGATCGGTCCTCCTCCTCGACGTCGTGCTCTGGGCCATCGATCCGCAATTGCTGAAGCGCTTGCTGGTCATCATGATCTCGATCACCACGATGACGCTGCTCGTCGCGGGCCTGGTCGCGGCACGGACGCGCTTCCGCGAGGTGCGCTTCTACGTCCTCGGCTGGCTCGCGACGGTCATTCCCTCCGGCCTGTTCACGGCGCGGCACACCTTCGGCCTCGAGCCGGAGCGGTTCAACCTGTACGACGCGGTGCGCATCGCACTCGTCTTCGAGGCCATGATGATGGGCCTCGCGATCGTCGACCGGTTCAACCAGCTGCGCCAGTCGCGGCGGCTGGCCCTGGAGGAGAACCTCGCGGAGGCCCGGCGCAACCTCGCGCTCGGCGAGCGTCTGGCGCTGCTGGAGGAGCGCTACGCCCAGGCGCGGGCGCTGGAGCGGCGGCGGGCCGAGAGTGCCATGGACACGGCTCATGATCTCCGCCAGCCGATGCACGCCCTGCGGCTTTCCGTCCGGCAGATGTTCCTGGATCAGGCCGACAGGAACATGGATGCGGCGCAGATCGAGGCTGCCCTCGACTACATGGAACGGCTGGTCGCCGAGCGGCTGGTCGACGATGGCGATACGGTCTCTGCCGATCGTCCGTTCCCGCCCGGCGGGGAGAGCGAACCGGCTGCGCCGGCGCATGGCGCGGAGCCGGGGGAGCCCGGCCTCCACGACGTCCTGCGCGGCACCGCCGACATGTTCGCCTCGGAGGCGCAGGCCAGAGGAATCGAACTCCGGTTGGTTCTCGCCGCGCCCGACGCCGCCGTGGCGGCCTATCCGCTCATGCGCATCGTCGCCAACCTGGTCTCCAACGCGATCAAGTACACGCCGGAGGGGCGGGTCGTGATCGGCCTGCGGCGTCACGGCCCGGGCCATCGCGTGGAAATCCACGACACGGGTCCGGGACTGAGCGGCACGGTGTTCGAGGACGCGCTGAATCGCGGGCGCCGGCTGGAGCGCGACCGCTCCACGGCCGAGGGGAGCGGTCTCGGGCTCGCGGTGGTGCGAGAGACCGCCGCCGCCCATGGCTGGCGGGTGACGGCCTGCGACGGACGGCGAACGGGCGCGAGCATCCGCATCGAACTGAGTGGCGGACCGGCCCGGGTCATCGAGCCGGAATTCCCCGCCGGGGAACCGACGTTTCGCGGCGTTGCGCCGGCCCGGAGAGACGACGGCGCTGCGACGGCTGCGCCGCTGCCGGCGCCTGCCGCTACGGCGTGAACCGCGCCAGCCGTTCCAGGTCCAGCGTCTCCAGGCTCACCGGCGCATCGGGGGCGGGCGAATAGAGCGCATCCTCCGCGCCCCAGTCGCTGGTGGCCGAAAACACGGTGCGGCCGCCTTCCACGCGGGCTTCGCCGCGCGCGACCATGGCCAGCGCCTGCGCATAGAGCCTGTGTTCGGCCTTCAGCACGCGGGCGGCGAGCGCGTCGGCGGTGTCGCCCGCCAGCACCGGCACGGCCGCCTGGGCGACGATCGGGCCGTCGTCCATCGCCTCGGTGACGAAATGCACGGTGGCGCCGTGCACGCGCACGCCGGCCGCGAGCGCGCGGGAATGCGTGTCGAGCCCGGGGAAGGCCGGCAGCAGCGAGGGATGGATGTTGATCATCCGGCCGGCCCAGCGTTCCACGAAGGCAGGCGTCAGAAGCCGCATGTAGCCCGCGAGGCAGACCATCTCCGCGCCCAGTTCCTCCAGCACCGCCCCGATCGCCTCGTCATGGGCTGCGCGGTCGGGATAGTCGCGCTGCGGCACCATGCGGGTCGGAATGCCGCGCATGCGCGCCGATTCCAGTCCGCGCGCCTTCGGCGTGTTGGCGATCACGCCTACGATTTCGGCCGGGTAGTCGTCACCGGCCGCCGCAGCGATCAGCGCCTCCATGTTCGAGCCGCGGCCCGAGATCAGGATGGCGACGCGTTTTCTCGAGTTCATAGGTCGATCGTCCCCCGGTAGATGACGCCCGTGTCGCGGCGCGGGCAGATGCGGCCGATCGGCGTCACGGTCTCGCCGGCCTCCGCCAGCACGGCCGCCACCTGCGCGGCCTGGCCGGCGGCCACCACCGCGATCATGCCGATGCCGCAGTTGAAGGTGCGCAGCATTTCGAGATCGGCCACGCCGCCCGTCTTCTGCAGCCAGCCGAACACCGGCGGCGCGTCGATGGCCTCGAGGTCGATCTCGGCCGCCCAGTCCTCGGTGAGCACGCGCGGGATGTTGTCGGGAAAGCCGCCGCCGGTGATGTGGGCGAGCGCCTTGATGCCATGGGTGTTGCGGATCGCGTGCAGCAGCGGTCGGACATAGATGCGCGTCGGTTCGAGCAGCGCCTGCGCCAGCGTCTTCCCGGGCGCGAAGGGGGCCGGATCGTCCCAGGAAAGCCCCGTTTTCTCGACGATCCGCCGCACCAGCGAGAAGCCGTTCGAATGCACGCCCGACGAGGCGAGCCCGAGGATCACGTCGCCCTCGACGACGTCGTCGGAGGGCAGCATCTGCCCGCGCTCGGCCGCGCCCACGGCGAAGCCCGCGAGGTCGTAGTCGCCCTTGCCGTAGAGGCCGGGCATCTCGGCCGTCTCGCCGCCGATCAGCGCGCAGCCGGCCATCACGCAGCCCTGTGCGATGCCCCTGACGATCGCCGCGCCCTGCTGCGGGTCGAGCTTGCCGGTCGCGAAATAGTCGAGGAAGAACAGCGGCTCGGCGCCCTGCACGACGAGGTCGTTCACGCACATCGCCACGAGGTCGATGCCGACCGTGTCGTGGATGCCCGATTCGATGGCGATCTTGACCTTGGTGCCGACCCCGTCATTGGCGGCCACCAGCACCGGATCGGTGAAGCCCGCCGCCTTCAGGTCGAACAATCCGCCGAAGCCGCCGATCTCGCCGTCCGCGCCCGGCCGGCGAGTCTGGCGCACCAGCGGCTTGATCAGCTCCACCATGGCGTTCCCGGCATCGATATCGACGCCGGCCTGCGCATAGGTGAGCCCGTTCTTTCCCTCGCTCATGCCGTGTTCCCGTCGCGATTGGGCCAGTCGTGCCGGGTCCATCGCATGAAGGGGCGAGCCTCCGCAAGAAGGCGCGGCCATTCCTGCGCCACAGGCCGTCGGGTTTCCTGCCCCGGGAGACGCTCCGGCTTGGACTGCGGGCAAGACGGCGCTGGCCGCTTGAAGCCCGGCGCCAGAGCCGCCATGTACGCCCGCAACCGGAAGGTCGACCCCGGCGCGCAGGCACGATTGGCAGGCTGCAGCGCCGGGCGGAGCCTTCCCCGCCGGAACAGTGCCGTGACCATTCCCAACGTCATCACGATCCTTCGCTTCATCCTCGTTCCGGGCGTCGTCTACGCGCTGATGTCGGGCGAACTCGACTGGGCCTTCGCCGGCTTCATCGTCGCGGGCATCTCCGACGGCGTCGACGGCTTCATCGCGCGCCAGTTCGACCAGCGTTCGGAACTCGGCGCCTATCTCGATCCGATCGCCGACAAGCTCCTGCTCGTCTCGGTCTTCGTCGTGCTCGGCCACATGGGCGAACTGCCGCTGTGGCTGGTCATCGCCGTCGTCTCGCGCGATGCCCTGATCGTCGGCGCCGTGCTGCTCTCCTACGTGATGGGCAATCCGGTCGTCGTGAAGCCGCTCTTCGTCTCCAAGGCCAACACCACCGCCCAGATCGTGCTCGCGGCGCTGGTGCTCGGCGAACTCGCCTTCGCCTCGGCGATCGACAATCTGCGCGATGCCCTGGTGTTGCTTACCGGGCTCTTGACCGTCGCTTCGGCGGCAGCCTATCTCGTGGCCTGGCTCAGGCATATGAACGGCAATGGCGAGAGCGACCCCACCCGGCACTGATGCGGAGGCCGAACCGGCGCCGAAGGCGTCGCTGACGCGCCAGATCCTGTTCTGGCTCGGCGCCTTCGTCGCGGTGATCGCCTTCCTGCTGGTCTTCAGCTCCATCCTGCTGCCCTTCGTGGCGGGCATGGTCCTGGCCTATTTCCTCGATCCCGTGGCCGACTGGCTGGAGCGCCACGGCCTGTCCCGGCTCGCCGCCACCATCGTCATCCTCTTCGCCTTCCTCGTCTCCTTCGTGGTGGCGCTGATGGTCATCGTGCCGATCCTCGCAACCCAGTTCGCAGGCTTCGCCGCCAATCTGCCGGCTTATCTGGCCACCCTGCAGGCGTTGATCACCGAGTTCGATCCGGGCTGGCTGGAGCGGACCATCGGCGTCAACGCCCAGAGCCTGCGCGAGGCGCTGAGCGGCCTGATCTCGCAGGGCGCCGGCTTCCTGACCGGCCTGTTCCAGTCGCTCTGGACCTCCGGGCTGGCCATCATCAACATCGGCGGCCTGCTCGTCGTCACCCCGGTCGTGGCCTTCTACATGCTGCTCGACTGGGACCGCATGATCGCCAAGGTGGACAGCTGGGTCCCGCGCGACCATGTCGGCACGGTGCGCCGGCTGGCGCGCGACATCAACACGGCCACCGCCGGCTTCCTGCGCGGGCAGGGCACGCTCTGCATCATCCTCGGCGTCCTCTACGCGATCGGCCTGACGATCGTCGGCCTGAATTTCGGGCTGCTGATCGGCCTGTTCGCCGGTCTGATCAGCTTCATCCCCTACATCGGATCGCTGGTCGGCCTGGTGCTGTCGGTGGGCGTCGCCTTCGTCCAGTTCTGGCCGGACTGGACGATGGTCGCGGCGGTGGCCGCCATCTTCTTCGCCGGCCAGTTCGTCGAGGGCAACATCCTGCAGCCGAAGCTGGTCGGCAAGAGCGTCGGCCTGCATCCCGTCTGGCTCATGTTCGCGCTCTTCGCCTTCGGCTCGCTGTTCGGCTTCGTCGGCCTGCTGCTCGCCGTCCCGGCTTCGGCCGCCGTGGCCGTGCTCGTCCGCTTCGCGCTCGGCCGCTACCTCGATTCGCCGCTGTATCGCGGCCACCGGCAGACCGGCGATCTCCCCGCCGATCCAGCCGTCAGGTCCGAGTAGGTCCATGCCGCGGACACCGGACCGCAAGGCGCGGCAACTGCCGCTCGATCTCGGCCACCATGCCGAACTGTCGCGCGAGAACCTGATCGTCTCGCCGGCCAACGCGGCTGCCGTGGCACTCGTCGACCGCTGGCCGGACTGGGCAGCCCCCGTCGCGATCCTCACCGGACCCGCCGGTTCGGGCAAGTCGCATCTGGCGGAGGTCTGGGCCCAGGCGGCGGACGCGGTGCGGCTGGCGCCGGACCGGCTCGGGCAGGGGCAGGAGGCGGCGCAGCAAGGAAGAGCGATCGTGGTCGACGGCATCGCCGCCGGCACGATCGACCAGACCGCGCTCTTTCATCTGATCAACCAGGTCCGCGCCGCCGGCTCCCACATGCTCCTGACGTCGCGGGTCCTGCCGGCCGCGTGGGGCGTCACGCTGCCCGACCTCACCTCGCGCCTGCGCGCCGCCACCGTCGTGGGGATCGGCGAGCCGGACGACCTCCTGCTCGCCGGCGTCATCACCAAGCTCTTCGCCGACCGCCAGGTCGAGGTGGACGCCCACGTCGTCGCCTATCTGATCTCGCGCATCGAGCGTTCGCTGTCGACCGCAGGCCGCGTCGTCGATCAGCTCGACCGCATCGCGCTCGAGCAGAAGACGCGGGTCACCCGCTCGCTCGCCGCCGGCGTCATCACGGCGCTGGATCAGGGGCAGAGCGAACTCGACCTCTGACGTCCGCCAGGAGGCGGCCGGATCTCCGGCCGGCCTGGCCTGGCCGCGGATCGGCTGCTCCTGAAGCGTACCGCGATCTTTCCGACACGCTCCGCCCGCTTCAGTAGTCCGGATCGTTGCCTTCGCCGTCGTCGGGAGACGGAGCGGGGCTCGGCGAGCCGGCGCCGTCGCGGCCTTCCGAGGAACTCGGCGCGGTGGCGCTGGCGAAACCGCAGCTGGGTCCGGTGCGGAAGCCCTGCGACAGGGACTGGTCGCCGGTCAGGAATGGCAGCGCCCAGACGTTGGAGAGCTGGCGCAGCACACCCTGGGTCACCCGCGCGGGCCGCGTGATCGCGCCCTGCGGCGTCGCGATGACGTAGTCGCAGCGTCGCTGCAGGTCCTGGCAGCCGCTCCGCCCGTAGAAGCGCGCCGCCCCCGTCAGCAGCACCACCGCGGTCAGCCCGCCGTCGCCCACGTAGATGTCGAGCGCCGTCCCGCGAACGCCGATGATGCCGGCGGGGGTATTGATCTTGTAGGCGGAGGATGGCGACCCGCCGCTGATCCAGCGAAAACTCCCCTTCGCGGCCTTCAGCGTCAGATCCTTGAAGGAGCGGTCGCCGGCATAGACGAAACTGTCGATCACGACCGAAGAATTCATTCCCACCGCGAATTTCGTGCCGTCGCGGAAGAGGAATTCGCCGATGCCCGTGCTGGACGTGACGATCCGTTCGTCGCGATGAACGGGCGACCGCACGGCAAGCCTTCGTCCGTCACCCGATACCGTCCGGTTGATGAGAACCGCCTCCCCGACCTGTTCGGCCGCCGGCGCGTGAGAAGGTGCGAGCGCAAAAAAGCCCGCGAGAAGAAGTGGCTTCCAGTGTAATGGCATCGACGTATACCCGAAAGAGCATCGCCCCGGCAGTATATTAGCGAGTATTCATAGCCGAAGCAATCGCTGCTTCACGCGGCGCCTGAGCCGGCGTGCGTTCGAGGTCTAGACGGCTTCTCCCGCACGGCAATGTCGGTCCCGGGGCGCCGACGGCGCGTTGTCGGCGGTCGCGGGCGCGGGACCGTGGGAACCTTCGCCCTCTGCCGACGTTCGCGCGTCTCGGCGTGGCCCCTTCGGGAAACGTTCAATGTTCATTGCCCAGGCGATGCTTTAGGATCGACGAATGAAGACGATCGAAGAGATATCCGCCGGGGCCGATACGTTCCTCTCGGATGCCGGTGCGCTGGCCGACGGCCTGCGTCTCGGCGGCGCCGGCATATGGCGCTGGCGCATCGACGGCGACCGCCTGCAGTGGACCCGCAACCTCGAGACCGTCCACCATCTTCCGCCGGGATCCTTCGACGGCAGCCTTGCGAGCTTCCAGCGCGACCTCCACCCCGAAGACGCCGAGGGCGTGTGGAGAAAGATCAACGCCTGCATCCAGACCGGCGATCCGTACCGTGCGGTCTACCGGACCGCGCCCCGGCCCGACGGTGCGGAGGTGTGGATCGAGACTGCGGGCGGTATCGTGCAGGGGGCGGACGGCGCCCGATACCTCACCGGGGTCTGCCAGGACGTCTCGGCACGCGTCCGCAACGAACGGCAGCTGAAGCGGATCCTCGGCCAGCAGCGCGCCGTCGCGCGTTTCGGTTCTTTCGCGCTCGGCCGGACCGATCTGCAAGGTGTGCTCGACGAAGCCGTGCGCCTGGCGGCCGAGGTGCTCGACGTACCGCTGACCAAGATCCTGCAGTTCGCCGACGCGGCCGATCATCTGATGCTCCGCGCAGGCATCGGCTGGGCCGACGGTCTCGTCGGGCAGGGAAAGGTCGGCATCGACCGCGACTCGCAGGCCGGCTTCACCCTGCTCGACACCGCTCCCGTCATCGTCCGCGATCTCCGATCGGAGAAGCGGTTCACCGGCCCGCAACTCCTGCACGACCATGGCGTGCGGAGCGGCGTCTCCGTCACCATCCCCGGTCCGGAGGCACGTCCCTTCGGTGTCTTCGGCATCCATTCCCGCGACGTCAGGACCTTCGACGACGCCGACGCCGAATTTCTCCAGTCGCTGGCCCACATCGTCGCCGGCGCCGCGCGTCAGGCCGCAGCGGCCGACCATCGGCTGCTGCTCATGCGCGAGATGGCGCATCGGGCCGGGAACATGCTGCAGCTGGTCAACAGCATCGCCAGCCAGACCTTCGGCGCCGATGCCGATGCCCAGACGGCCCGCAGGTCCTTCAGCGACCGGCTGAGCGCGCTGGCGCGCTCCAACTACGTGGTCGCGCGCGGCGGCTGGTCGTCGACCCCCTTCGCCGAACTTGTGGCGGAAACGCTGAAGCCGTTCGGCGACCGGGTGACGGCCGAAGGACGCAACGTCCTGCTGCCGCCGGAACTGTGCTTCGACCTCGGCCTCGTGCTGCACGAACTGGCCACCAACTCGATGAAGTACGGGACGCTCGGGCGCCGGAAAGGCACCGTTCGGGTCGGCTGGGCCTTCCGCCTGCGTGACGACGGAACGCGCGTCTTCGTCCTCGACTGGGACGACGCGGACGCGGCGGCACGACCGGCGACAGGGGGCAGCGGCTTCGGCTCGAAGCTGATCGGCGCGCTCGTCGAGCGCAAATGGAACGGCGTCCTGCGCCACTCGGAGGGGCCGACCTTCGGCGTCGGCATGGAAATCCCGGTCGCGGACTGATCCGCGCACCGGGCCGTGGCGAGGGTCGTTCGTGACCTCGGCGCCCACCATGCCGGAAGAGGCCCGCCCTGCGGCGGCCTCTTCCGGGCCGAGGCTCAGCGGATGAAGTCGAGGACCGTCCCGTTGAACTTCTCCGGCTCCAGCTCGGCCAGACCATGCTGTCCGCCGTCGAACACGGCGAGCGTGCCCTGCGGCAGGATCCTGACCGCCTTCTCGGCCGAGGCCGCGATCGGCACGATCTGGTCGTCGGAGCCGTGGATCACCAGCGCCGGCACGTCGATCTTCTTCAGGTCCTCGGTGTAGTCGACCTCGGAGAACTCGTGGACGCAGTCGTAGTGGCCCTTGATGGAGCCCGCCATGCCCTGCAGCCAGAACTTCTCGCGCAGCCCCGGCTGCTCCGTCGCGCCCTCGCGTTTGAAGCCGTAGAAGGGCATCGTCAGATCCAGGAAGAACTGCGCGCGCTTCAGCGCGGTGCCCTCGCGGATACCGTCGAACACCTCGATCGGCGTGCCCTCGGGATTGGCGTCGGTCTTCAGCATCAGCGGCGGCACCGCGCCGACCAGCACCACCTTGGAGACACGGGCCGTGCCGTGGCGGCCGATATAGCGCGCCACCTCGCCGCCGCCGGTCGAGTGCCCGATCATGATCAGGTCCTTGAGGTCGAGCTTCTCGATCAGTTCGGCGAGGTCGTCGGCATACTGGTCCATGTCGTTGCCGTCCCAGGGCTGGCTCGAGCGGCCGTGGCCGCGCCGGTCGTGGGCGATGACGCGGTAGCCGTTCTGCCCGAAGAACAGCATCTGCGCGTCCCAGGCATCGCCGGACAGCGGCCAGCCATGCGAGAACAGGATGGGCTGGCCGGAGCCCCAGTCCTTGTAGAAGATCGTCGTGCCGTCCTTCGTCGTGATCGTGCCCATGGTCATGTCTCCTGTGGTGGGTTGGACTGCGAAGGCGCTGCCGCCGAACGGCAGGCCGAGGGAAAGGGTGAGTGCGCCGGCGCCGGCGAGCGTCTGGCGTCGGTTGGGCTGGAGCCGCATGGCTGTCTCCTTCAGGCCGGATCGAGGGTGAGGAAATGGCGCACGACCGGCGGCTGTCCGCCGGCGTGGAAGCGCTGCACCGCATGCTGCAGGTCGGCATCCCGGCCGGCGACCCGGCGATGCTGGCGCAGATGCTCGGCCCAGGACGCGACCAGGAACCATTCGAGCAGGGTCTCGGGATCGGCGACGTCCTCGGTGATGCCCCAGGCGAAGGCGCCGTCGCGGCGGCGCGAGCGGGACAGCCGGTGGATCGCCTCCAGGAAGGCCGAACGGTCGGCGGCACTCACCCGGTAGGCGATGGTGACGAGCACAGGGCCGCGATCGCCCTCCATCTCGGCCGCCACCAGCGGCTCGGGCCAGTGGTGGGAGGGCATCAGGTCGGCGTCGCCCTCGGGCAGCTTCGCCCGGTGGAACGCGAACCCGACGCCGGCGAGCACGGCCGCCGCGAGGAGCAGCGCCGGAGCGATGCCGGCGACCTGCGCCACGCCGCCCCAGGCGAGGCTGCCCGCGGTCATCGCGCCGTTGAAGACGGTGAGGTAGACCGCGAGCGCACGGCCGCGCACCCAGTCGGGCAGCACGGCCTGCGCGGTGGCGTTCAGCGTCGTCAGCGCCCCGATCCATGCCGCGCCGAGGACGAGCAGCAAAAGCAGCGCCTGCCAGGGCGCGGGCCCGGCGGCGAGCAGCGCCATGACGAAGGCGGTCGCCAGCGCGGCGGCGAGAAGCACGCCGTCGGCGCCGAGCCGGCCGCGCAGCCGCGGCAGGAGCACCGCGCCGAGGATGGCGCCGAGGCCGACGGCGCCGAGCAGCAGGCCGTAGAGCCCGGAGCCGCCGCCCAGCACCTCGCGGGCGACCAGCGGCAGCAGCGCCCAGACCGCGCTGGCGCAGAGGAAGAAGGCGGCCGCACGCAGGAGCACGCGGTGCAGCTCGCGGCTTTCGCGGGCATAGCGCAGACCGGCACGGAAGGCGCCGCCGAAGCGTTCGGCGAGCGGATCGGCGCCGTGCGGCGCGCGCGGCCACCAGAACAGCGCGGCGATGACGAGCGCGTAGGTGGCGACGTCGACGGCATAGGTCGCCGTCGCACCGGCGACGGCCAGCAGCAGGCCCCCGGCGGCTGGCCCGATGGCGCGGGCGATGTTGACGCCGAGCGAATTGAGCGCCACCGCCTGCTTCATCATCGGCCGCTCCACCAGTTCCGGCACGATCGCCTGCCACGTCGGCGCCATCAGCGCGGCGCCGACGCCGCCGAAGAAGGTCAGCGCGACGAGGGCCGTGAGCGAGGTGAGGCCGCTGGCGGCGAGCAGCATGAGCGCGATGCTCACACAGGCCAGGAAGAGCTGGATGGCGATCAGGAAGCGGCGGCGGTCGAGGATGTCGGACAGAACGCCCGCCGGAATGGCGAGCAGGAAGACCGGCAGCGTCGCGGCCGCCTGGACCGTGGCGATCGCGGCCGGCGAGGCGCTGAGATCGGTGGCGAGCCAGCCGCTCGCCGTGTCGCGGATGAAGCTGCCGACATTGCCGACGATCGTGGCGACCCACAGGACGAGAAACACGCGGCCGGCGAGCGGCGCGAAGGCGCCGGCGGGTGCGGAGACCGGTTTCGCGCGCTCCATCGGTCAGATCCAGCAGGCGCAGCCGAGCGCGCCGAAGAATCCCTTCGGGTCGCCGACCGGCAGTGCGGCGCCAAAGGCGCGCGCATGATCGTGGCCGTGCACGGAACAGGCGTCGGCGCAGCCGCAGGCGATGCGCCGGAAGGCTTGCGCCGATCCGGTCGCCCCCGGCTCCGCCCAGGCGCCGTATCCGCCGAAGCGGCGCACCGGCGACCAGTCGGGCATGGCCGGCGGCAGCGGGTTTTCGTCCAGGGCGGCGAAGTCGCCGGCGCCCCACACGACCTTGCCCCCGACCATCGTCAGCTCGGAGACGAGATGCGAGATCTCGGCCTCGGGCACACTGAAATAGTCGCGGTCCGGGACGATCAGGTCGGCCAGGTGGCCGGGCTCGATGCGGCCGCGGCGGCCCTCGTCGTTGCAGAACCAGGCGACCTTCTCCGTCCACATCCGCAGCGCGGTCTCGCGGTCGAGCCGGTTGCGCGGTGGCGTGATCGTGGTCCCGCCGACGGTGCGGCCGGTCACCATCCAGGCGAGAGAGACCCAGGGATTGTACGAGGCGACGCGCGTCGCGTCGGTACCCGCCGAGACCGGCACGCCCTTGTCCAGCATGCGGGCGATCGGCGGTGTCGCCTCCGCGGCCGCGGCGCCGTAGCGCTCGACGAAATACTCGCCCTGATAGGCCATGCGGTGCTGCGTGGCGATGCCGCCGCCGAGCGCCGCGACCCGGTCGATCGAGCGGTCCGAGATCGTCTCGGCGTGGTCGAACATCCAGTGCAGGCCGTCGAAGGGGATGTCGCGCGCGACCCTCTCGAAGACGTCGAGCGCGCGGCTGATCGTCTCGTCATAGGTCGCGTGCAACCGCCAGGGCCAGCGGTTCTCGGCCAGGATGCGGACCACACCCTCTAGGTCGTCCTCCATCGACGCGGCCATGTCGGGGCGGGGTTCGCGGAAGTCCTCGAAGTCGGCGGCGGAGAAGACGAGCATCTCGCCCGCCCCGTTGTGACGGAAATAGTCGTCGCCCTGCCGGTAGGTGACGCTGCGCGTCCAGGCGAGGAAGTCCTCCTTCTCCTGCTTCGGCTTCTGCGTGAACAGATTGTAGGCGAGCCGCACCGTCATCTGCCCGGCCGCGGCGAGCTGCCGGATCACCTCGTAGTCCTCGGGGTAGTTCTGGAAGCCGCCGCCGGCGTCGATGACGCCGGTGATGCCCAGCCGGTTCAGCTCGCGCATGAAATGGCGCGTGGAATTGAGCTGGTAGTCCGGCGGCAGCTTCGGTCCCCTGGCGAGGGTCGCGTAGAGTATTCGGGCGTTCGGCCGTGCCAGCAGCAGCCCGGTCGGGTTGCCGCGCGCGTCGCGCTGGATCTCGCCGCCGGGCGGGTTGGGCGTGTCGCGGTCGTAGCCCACGGCCCTGAGCGCCGCGCCGTTGAGCAGCGCCCGGTCGTAGAGATGCAGCAGGAACACCGGCGTGTCGGGTGCGGCCGCGTTGATCTCGTCCAGCGTCGGCAGGCGCCTTTCGACGAACTGGTGCTCGGTGAAGCCGCCGATGACGCGCACCCATTGCGGCGGCGGCGTGATGGCCACCTGCCGGCGCAGCATGTCCATCGCGTCGGCGAGCGAGGTGACGCCGTCCCAGCGCAGCTCCATGTTGAAGTTCAGTCCGCCGCGGACGACGTGGGTGTGGTTGTCGATCAGCCCGGGCAGCACCCGGCGGCCGCGAAGATCGACGCGCCGCGTGTCCGGCGCGGCCGTCGCCAGGATCGCCGCGTCGTCGCCGACCGCCTCGAAGCGGCCGTCGCGGATGAGGACGGCGCTCGCCGCCGGCCGCTTGCGGTCGAGGGTCGTGATGCGCCCGTTGTAGAGAACCAGGTCGGGTGTCATGGCGGTCTCCCGGTTTCGTTCGTGTCCCGCGGCGTGGCGCCGTCAGCCTGCCGACCGGCCGCCGGGCTCCCGGCGATCGGCGCGGGCGTCGGTCCCCTTCGGCAGTTCGCCGCAGAGATGCGGCAGCCTGTGCTCGACGAACCATCCGACCGTCACCGGGGCGCCGCGCAGCATCTGCCGCACCATCGGCACCGCCTGCTCGCCGATGAGGATGCCGAGCAGGCCGACCAGCGCGACGATGGGCGGGGCCGGCGAGCGCACGCCGAGCAGGCTGTAGACGACGCCGACCAGCAGCCCGGCGCCGAGCGAGAGAAGGTAGATGCGCATGTCGCGTCGCTCCCGGTCGAACGGCGGCTCCGGCGTTTCGCGCGAGCCCGCCTGCTTCGGAGGATCAGTGGCCTTCCGAGGCGCCGAACATGGTCTTGGCGTAGATGATGCCGAGGCCGTAGGCGCCGCCGAGGCGCCTGGCGATCCCGGTGGTCAGGTCGTAGGTCTCCGCGCGCGCCCAGTCGCGCTGCAGTTCCAGCAGATACTGGAGCGACGTCATCGGCTGCACGCCGGCGGCGATCATCCGCTCCATCGCTCGCTCGTGCGCCTCGTCCGACACGTCGCCGCAGGCGTCCGCGATCACGCAGACCTCGAAGCCCTGCGCCAGCGCCGACAGCGCCGGCCCGACGATGCAGACGCTCGTCCAGAGGCCGCACAGCACGATCCGGCCCTTGCCGATCCGGTTGACCTCGGCGATGACGGCCGCGTCCTCCCAGGTGTTCATCGAGGTCCGGTCGAGCATCGGCTTGCCCGGGAAGGCGGCGCCGATCTCGTCGAACATCGGGCCGGAGAAGGACTTTTCGGCCACGGTGGTGAGGATGGCGGAAACGCCGAACCCGGCGGCGGCACTCGCCACCAGCGCGGCGTTGTTGCGAAGCTGCACGGCGTCGATCGACTTCGTCGCGAAGGCCATCTGCGACTGGAAGTCGATCATCACCAGAACATGGTTGTCCGGCGTGAGGAGCGCGGGGGCAGGGGTGGCGGAGGCAGTCGGGGTCATCGTTCGTTCCTCTGTGTCGAAGGCCTTCTCGGGCCGTAAGTGAAACCGCTCGCGGCGGCGCTTCAGGTGGCGTCGGGACGCGGCGCGTCCGGTTCCAGTGCGGCGCGCAGCGCGCGCATCATGCGCTCGGGCTCGAGCGGCTTCTCGAGGCAGACGACGATCCCGGCGTCCCGCATCCAGCGATGCGTCGCGTCAGGCGCGAGCCGGGTCGTGGCGATCATCGGCACCGAGCCTCCGCCGCTCGCCCGGCGCTGCCGGAGGCCGTCCGCGATCACCTGCGTCATCCTCAGGTCGACGACGAGGCAGGCCACGGTCTCGACCGTGCCGGACGCCATCAGATCCTCCGCGGATGCGAAGGTCACGACCGGGAAGCCGAGCGATCCGATCAGCGACCGGGCTGCCCTCCTCGCCGAGGCATCGTCGTCGATGACCGCGATGAGGGGTTCGTCGACCATCCTCGTCCAGTTCCGCGACGGCCGGCCCGAACGGGCCGCCTTCTCGCTGCAGGACACGCTTTTCCTGCACGCGACCTTCGCGCGGCCGGGCGGTTGGGCGCAATTATGCGGTCGGTTAGGGTGCTTGATACTTTGGTGTGGGAAGGCCGAGGCGATCGGCCTGGCGCACGAGTTCGGGCAGCGTGGTGGCGCCCATCTTCCGCATCACCTGGGCGCGGTGGACCTTGACGGTCACCTCGCTGATGTCGAGCAGCGCTGCGATCTGCTTGTTCATCAGTCCGGCGACGACGGCCGCCATCACCTCGCGCTCGCGGACGGTGAGGGAGGCATGGCGGCCGCCTATCTCGTCGAGTGCCTGCCGGGCCCCGGCGCGCTGCCGGTCGAGCTCTATACCGCGGTGGACCGCGTCGATCAGGTCCTGGTCTCGGAACGGCTTCGTCAGGAACTCGATCGCACCGGCCTTCATGGCGGCGACCGACATCGGAACGTCGCCATGGCCGGTGATGAAGACGATCGGGATGTCGATCCCGCGCAGCGCGAGGTCGCGCTGGAACTCCAGGCCGCTCATGAAGGGCAGCCGCACGTCGAGCACGAGGCAGGACGGGCGGGCGTGGCCCGGCGCGGCCAGAAAGGCCTGCGGGGCGGGAAAGCCTTCGACCGCGTGCCCGACCGATCGCAGCAGGCGGTCGATGGAGGCGCGGACGGCGTCGTCGTCATCCACCACGTAGACCGTCGTCCCCGTCGTCATGAGCGGCCCTCGTCGCGGCCGTTCTCCAGCACCGGGAGCCGGAAGGAGAAGGTCGCGCCCGCTCCCGCGCCCGGCTCCAGCCACAGCTGGCCCCCATGCGCCTCGATCACCGTGCGGCAGACCATCAGCCCCATGCCCATGCCGTCGGACTTCGTGGAGTAGAACGGATCGAAGATCCGGGCGGCCTGCGGCTGCGCGACGCCCGGCCCGTTGTCGGCGAACGAGATCACCGCCCAGCTGCTCTCGCGGCGGCAGCGGATCGTGACCAGCCGTTCGCGACCGACGAAGCCGCGCAGCGCCTCGAGCGCATTGGTGACGAGGTTGCAGACCACCTGCTCCAGCTGGATCCGGTTTCCCGACACCGGAACCGGCTCCCCGAAGGACTCGACTGCGATACGGACGCCCGCGCGCGCCACGTCGTAGCGCAGCCGGTCGAGCGCTTCGTCCAGCACGACGGCGAGGTCGAGCCGCTCCCGCTCGCCGCCCGCCTTGCGGAAGATGCCGCGCGTCTCCTCGACGATCCGGCCGGCCCGGTGGCCGTCGCCGACGATGTCCCGCAGGGCTTCCTTCGCTTCCGGGACGTGCGGCTCGGGTCTTTCCAGCCATCGCAGCGCGGCATAGGCGTTGGTGACCATGCTGGACAGGGGCTGATTGATCTCGTGGGCGATCGAGGCCGAGAGCGCTTCCATGACCGTCAGCCGCGCCTCGCGATCCTGCCTGTCGCGGGCCGTCGCGTCCGCCAGACGGGCATAGAGGAGCGCGGTCTGGGAGACCAGCACCGTCAGCACCATGCTCGCCGACGCGAGCCCCAGCACGCGCCCGGCCCACCAGCCGATCGTCAGCCGCGTCCCGCCGGAAACATAGGACAGGAGGAACAGTTCCATCGCGAGCGTCAGCACGACTACGGTTACCCACAGGTTGAGGACCGATCTGCGGGCGGCGAGCAGCATCCCGGCCGCAAGCACGTAGAGCGTCATCGCCGCTGCCGGCACGTAGGACCAGAGCGGCGTGACCTCGCGGGAATTGGCCATGAACCGGGGCAGCCCGTCGAAGCCCGACAGGGCGAGCACCGAGACGGCGATCGCCGCCACGGCGACGGCGAAGACGCAGGCCAGGAGGGCGCCCTTCGACTGGCCGGAGCCGGCTTCCGGCCCGTCCGCGAGCCGCAGCGCGGCATAGGCAGCGAGCGAGGAGGCGAAACCCAGCCGGCGGACGGCCGCGAGCGTTGCCGTGCTCTGGACGTCGACGTCGAGGCCGAGCGCCGGGAAAACGCCGGGAAACGAGATCGCCCACGGGATCGCCAGCAGCCCGGAAAAGAGGTAGCCCGCCGCCAGCACCGTCACCGCGCGGTGGCGCGACAGCGTCAGCGTGGCGAAGAGCAGCACGCCCGTCATGATCTCCACGACCGCAAGCGCGGCGGCATAGGCCGGCAGGACGGGCTCGGTCCCGTCGAGCCGGACGTCCGCGAAAGGGATCGCAACGAGCGTGGCGCAGCCGAGCGACGCCGCGATCCCCGTCGCCAGCATCGTCTGCGGCCGGGTCGGCGGCGTGTTCGAAACGAGATAAGGCTGCAGTTCCAGTCCCGTCACCCCTTCAGCGATCTGCGGCCGTCACGGTAGCGGAATTGCGGGACCTTGCCGAGGGCGATGAATCTACCGGCCTGCCGATTGCCGCAGCACCTCGTCGAGCAGCGGGTTGGGGAAGCGCCGCTGCAGCGTCACCGCGAGAAAGCTTTCGCGGATGCCGTCGAGCGTCGCCGCTTCCACGAGGAAGCCCGCCTCCAGCTCGTCGCGCACGACGATCGGCGGGATGACGGCGAGGCCGGCATCCTCGCGGGCGAGCAGACGCAGCATGGCCATGTCGTCGGCCTCGGCCGCCACGGTCGGCGCGAGACCGAGCCGCGCGGTGAGCGCGTCGAAGGCCGCGCGCAGCGCCGTGTCCGGCGCGGGCAGGATCAGCGGCTCGGCGGCGATCAGATCGGCGAGGCTTCGCGGTTCCGGCCCGACCCGGCGGGGCGTGCCGATCATTCCGACGGGCTGTTCGTCGAGCCTGTGGATCAGCCAGGGGCTGGACGCGTCGCGCGCCGGCGCCAGGTTGGTCAGGACGACGTCGAGTGCCAGCCCTTCCAGTCCGCGCAGCAGTTCGGCCTGGCTGCCCGAGCGCAGCACCACCTCGACGTCGGGCCGCCCGATCAGCGGCCGCAGGAACCGGATCTGGAAGTTGCGCGACAGCGTCGCCAGCGCGCCGACCCGCAGCGCCCGCCGCGTCCGCCCGGTCTCCCGCAGCGTGGCGGTGAGGTCGTCGGCGGCGCGAAAGATCGCCTCGGCATGGTCGAGCGCGATCCGCCCGGCCTCCGTCAGGACCAGACCGCGGCCGCGGCGCTCGAACAGCGCATGGCCGAGGCTGTCCTCGAGCGTGCGGATCTGGGTGGAGAGCGCCGATTGCGACAGGTTCAGCTTCCCGGCCGCCCGTGTCAG
The DNA here is from genome assembly GCF_014495845.1 of Aquibium microcysteis. Lineage (NCBI taxonomy): Bacteria > Pseudomonadati > Pseudomonadota > Alphaproteobacteria > Hyphomicrobiales > Phyllobacteriaceae > Aquibium > Aquibium microcysteis. The sequence goes on from NZ_CP061080.1 coordinate 6,107,535, forward strand.
CGTGCCATCGGTCGCCACGGCGCGGAACAGGCGCAAATGGTGCAGGTTCAGCAGGGACATAATTCGATCTGATAGAACTATATCTCCTATATTATGTATTTTTCTGGAAGTTCGGCAAGCGCTATCTCCGGCCCATCCCGCCAATCGGAGATCCGGAATGCCCATGCTGCCCCTGCCTTTGCTGGCCGCGCCCTTGCTGCTGGCCGTCGCGGCCGTCTTCCTCCTGCGTCCGGGGGCGCGACCCGGGAGCTTGCCGCGCCTGGCCGAAGCGGCCGCCCTGGCGGCTCTCGCGCTCGCCCTGGCCGGCATCGTCCAGGTCGCGACCGGTGGAACGACGGAACTGGCGTTCGGACCGCAGGGCATCCTCTCCTTCCGGCTCGACGCGGTCGGTGCGACCATGGCGGCTCTCGTCTCCTTCGTCGGCTGGGTCGTGGTGCGGTATTCGCGCAGCTACCTCGACGGCGAGGCGCGCGAGGGCTCCTTCCATGGCCTGATGCTCGCCGCGCTCGCCGCCGTGCTCCTGCTCGTGCAGGCCGGCAGTCTGGCGCTGATGCTCCTCGTCTTCGTGACGATCGGCGTCGTGCTCCGGCGGCTCCTGATGTTCTACCCCGGCCGCCCGGAGGCGCGGCGGGCAGCGGCCAAGTTCTCGCTCGTCTGGCACGGCGGCGACCTCCTGCTCGCGCTCGCCGCGGCGCTGTTCTGGATTGCCTACGGCACCACCGATCTCGCGACGCTCGCACAGTCCGTCGCCCTCGCCATGCCGCCGGCCGCTCAGGTCGCGGTGGCGCTGGTGGTGATCGCCGCCGCCCTCAAGACGGCGGCCTTCCCGCTGCACGGCTGGCTGACCGAGGTCATGGAGGCGCCGACGCCGGTCTCCGCCCTGCTGCACGCCGGCATCATCAATGCGGGCGGCGTGCTCCTGATCCGGCTCGCCGAGCCGGTTCAGGCGAGCCCGGGCGCCATGGCGGCGCTGGTCATGCTCGGCGGCTTCACCGCACTCTTCGGCGCCATGGTGATGCTGACGCAGAGCGCGGTGAAGACCGCGCTCGCCTGGTCGACCGTGAGCCAGATGGGCTTCATGCTGCTGCAGTGCGGCCTCGGGCTCTGGACGCTGGCGCTGCTGCACATCGTCGCCCATTCGCTCTACAAGGCGCATGCCTTCCTGGCGGCGGGCGGCGCGGTCGAAGCGGTCGCCGCCACGCGGCGCCCCGGTCCCGTCGCGGTGCCTGGCGGCGGGGCCGTCCTGCGCGCCTTCGCGCTGGCGCTCGCCGTCTATGCCGTCGTGGCGCTCGTCTTCGGCTGGTTCGCCGCGCCCAAGGCGCCGCAGGCGCTGGCGCTGGGAGCCATCCTGATCTTCGGCGTGGCCTATCTGGTGGCGCAGGGCCTGGCCGACGCCGCGCCGGCAGCGCTCACGCGGCGGACGGGCCTCGCCGCGCTCGCCGCCGCCTTCGGCTATTTCGGCTTCCACGTGCTCGCCGGCCTGCTCTGGGGCGCCAGCCTTCCCGCCCCGCCCGCACCGGGGCCGCTGGAATGGGCGCTCGTCGTCGTCGCCGTCGGCTCCTTCGGGCTGATCGCCGTGGCGCAGTCGCTGTTCCCGCTCTGGGCGCATCACCCCGCCGCCGCGGGGCTGCGCGTCCACGTCGCCAACGGCCTCTATCTCAACGCCGCCGTGGACCGCCTCATCGGCGGGTTCCGGACCTCGAAGACCCTCTGATCGACGGAGATCGAC